>JAGCDD010000038.1 GCA_017651345.1 Bacteroidales bacterium | reverse complement strand
CTCCGCATTGTCCGCGACGGCTACGACGCCGGAACTCTCTCAATGTCAGACCTTCTCCAAGCCCAACTTCTCTACCAACAATCCCGCGACAAATACACCGAATCCTACTCTCAACTCAAAATCAGCGAGGCAGAATGGAAGTTGGCAGGAGGCGAATAACCTTACTTCGGCTGCCACGCCACACAAGAGGTTCAAGGCTCGTTTACGGCGATAGGTTTGAGACTGTTGGCGCAGGGATGATTGTGTGATAATTTTCCCAAAAAAGGAAGATAACTTTTTGCTCCCATTCCAAAAAAATTTCGTAACTTTGCCATTTAAAAAACTTTTTTGCGTATGGCAAAGTTATTTTCAGAGGCAACAAGGGTTCAGATACCGGCGACAATTTCCGCCCCGATAATTTATATACTCGAATCTTACGCAGTCTTTGCCAATAACCTTTCTTCCTGATTAACTGCCGCTTCAATATCATTTAGCAACCGTATTAGGCTGTGCCCCATTGCATTTGCCAAATTTACAGGTACAGCATTACCGATTTGTTTGTATTGGCTTGATTCGTTACCAGCGAATTGCCAACTATCTGGAAATGTCTGAATACGAGCGTATTCACGCACTGTCAGTGGTCGGGTTTCCAACGGATGACAACGCTCAGTTTGTTTTTGTGCAGGTGCACAAGTCAGCGTCAAAGAAGGTTCATCTAATGAAAGACGGCGAGCCATTCCTGTCTTTCCTCCTTCAAGATGGAAACTACCTTTCATATATTCTCGCTGCAATTCTTCGGGAAGATTTCGCCAATTGCCGCCCATAGGAACTTGTGAAAGAATTTCGGCTTTCCTTTTCGGATATTTTTGTCCCGAACTTTGCGGAACATCACTATCAAAAAGTTCTCCTTTGTAAAAAGTATCTCGCAATGTCATTACCCTATGATATGGGCTGGGCCAATAAAATTTTACCAAATCTGCCAAATCCTTCCGAATTCCAACAAGAAAAATTCGTTCCCTTTTTTGTGGAACTTTGTACATAACGGCTTTCAAAACCCTTGGCGGGACGAGGTAATAGCCCAAATCGTCAATTATTTGTGAAATGACTTTAAATGTCTTTCCGTTGTCGTGAGTAACAAGTCCTTTGACATTTTCACCAAGAAAAACTTTTGGCTGCGTTTCTTTGATAGCGCGTGCAAGTTCAAAAAAAAGTGTACCCCTTGCGTCTTCAAAGCCTTTTTGATTGCCAGCATACGAAAACGCCTGACAAGGGAAACCACCTGAAAGAAAATCAATTTTGCCTTTGTATGGTGTGAAATCAAGGTCGTGTATATCACATTCTGCAACTACCGTGTCTTTGAAATTCAGTCGTAAAGTTTCACAGGCATCTTTGTCAAACTCATTAAGTAACACGTGATTGAACCCCGCTTTATGCAGACCGAGCGCAAGCCCGCCAGCACCGGCAAATAGTTCAATTGAATTGAATTTCCTGACAGGTTTTATATTTTCCTCAGTTTCCCAAGAGGATTGAGACATCTGTTGTATTTCGGGAAATGGCAATTTGTGCAAGTCAAAATACGAGTATGAATTATCAGATTTCAGCGGAGAAATTTTGCCGCACTTGACCCAAGAATCCACTGTTGAATTTGAAACGACTAAAACACTCGCCAAATTGGTTGAATTGATAATTGTCATTTTTTTATAAGTTTTGAAATCCCTCGTATGTTTTGAAAGAAAGTAAGTAAAGACTTTTGAGTATGTCTGTCGATATATCGTTGAGTTCGTCAAAAACTGTGTTGGTGCTTTGGACTATGTCGCCTTCATTAATGACATCATCAATAATTGTTGGCAAAATCGTACACAACTTTTTGAACGCCTCTCTGTCTCCGAATACAAGTTCATAAAACTTATCCATAGAGATTCTGCGTATTTTGTTATGTGTGTACTGTCTGCCATCAACAGAAACAGTCCACTCTATGTCTTGTGATTTTTTGGCAATAACCTCAACCAAGTAACAAGTTGCCCTGTCGTCTTCCAAAAGTTTTTTCTGCATTTTGAGATATGTCTTTTGAGAAGACGCAGAGTTCATAGTATTGTGTTTGTTTTTAACTTCACAGAAAATATGTCTTGTATGGTTTGTAACATCAAAACCATCGTCAGCACCATTTGCGGGAACTTCCCATCCGTTTCCTGCAAGCCGAAAAATGTTTTGGTGGAAATATCCGATGTTGTTCGAGTTCGTTTTGTCAATCTGCCTTATACATTCAGATTCAATGGTTTCACGTATCGACTGCCGGTAAACCTTAGAGTCAAAGGTTAGTTTTATCGGGTCGATAAGATTCTTGTTGAATGATTCCAAATTTATATTGTAGCGGTATTTTAAAACAGTTTCCTTGACGTGATTATAAATCTGTTCGTCAGTTAAATACCCTAAATTGTATGAGTTCATAATTATGCGTTATTAGTTTTTGCAAAGTTACGTATTTTTTTTTGATTTTATAAAGTTATTTCTGAAATATTTTTTTAGGGTCTTTGTTCTCCATAAAAGTAGAAGTAATAACAGAGACTTTATCGTAAAACTATTGTATGTGTTGACTTTCTACGCGAAAAAGGATTCCAAGGACGTTGCCGACACCAAAGCAAAAATCAACTATATGTAGTCCGTTATGGCAAAATTCCGTGAGATTAACCGCGCTAACGAAAACCTCAAAAGCAAATACAATCAGGATGAGCGTTTTGTGCGCATACACAAGCGCATTGCCGAAGAAAACGCCAAACGCATCATCACCAAGGCTCGCCCTATTATTTCCGACAAGGAATATGTGATAGCCGAAGGCCTCAACCGCTTGAAAGAATGGATAGATCGAATGATTTTTTTCAAACACGACATTTTGAAAAACGAAGCCGCTTTCAATCAAGACGTGCTTGCCGAGGTAAGCAAAAAACTCTTTGAGTTTAATATTACTGCCAATATCGACGACCGCAAGTTTATTCAAAGGTCGATTGCCAACGAATATTATGCTCAATACAATCAGATGATTTTTAACACACAACGTATATACTAATGGACATCAAAGAACGCACCGTAAACCTCATAGATTCGCTCAAAGCCGTTTGTGGCAACGCAGGGCTTGGCAACGATGGAAACGAATACAAGATTATCACCGAGATATTTTTGTATAAGTTTCTCAACGACAAGTTTGCATCTCAAATAAAGAAAAACCTCAAATATGGCGCCCGCATTTCAAACGCCGAAAAATGGGATGCCGAATACGACACTTTCACCGACGACGAGGTGGAAGACCTTTGGTCGTATATGGACCACAATACGCCGAGGCTGCGTCCCGAACACACTTTGGGACACCTCTACAACGCCTGCAATCAAAAAGAATTTGGCGACACTCTCGACGGCACTCTCCTCGCAATTGCCAATATCAACGCCGACATATTTTCGATGGCAAGCGTTGGCGAAACCAAAATTACTATCTTTGAGCGCGTTACAACATTGATACAAGAAGTGGAACAGCGCGACAATTTTGCAAAGGCGTTGGTCTCAAAACTTGCCGACTTCAATTTTGAGGATGTCTTTGACCAAAAATACGATTTCTTTTCGGATATTTTTGAATACCTTATCAAAGACTACAACACGGCGGGCGGCGGCAAATACGCCGAATATTTCACGCCAAAATCTATCGCCGCCATCATTGCACGGCTTTTGGTGGACGACGACGCTCAACTCACAAGCAAAACCTGTTACGACCCAACGGCGGGTTCGGGCACTTTGTTGATTGCATTGGCGCACCAAATCGGCACCGACAGATGCACAATTTTTAGTCAAGACATCTCGCAAAAATCGTCGCAGATGCTCCGCCTCAACCTCATACTCAACGACCTTGTTGACAGCATCCAAAACATCGTAAAGGGCAACACTCTCACCAATCCCGCCCACAAAAACGCCGACTCCACACTCCGCAAATTCGATTTTGTGGTATCCAATCCGCCATTTAAACTCGATTTCTCCGATTACCGCGAAACCATAGCCACCGACAAATTCCGTTTTTGGGCGGGCGTGCCGTCTGTCCCTGCCAAGAAAAAGGAGTCGATGGCGATATACACCTGTTTTATTCAGCACGTGGTCAACTCCATAAAATCGGGCGGCAAGGGTGCAATCGTTATCCCCACGGGCTTTATCACAGCCAAATCGGGCATCGAAAACAAGATTCTCCGCCGCCTTGTTGACGACCATATTGTTTCGGGCGTGGTGTCGATGCCGAGCAACGTGTTTGCAAACACCGGCACAAACGTTTCGGTACTGTTTTTCGACAAAAACCAAAAATCAGACTCCGACAAAGTAATCCTTGTGGACGCATCGAAACTCGGCGAAGAGTACAAAGACGCCAACGGACTCAAAAAAGTGCGCCTCCGCGACGACGAAATCGAAACCATCGT
>JAGCDD010000037.1 GCA_017651345.1 Bacteroidales bacterium | reverse complement strand
CCATCTCGTGGCGCTCTTGAGTCGGCAACTACTATCGAATAGTATGCGTAGCCCTTCTTACCGTGTATTGCTAATCTAATTTTAACAGGCATGATGTTTTGTTTTTATGTAATTGTTTTAATAAAATTTTTCGGGTGCAAAATTACACTTTTATTTTGTATCAACAAATATTTTTAGCGAAGATGATAAAATTTTTAT
The DNA here is from genome assembly GCA_017651345.1 of Bacteroidales bacterium. Classification (GTDB taxonomy): domain Bacteria; phylum Bacteroidota; class Bacteroidia; order Bacteroidales; family UBA3824; genus UBA3824. The sequence goes on along the minus strand of JAGCDD010000037.1, from coordinate 11,113 downwards.
TTCCAACGGAGTAGTGCCCACAAGTTCGCCGTCGATTTCGATATCAATTTGTTTTTTATCAATTGATTCAATGCGGCAGATGGTGGTTTTGCGGTAAAATATTTTGTCGGCATACACAAATTTGCACAATCTAACTTTATGTAATTGAGCCAAAAATTTCCAAAAAGATAGTTTTTTAATATAGACAATATCCAGCAAGCCGTCGTTAAATTCAGAATAGGGCGAAATGCCATATCCCCCGCCAAAATATTTTCCGTTGGCAACGCATATTTCCGACATTGGTCCTTCAACTGTAAAATCATTTGTGGTGAGCCTAATGTTTATCTTGGGCGGAAAAAGCATTGTTGCCACTGCGCCTAAAGTGTACGCCAACGAACCGGGCATTTTTTTGGCTAACCGTTCGGCTTTTGAAATTACCGATGGACCAAGACCTATGTCGCAGATATTGACAAAGTAACGAGAATTGTCGTCGCCGCTGTGAGTTTTATAAGCGGCTGAGGCTACGTCAGAAATGATATAATCGTCGTTGTTGATTTTTTCGATAATTTTAGCGTAATTGCTTCCGGCGTTGATAGTGCGGGCAAGGTCGTTGCCTGTGCCAAAGGGTATTAAGGCTAACGATGGTAGTATAGAAATATCCACAAACTCGCGCACAATACCGTTAACTATCTCGTTTATAGTGCCATCGCCACCAACAGCGAGTATTGCATCTACACCATTGTCGGCAGCTTGAGCAGCAATAGCGGAGGCCGTACCTTTTTGAGTAATGTAGCAAGTGAGGTCGAATGCCGAACCAAAGTTCCGCACGATTTCTTCCTTCATTTGCTCTGCGTTGGGATTTTTTCCGCAGATTATGGCTGTTACTTTTTTCATAGGTCAAAATTTTTGAGTAATAGTGTTCCTTCGCTTAGTTCGGCGTAGGGCGATGATTTAAACCAAACGCCTGTATTTATGTATGTTACATCATTACCAAGAGGATATTCAACTGCACAATGACGATGTCCAAAGATATAATAATCGGCATTAATTTGGGGCATAATTTCGCGGATATGCTCCACAAGCCACTCTTTTTCGCCGTGAAATTCAGGACTGCGCTCGTAGGCATTGCGGCTTAGCGACCATTTGCTGCCCAACCAAAGTGCAAAATTGGGATGCAACATATTAGAAAACATCCACTGCAACAATCGGTTAGTAAAAATGGCTTTCATTATCTTATATTTTCGGTCGTGATGTCCGAGACCGTCGCCATGACCAAGATAAAGTTTTTTACCCTGAATTTCAAACAATTGCGGTTTACGAATTATCTCCGCTCCTATTTCGTCGGCTAAATAATGATATGCCCAAATATCGTGGTTGCCAGTAAAAAAATAGAGTTTTGTGCTGTTCTCTACCAATTCGGCAAGTTTGGCAAGAAATTTTACAAAGCCCTTTGGCACAGCGCGTTTCCATTCGTACCAAAAATCAAATATATCACCCAAGAGAAACAATTGCTGCGCGTTTGGCTTAATAAAATCGAGCCAAGCGATAATGCGGCGTTCTCTTTCGAGCGAAATTTCCCTATTGGGCGCTCCAAGATGAAAATCCGATGCAAAATAGGCTTTGTCTTTCACATTCAATAGTTTACTGTTTTGTAAAAACCCTCTTTGCCGTTTGCGCCACAAGGCTGAGGTCGGCAAGGGCTATGGCAGCCGCTGCCTCTAAAACGGGTGGAACACGAAGCACTATGCAGAGGTCGTGACGGCCTTGAATTACAAGCGGTTCCACTTTTCCGTCTTTTATATTAAAGGTGTCTTGCGACAAAGAAATGCTCGGTGTGGGCTTAACTGCCACACGAAAAACAATAGGATTGCCGTTGGAAATGCCACCGTTGATACCGCCTGCGTTGTTGGTTTCGGTGCGTCCGTTGACATCAAGAATATTATCATTATTTTGACTGCCAGTCATTTTTGCCACATTAAACCCTGCGCCAAACTCTATGCCCTTGATGGCAGGAATCGAAAATGCCATTCTACTAATTTCGGATTCTACCGAGGCGAAAAACGGTTCGCCCAATCCCACAGGCACGTTGTTAATAGTACATTCCACAATGCCGCCGATAGAGTCGTGGGTTTCAATTGCCTTTGCCACAGCGGATTCGATATCTTTGCTGCCGCCCACTTCCAAAATTTGGGCGTTGACATTCATAGGTGCGATGATTTTTTTGGCAATTACACCTGCCGCCACCAAACCAAGAGTTATGCGACCTGAGAAATGTCCTCCGCCGGTGTAATCGTTGAATCCGCCATACTTAACACGTGCCACAAAATCGGCGTGACCCGGGCGCGGATGGTCGAACAACTGCGAATAATCTTTGCTCTTGGTGTTGTTGTTATGAAACAGAATAGTGATGGGCGCACCTGTGGTATGTCCTTGAAATACGCCGCTAACTATCTGCGGAAGGTCGTCTTCTTTGCGTGGTGTGGTGCCTTTTGCGCCTGATTTTCTACGGGCAAGGTCTTCGGCAAAATCGTCTTCGGTGAGCGGAATACCAGCCGGACAGCCGTCTACACAGCATCCAAGTGCCACTCCGTGCGATTCGCCAAATATCGACACCTTATATATATTACCTATTGTGTTCATCTGGTGTTAATAATGTGTTTGTAATGCAAAGAAAAGTGTTTTTTTTGTTTTTTTCAATAAAATGCTTAAAAAAAATGCAGTTCCGTTGCTTAAAAGCGAAACTGCATAATCTTAACTATCAAACTATTATCACTATTTATCTATCTTCTACGTTTTTTGCCACCGCGGAAAAAATCATCGGCTTCGGCTTTGTGACGACGACGGCTGCGGCTCTCATTGTCGCGACGACGCTCTTTGTGTTCCTTGCGGTCTTTGCGTTTTTTGCCGTCGAAATCTTTGTTGCGGTCGCGAACGCTATCTTTTTCGCGTCCTTCGTGTGCGCCGGTAGATGATGCCACCTCAACAGAAATTTCACGACCGTCGAAGTTTGCGCCGTTCATTGCGTCTACAACCTCTTTCTCGTGGTCGGTGTCAACCTCAAAGAATGAGAAGTTGCGCATTATATCTATCTGACCTATAATAACATCGCGATTATTGACAATGCGGTTTGTAAAGCCCATCATCTTGGCGGGTGTAAGGTCGTCTTTGGTGCCAAGACTTACAAAAAGGCGTGAATATTTAACCTTTTCGCGGCGGAAACTGCCTTTCTCTTTGCCTCCCCTGTCGCGTTTACCTTTTTCGCGGCGACCTTCGCTTTCGGCAGATGCGTCCACATTGATGTCGGATGCGTTGCGATAGTAATCAAGAAAACGGTTGAACTCCATCGAAACAAATTTCTTGATAATATCCTCGCGGCTCATATCGGCGAGTTTTTCGGCTATGCGTTCCTCAAAAACCGAAATTTGTTTTTCGTCGATTTCTACATTGCGCATTTTGTCGATAAGGTCCATCAACTGTATCTCGCAGATTTCCTTACCGTTAGGAACTGGCTTTTGCTCAAATTTCTTTTTGCAAATGCGCTCAATATCTTTGAGTTTGCCTTTTTCTTTAAGGTGAATAATCGAAATTGAAATACCCGAACGGCCTGCGCGACCAGTACGTCCGCTGCGGTGGATATAAACCTCAGGGTCGTCGGGGAGGTTATAATTAATAACGTGTGTAAGTTCGTTAACGTCTAAGCCACGGGCAGCCACGTCGGTAGCCACAAGAATTTGCAGGTGCTTGCTGCGGAAACGCTGCATAACGTTGTCGCGCTGAGCCTGCGAAAGGTCGCCGTGAAGGGCATCGGCATTGTAACCATCTGCCATCAACTTGTCTGCCACCTCTTTGCACTCCATACGGGTGCGGCAGAATACTATGGCGTAAATATCGGGGTTGACGTCGGCAATACGTTTAAGAGCCTCGTAACGGTCTTTGCTGCGTACCATAAAGTAATGATGCTCAACGTTTTCGGCACCAATATTCTTTTTGGCAACGGCAATTTCCTCAGGGTCTTTCATATAACTGTGCGCCATACGCTCAATGTCGGCGGGCATAGTGGCAGAAAAGAGGAAAGTGCGCTTTTCTTGCGGAGTTTCGGCAAGGATAGTGTCGAGATCCTCTTTGAAACCCATACTCAACATTTCGTCGGCCTCGTCTAATACGAGCCACTGAATAGTGTTGATTTTTAATGCTTTACGTTTCATCAAGTCGATAGCGCGACCCGGAGTGGCAACCACTATTTGAGCACGTTTTTTAAGCGATTTAATCTGAGTTTCGATGCTTGCACCACCGTAAACAGGCACAATTTCAAGACCTTTGAGATATTTTGAATAGTTTTTCAAATCGCCAGTAATCTGCAAACAGAGTTCGCGAGTTGGGCAGAGCACAAGCAACTGAGTATCTGCAACATCAACATCAAGCATATTAAGCACGGGCAAACCAAAAGCAGCGGTTTTGCCAGTACCAGTCTGAGCAAGAGCGATAAGGTCGCGGTTTTGTGTTGTGATAAAAGGGACGGTCTTCTCCTGAATGGGGGTAAGGTTTTCAAAACCCATTTCAGTAACCGCATCGATAATTTGCTTTTTCAAGCCGGTTTCTTCGAAAGTCATTTTGTATTAATGTTTTAGATGAAGAGCCTTTCCCCTGTAATAAAAAGGCAACTGCCCTCTCACCCAAAAAATTTTCGACACGGGGAAACGCTCGAAATATTCCTTAAATTGCGGCTGCAAAATTAGAGATTATTTTATCTTTTTGAAAATATGAATGTTAAATAAAAAAGATTTTTGGGTTAATGAATATATTTTTTATTCCCCCTCAATTACCTCCATCTCTACCTCGTCAATTACCCATAATAATTCTATTTTCTGCAAATATACCTCACTTTCACATAACGACAAAACAAAACTACATATTTTTACCCCATTGGCTCAGTTATTAAATCGGATAATTGGCTGTAACTATAAAAAATTTCATAGTTACAGCCAACTATTTTTAAAATAAGTGGCTGTAACTAATATTTTTTGTATATTTGCAGCGTGGTATCAAAACTTAATGTTATGGCAAAACTTATAGGAAGACACTCAGAATCAGCACAGTTAGACGAAATAATGCAGTCAGATAATCCTGAGTTTGTGGTTATTTTTGGTCGCAGAAGAATTGGCAAGACTTTTCTCATAAATCAATATTTTGGCGACCATTTTACATTCAAACACACAGGGTTAGCCTCCAAACACAAGACTGAGCAATTACAAAATTTTGGCGAAACACTCCGCAATTTTGGTTCTAAATTATGTCCCGACCCAAAAGATTGGCGCGAGGCGTTTGCTATGCTACGCACACTTTTAGATAATACCAAACCCAAAGGCGGAAAAAAGGTGGTCTTTATCGACGAACTGCCCTTTATGGCTACACCAAAAAGCGGATTGATAACTGCATTGGAACATTTTTGGAACGACTATGGCTGCACACAAAGCAACCTTGTGTTAATTATCTGCGGCTCTGCTACTTCGTGGATTGCAAAAAACATCATTAAAAACAAAGGCGGACTGCACAACCGCATTACGCGAAGAATCTACATTCGACCGTTTACTGTGGGCGAATGTAACGAATATTTTAAGGCTAACAACATAATATTCAGCCATAAAGACAATTTGGAATGTTATATGGTGATGGGCGGCGTGCCATATTACCTCAGTATGATAGAGCGTGGCAAAAGTCTTGCGCAAAATATCGACCAAATATTTTTTAGGCGACAAGGTAAACTTTACGGCGAATTTGACGCTCTTTATGCATCGCTTTTTGAAGAGAGTGCCACATATATAAAAGTGATTGAGGCAATTAGCAAAAAAAACAAAGGACTTTCGCGCAAAGAGATTATTAAGGCAACAGGATTGCCCGACGGCGGCTCGCTAACCAAAATTCTTGAAGACCTCGACAACTGCGATTTTATACGCAAATATCAGAATATCAACAACAAAGAGCGTAACGGTTTGTACCAATTAACCGATTTTTACTCGCTATTTTACTATAAATTCATTAAAAAATACGGCACATCCGACAAGGATTTTTGGACATTGCAACTAAACACGCCTGTGCACAACTCTTGGGCGGGTTATGTCTTTGAACAATTTTGCTTACTACATATCAGCGCAATAGAAAAGGCACTCGGCATATCGGGCATTCAAACCCGCGTATCGTGTTGGCAATCACAAAAAAGCGAAAACGGCGCACAAATCGACCTCGTAATATCTCGTGCCGACAATATTGTAAACATCTGTGAAATAAAGTTTTGGAACACTCCATACACCATTACTAAAAAATATCACGCCGAATTAATGAACAAAATAGAAACATTCCGTACCGAAACAAAATGCCGTCAAGCCATACATCTTGTAATGATAACTACCTACGGCATAATGCGTAACGAGTATTCCGACATTGTGCAAAAAGAGATAACAATGGAAGATTTTTTTGAATAAAACAATCGGATAAGTGGCTGTAACTATAAAAAATTTCATAGTTACAGCCAACTATTTTTAAAATAAGTGGCTGTAACTATTCGCCAAGTATGCGGGAAACTATGCTTTCGGGGGTGATGGAGGTGAGGCATTTGTATTGTTCTGAAAGGCGGCAGGGTTTGTTGCCGTAAACCGAACAAGGACGGCAGGGAAGGTCTACTTGCACCGCATCGTCGGGGTTTTGGTTAAAACCAAGGAAACCGGCTGCTGGATGTGTGGCTCCCCAAACCGACACCGCACGTGTGCCCACAAGCGAGGCGAGGTGCATATTGGCGCTGTCCATCGAGAGCATACAATCGAGGTCGGCAATGAGGTTGAGTTCGTTGGCAAGTCCGCCAGAATGCCCTACAAGACTCTCTACATTGGGGTATTTATCTTGCCAAGCGTCTAAAATTGCCTTCTCCTTGTCGCCAAAACCAAAGAGATATATTTTTAAGCCCTTTGAGGATAGAATTTCCACCACCTTTTCCATCGTTTCCAAAGGCAGAATCTTGCCCTTGTGAGCGGCAAAGGGGGCGATGCCAATTTTGCCTGTTTTTTCGGAATGCAATTTAGTGGGATAATCCAACTCAAAATCAAATCCAAGACGTTTTAGCACATCGTGGTAACGTTCAAAAGTGGTTTTGAGAGGGTTGCAATTTAGAGCACCCTTTTTGGTAAGGCGGCGTTTGTCGGCGCGACCTTTGTTGATTTTTTCGGTTTTGATACCCGCCAAAAATGTGCGGATACGCAGATAATGCGTACGCAGCACATCGTGAAAGTCGGCATATGCGTCTATTTTCATCTCCTTGATTTCACGGAAAAGCCGGTTCAAACCCGACATTCCTTTGTAATCGTTTTTGAGGTCGATGCCCACAAACTTAACATTCTGCGGCATACGAGAAAAAATAGGAGCAAAATTTTTGCGGCTCAGAAACACAATCTCCAAACCGCTATATTTTTTTGCCAACGAATACACCACGGGCACGCACATAGCCACGTCGCCCATAGCCGAAAAGCGCGTTATCAGCAACCTTTTGATTTCCATTATTTTGCGCCGTAGAGTACGGGGTTGAGGTTGGGGTCGTTGTACATTTTCATTTGTTTGTAAACTTTCATATACTTACGTCCCGCTGCAATATCGTCTAAAAGTTGGTCGATGGCTGTGCCGAGGTCTTTTTTCTGTTCCAAAAGAACGTTCAACTTATTCTGACACTGAGCCTTATGGTCGGCAGAAACATCGGTGCGACTTACCTGCTCTTGCATATGGTAAATTTTGAGAGCGAGAATGCTAAAACGGTCGACAGCCCAAGCCGGTGATTCTGTGTTGATTACAGCGTTGTCGGCAATTTTTACACCTTTATATTTATCAAGGAAATAACTGTCGATAAGTTCTACGAGGTCGGTGCGGTCTTGGTTGCTCTTGTCGATACGGCGTTTGATTTTGAGCGCCTCCACAGGGTCGATTTCAGGGTTGCGTATAATATCTTCCAAATGCCACTGAACAGTGTCGATCCAGTTTTTGAGATAGAGGTAATACTCTATTGTTTTGATTTGAAACGGATTAGCAATAGGAGTATCCACATCGTCGTGTTTATGATAATCGGCAATAGATTGCTCGAATATTTTCCAAGAAGATTCTGTAAATGTCATAACTATATGTTTATTGTTTATTGATGGGGCAAAGATAATAAAAATTATTTATTCCATAAAAAAATAACCACGGACAGTGGCGGCGAACGCACAAAACCACGCGCACCGTTACTACACGAAAACCCCGGACACCAGCGCCGCACAAGGCGGCGACGGTGTCCGGGGATACAGAGATACCGTCTTCCAGACGGCTAATTTATCGGGATGTTTTTGCCCATCGAAGGTTTGCCGTCGCCGTTGCTGGCAACCAACAAGGGTGATTCCATTTTGATGTCTATTACCTGAATTTCAGGTTTTTGGTAGGGCTGTTTTATTGTTGTATTTTCCATTTTTATCTAAGTTTATAAGTTTTGTTTCCAATTTTTACGATTACGATGCCTTTGGCATTGAGGTTCAACTCCTCGTGGATGCTGTGTGTAATGCCTTTTTTGATGGTGCGGCCGGAGAGGTCTACGATGGTGTAATCCATATCGGGCTGAGCCTCAATGTATACTGTGCCATTAAACGACCAAACTTTTACATCGGATTCGGGCGAAATTTCTGACACAGGGGTAACAACATCCTCTGTTTCAGTATTTTCAATAATGTCGGTAGTCTCATTATTGCTGTTCTCCTCGTCGGGGAAAACTACGCGGATACGGTCGGGAAGCACGGTGGCGGCTTTGGTTAGTTCGCCTTTTTTGTATGTTAGGTAGCAACGCATCGGGTCTGCCCAAACGCCTTCGCCGGCACGGATAAAGTCGCCAACGCTGATTCCGTCGGCGGTTTTTTCACCAGCAAAACCGTAATTGAATTCGCCATCGCCGTCTAACATTGTTTTTTCATATACGCCGTGGAGAGTCCAATCGCCGTTGGTGTTGATTTCGATTGTTGATGTGGATTGGAGTGTAATTCCATTTTCATCTGTAAACGACAATTCTGTTAAATCCTTCGCGGCTTTAAACATATAAGGTGTATTGGCTTGCAATGTACCTGTAACCACTTTCGGTGTGGCTATCCATTCGCCGTTGTCGTCTTTGGCTACGCTTTCAATGGTGTAGAAACTTCCGATTGAAGCATCTAACGTGAAATTAAACGGCAGCATTATGGTGGCGGGGATTCCTTTGGAGAATGAGCGTTTGAAGATTACTATGTTAACGGTTTTGGGGTTTGATATTTGCAACGATTTGTCTTCGGAGGAGATGTTGGAAAAATCACCTTGGATTTCAGCAGTGGTACGGTTGCCGTATTCTGTGAGGGTGAGTGCGCCGGAGGTGGTAACACGAGGATTGATGGTGAAGGTTTTTTCAACTGTACCAGTGTAATTGCCTTTGCCGGTGATTGTTACCGTGTAATCTCCGGCATTAACACAGCCTCCTTCGGGAAGGGTGATAGTGTAGTCGGAGTTTTCAGTGAGAGTGGTTTCTCCATCTTTTATTGTTACAACAGGCGTAAACGCAGAACCGTTGTAAGTTTGAGAGGAGATTCCTGATATAGTGATGTCGGTGTGGGTGAGGAGTTTTTTCCAAATTGCATCAAACTCTACGTCAGTGTTGTCAATGGTGTATGTATTGCCGTCGATAGTCGTGCCGTTGGCTGTGTAATTGGCAAATGCATAACCATCGCGGTTGGTATGGCTGAGCGCTATTTCCGAGCCTTCCGGATAATAATCCGTACCGGCAACTGTAATAACCGTCGCTGTTGATGTAAATGAACATCCATCGACTGAGATTTTGAATATACTGCCAACATTTTCTATTGTACAAGTGTTACTATAATAGTCGTATGCAGAATATTCTGTGGAATAGACGTAACAGTCTTTAATGGTGCTATTTTGAGTACATTCGGCAACAATTGCACCAACACGACAGCCAGCGGACTTCTTCCAAGTTAAAGTCGGATTGATAACCTTGCAGTTATCAATGGTGCTTGTAAGAGCATACCCGACAAGTGAGGCTATCTTATCTTGGTCGTTAAGCGCATTATTGGATGGATTCAGAAGTATTAGGTTTTTAACAATGGCATCCTTCAAGTAACCAAATAATGCAATACGACCTGCCCGTTCGGTATATAATCCACTTATGGTCATATTATTGCCATCGTAAATACCGCTAAAAACGCCATTAAGTGGCTCGAAAGTCCCTGTTAGCGTGATGTCTTGGGTTTGTTTGAACCGCTTTCCTAAGGCAGTATTATTGCTATTGACATACGAGGCGAGACCTTTGAGTGCATTGGCACAATCCACCTTGTAATACTGACCTTCATCATCGGTCTCTATTGCGAAATCATAACCTCCGAGTGTCTCGGTGGTTTGAGAAAATGCAGAAAGTCCAATGAATACCAAAGCCGCCGTGAGAGCGGCTTTGGTAAAGTGTGAAATGATGTTCTTTATTTTCATTGTAATAAATTCATTTAAATACAAAATTCAAATTATTAGTTAAGTGTCAAAAACAATAAGTGCCTAATGCACAAAAACGCCAAGGGCTACCTCTGCAACATAGCAAAGGAAGCCCTTGTATTTGGCAGCGCAAATACGCTGATATAGTGTTTAAGAGTGTATTACGTGAGTGAGTGAGTGAGTGAGTGCGAAATTATTTGGAATATCCAAATAATTCACATTAACTAATTGTAAATATTTTACTTTTTTACTCATTTCACTTCGGTTTTAAATTATTACGCAATATAGATAAAAAAGGCGAAATGATTCCATAAATATTTAGAGAATTTTTATGGATTTTTATGTAGAAATAAAATTATTATAGTATAATTATAAGGCAATAAATTAATTAGATAAAGAAAATGATTGTGCAGATTTTGGAATTTATTAAAATTGATATTGGTTGATGGTATTCGGCAAATATAATGGATTTTTGTGAGATGCAAAAATAAATTCAAATCAAGACCTTGACTGCGGTAATAAGTCAATTCATTTCCTAGGTTTCAAACAAAGTGTGACATTGATTGATGTGTCAAAACTAGGGAAAATTTGGGAGATGGAGAAATAT
>JAGCDD010000483.1 GCA_017651345.1 Bacteroidales bacterium | reverse complement strand
CGGTGGTGCCGAAGTTGGCGGGGATGTCCACAAATTCCAACTTCTTCTCGCCTACGGTGGGCGACTGTGACGACGAATGAAGGTAGGTGATGTTGCAAGTGTTTGTCATTACCGATACCACGATAGCAAACAGGAGCAACGTGCAGTAACTTTTGGGTTTGTGATTCATAATCAATAATTATTTATCGTTAAACAATAATTTATTTCGGTGCAAAGATATATTGCCTTTTTTTAACCACCAAATTTTTTTGCAACTTTTTTATCGAAAAACGATAATTTTTTTTCGGAAAACGCTTTCTTGTCGTTGTTGAATAAAAAAATATTTGCAAATTCATAAATCTTTCGTAAATTGCCTCCCGAAAAAATTAAAAACTCAACTATATGGAAGTTACGCTAAATAACGTTTTGTCAATCGATTCACTGTATGATGTAATCGCTGATAAATATCCAGGACTAAAGAAAGTTGGTCGTCATCTGTCGTTGGAATATGACGGTTTTTTGCTGAATATTACTCACAAGAAAGACTGTGTATATGAAATTAGCAGGGATGTGCCATTGATAAAGTGTTTTGTCATTGGTGTTGTAATTTTACATGTGTGGGTTTTTATTGTGGTAGGACTTTCGCAACTCGCATCAAAATTGAACATTTCTATTTCGCCTGAAGTGGCGGAGTATGTCGCTCGTTTTCTTGTAGTTACCGTCGCTGCTGTTCCAGTAGCGGTAGGTTCGTTTTGGTGGAAACTGTTTACAGCAAAAAGTTTGCCTGCCGTTACGAAACTTTCAAATGAGTTGGTTTCGTTATGCAATGCTGAACAGTCCCAAAATCATCTGAAAGAAACGGCTCCAGTTGTAACCGAGGACATAAAAACAACAATAATAAAAAAGTGGCGGAAAAAAATGATTATAAGTTGGATAGCGGCAATATTACTCTTGGGACTCTCAAGGATAGCGTATGACAAAACAGTTGGAGTAATGTTTTTGTCGGTTTCGATTGTTGTGGGTCTATATGCAATTTACTGTACTATCAATTTTATAACTCTAAAAAAGAAACTGAAAAATTAATAAAGGAATTGTCAAGAAAAAAAATAGCAAAAAATTTTGCATATATCGAAAAACATTTATAAATTGGCACTCGAAAAGTTTTACAAAATCTATTAAACTAAAAACCATATCAAAATGGAAGGACTCAAAGTAGATGGCCGCATGAAGGTGAAGACCTTGAAGGCCGATTTCAAGAAGACTTTTGGATACGCGCTCCGCGTGTACAACACTCAGAATCACTTCGTTGACGACGAAGATTTGCTCTCTGCTGTAAGGCAGGACGCCGACGCAAGCAAGTCGGGCGAGTTCAGCATCGATCCCGAGTGGACTGTTGACGAGTTTGAGAAGAATTTCAAGGAGAACTTCGGCATTAAGGTTCAGGTCTATACTCAGGACGAATCTGGACTTGCTGACAACAACTTGAAGATCATCTCCGGCAAGTCGCTCAAGGTTGACGGACGCATGAAGGTAAAGACTGTTCGTGAGAATTTCAAGGAGACCTACGGATTCTGCCTCCGCGTTTACAATACGCAGAATCATTTCGTTGACGACGACGACCTCATCTGCGCTGTTCGTCAGGACGACAACGCCGACAGGTCGGGCGAAATCTCCATCAATCCCGAGTGGACCATCGACGAGTTTGAGAAGAAGATCATGGAGATCTACGGTGTGAAGGTTCAGGTTTATACCCCCGACGACACCAAGCTCGCCGACAACAACATCAAGCTCTTCTGGGGCAACAAGGCGTAAGGCGGCTGATCGCTAATCCGGATTAAAATAGAAAGGAAGTCGAATACAAGAGTTTCGGCTTCCTTTTTTTGTTATTATATGTCAGGTTGGCAACAAAAAAAGCAAGGCGTTATCCCAACGCCTTGCTTTCCCAATTTAACTACTATTTGCATTCTAATATTAGCTGATTCCCTCAAACTATATTATCCTTATGAAAAGAAAACTAATTTATGCTTTTTAAAGAAGACTACTTAAATAATTATTGGTAATATATATATGGTGTGTTATTTTTCAATAGACAAAATTACAATGTATTTGGGGCAAATGCTAATATTTTTGTTTCAGGAGTGTGCGAAAATGTTTCAATGATACCTTGTTTTTGTATCAAAAAACTGCGGAAATGTCTAAATAAGTGCTTATTGTTGGCTGTTGGCCTTCTGATATTCGCTTGGAGATATGCCAAAGTGGTTTTTGAATGCTGTAGAAAAATGCGACGAATCTGCATAGCCGACGAGTTCGGCTATCTGCGAGATGTCGTTTTGACCTGCTTTCAATAGGCGGGCTGCCTGCTCCATGCGTATGTTGCGCAGGAATTTGCCCGACGATATGCCTGTGATTTCTTTGATTTTGCGGTAGAGGTTGGCGCGGCTAATGCCAGCTTCCTGCGCAAGGATGTCGATATTGAAGTCGGGATTGGAAAGGTTGGCGTTCACCACCTTCATTACGCGCTCCATGAGGGCGTCGTTGTTGCCTTGTACCTCCACTTTTTCGATGCGTTCTTCCTGCGACACCGCGCCGCTGAATTTGCCTTTGAGACGGCGGATGTTGGCTACGATGTTGTCTATCTGGATTTCAAGTTCCTCCATCTCAAATGGCTTGGGTATGTAGGCGTCTGCGCCTGATTTGAGTCCAAGGAGGCGGTTTTCGATGGAGATTTTGGAAGTGAGCATTATGACGGGTATCTGCGATACCATCGGATTTTCCTTTACGTGTTTCAATAGTTGGATGCCGTCCATTTCGGGCATTACTACATCGCTGATTATCAGGTCATAATGGTTGGCAAGGATTTTTTTGAGAGCCTGTTTGCCGTCGGGCGCGTAGTCGAAATTATAGCGGCGCGATAGTTCCGAGATTATGAAATTGGCTATCTCCTTGTCGTCGTCGGCAATGATTATGCTGAGGCGGTTGGATGACGGAGTTTTGGATGCCGGTTCCACAGGTTCGCCGTTGATTATCTGTTCAGGTTTGAGGTGTGCGTTGCCTTTTCGGAGTGTAACAGTGAATACAGCCCCTTGTACGCCGTCGGTGCGGTTGTCGGCGGTGATGCGTCCGCCGTGTAGTATCGTGATGTCGTGGCAGATGTGGAGACCAATGCCTGTGCCTTGCTTGG
>JAGCDD010000482.1 GCA_017651345.1 Bacteroidales bacterium | reverse complement strand
CTGATTGTCAATACATTAGACGCAGCCAAACGTCGTCAGATGAAATCGCTGTTTTCGCCACAACTTTTGGGCGAGGTGAAAACCTGCATCGAAAACCACGAACAGACATTATTATTTAGAAACCGCCGAGGATTTTCGCCTTACGTTGAATGTCAAACTTGTGGATGGATTCCCGTTTGCGAAAACTGCGACGTTAGCCTTACTTACCATAAGCGCGACAACCGTCTTGTATGTCATCATTGCGGATACAGCATCGAAATGCCACATCATTGTATGGCGTGTGGCGATGTATCGTTGAAAACTATGGGTTTTGGAACCGAAAAAATTGAGGACGAAATTAAACTCTTTTTCCCCGATGCACGTATTTCAAGATTGGATTCGGATGTTACCACATCGCGGTCGCGTTACGAAAAAATTATTTCGGATTTTGAAGATGGCAATATAGATATTCTTGCAGGTACGCAAATGATTTCAAAAGGCTTTGATTTTAAGAAACTTAGACTTGTAGCAATACTCAATGCCGATAGTATGTTGAATTATCCTGATTTTAGAGCCGAAGAACGTGCATATCAGTTGATTACGCAAGTTGGAGGTCGCGCAGGACGTTCGCAACTAAAAGGCAAGGTGCTTATTCAGACAAACAACTCAGAACATCCTGTGTTTCAAGATATTATTTCAAATAATTATATGCTAATGTATAATCGTTTGATAGCCGAGCGCAGCAAATTTCTTTATCCGCCGTTTACAAGGTTGATAAAGATACAATTGAAACACAAAGAACCGCATTTACTTGATTCTGAGGCGGATCGTCTTGCTGGAATTCTTCGTAATACGTTTGGCGCGGGCGTGCTTGGTCCCGAATACCCGCTAATCAGCCGTATTCAAACACTATATATAAAGGAGATAATGCTAAAAATAAGCCGAACCCATTATGGCGACGCTGCCAAAAAGATTATCACCGATGCAATTGGATATGTAAAGTCAACCGCAACACACGCGGGATTAATAACCGCTGTAAATGTTGACCCTGTTTAACGAAATTTATTAAAACATCATAAAACGTTATCAAAAATGAGATTATCATCAAGAATCAACAGAGTGGCCGAATCGCAGACGATTGCGATGAGCCAAAAGAGCAACGAACTAAAAGAGCAAGGTATCGACGTTGTGAACCTGACCGTTGGTCAGCCCGATTTTTTCACACCCGACAACGTTAAAGAGGCTGCCAAAAAAGCCATCGACGACAATTACTCTTTCTATTCGCCCGTACCGGGTTACAAAGATTTGATTAAGGCAATTCAAGGTAAATTTAAACGTGAAAACAACCTCGAATATGCTGAAAATCAGATTGTAGTATCTACCGGCGCTAAACAGTGCCTTGCTAATGCTATGCAATGCCTTTTCCAAGAGGGCGACGAGGTGATAATTCCCACACCTTATTGGGTTTCGTATATCGAACTTGCACACTTGTGCAACGCTAAGCCTGTGATTATCGAAGGCAAACCCGACAATTACTACAAAATTACTCCTGAGCAACTTGAAAAGGCTATCACACCAAAAACTCACGGCTTTATTCTCAACGCTCCGTCAAATCCTTCGGGAAGCATTTACACCAAAGACGAACTCAAAGCTCTTGCCGATGTGCTTGCAAAATATCCCGAAATCGCAATTATTTCTGACGAAATTTACGAACATCTCAATTATGTTGGCAAACACGAATCTATTGCTCAGTTTGCTAATGTTTACAATCAAACAATTGTAATCAACGGTCTTTCAAAGGCTTACGCTATGACTGGTTGGCGTCTTGGCTATATGGCTGGTCCTGTTGAGGTGGCTAAGGCTTGCAAAAAACTTCAAGGTCAAACCACTTCGGGTACATGCTCTATTACTCAACGTGCTGCTATTGAGGCTCTTAATGGCGACCAATCTATCATCGCTAAAAACAACGAGGTGCTTGTAAAACGCCGCGACCTTATGGTAAAATATCTCCACGAAATTCCGGGAGTAAAACTCAATGTGCCTCCTGCCACATTCTACACTTTCCCCGATTTTTCGGCTTACTATGGCAAATCTTACGAAGGCAAGGTTATCAAAGGATCTGACGAACTTTGCGACTTCCTTCTCAATGTGGCTCACGTGGCTACAGTTGCCGGTAGCGCATTTGGCGTAGATGCTTGTATACGTATGAGTTACGTTGTAGACTTCCCCCGTATCGATGAAGCTTTCAAACGTATCAACAAGGCATTGGCATTGTTGAAATAATTTTTATTCCATATTTCTTTGTAGAGACGTGCCATGGCGCGTCTCTACATTATTATTACGCGTCTCTACATTTTTTTATAACATCTTAAATAAACCACCTATGAAAAGATTTTTATTTATTCCTACATTTGCTTTGCTGTTGAATATCAACGCATCAGCTCAATTTGCACCTCAAATTCAAATTCCCGATGGTGCTAAACCTTTGGCTACCAATATCAGCCCAAACTCATATCCTTTTATATTAAAGGACAAAAAAGTTGCATTCTCGCTCAATGCTCCCTCTGCTAATAATGTTCAGGTGGATATTTGTGGCAAAAAGTATGATATGACCAAAAACGACAAAGGCGTATGGTATGTTGAAATTCCTGAGCAAGTGCCTGGTTTTCATTATTATGCCTTGGTTGTAGATGGCGTTTCGGTAAACGACCCCGCCTCCGAAACATTCTATGGCTGCGGCAAAATGATGAGCGCTGTGGATATTCCCGAAGATAATACTGAAGATTTTGAAATTCAGAATGTTGCTCACGGTCAAGTATCTATCCACAACTATTATTCTAAGGTAGATAACGAATGGCGTCCGCTGTGGGTGTACACTCCTGCTGGATATTCCGACGACCTTAAAAAGCGTTATCCTGTGGTTTATATTCAGCACGGTGGCGGCGAAGATCATCGTGGATGGGTTCAGCAAGGACGTTTGGCTAATATTATGGACAACCTTATTGCCTCGGGTCGCGCTGTGCCAATGATTGTGGTTTGTGCCAACGGAAATGTTAAAAAACGCGTTCCGGGTTATCCTGCTTACTCTGCACAGGGAATGCAAACCTTTAAGCAAGAGATGGTTGAAAACATCGTACCTTTTGTTGACAAAAACTTCCGTACCAAAGCCGATGCTCAAAATCGTGCCATGTGTGGATTGTCGATGGGAGGGGGGCAGTCGTTTTACGTTGGATTGCTTACGCCCGAAGTGTTTGCAAATGTGGGTATTTTCTCAACAGG
>JAGCDD010000481.1 GCA_017651345.1 Bacteroidales bacterium | reverse complement strand
TAAAATGTTTGATTTCCAACGCCGCCATCACCACGTCTATCGGGTGAGTGCGGTTGCGAATCGGAAGTCCGCCCACGCACATATAAGCGTCGCCGATGGTCTTGATTTTTTCGATGATATGACGATCCACAATGTCGTCGAAAGTAGAGAAAAAGAAGTCCAAATTGTCAACTATCTGCTTGGGAGTCAGGTGTTCGCACGATTTGGAGAATCCCTTGAAATCGGTGAACATAATCGTAGCCGCCGAGAATGAACGCGGGCCTGCATAACCGACGCCCATCAACTCCTCCACCATCTCCTCCGGCATCACGTTGAGAAGGATTCCACGGGTTTTTTGACGTTCAAGATCGATGGTCTTGTTGGCGCGGCGCAGGTCGTCCATCAGCCGCAGTCCCTCCTCGTTCTGCTTGATGAGTTGGAGTTCGTAATTTTTCTGCTTGGTGATGTCCTTCTCCACGGCAATTATTTTTTCGATTCGGTTGCCGTCAAAAATGGGCGTAAGAGCGGTCTGAATCCATTTTTCTTCGCCCGACTTAGCCTTGCACTTGGTGACGTACTCCACGGTGCGCTTGGTTTCGAGCATTTCGGCGATGTGCACGCTTATGTCGGGGTTGAAACTGATGTTGCAAATGTTGCTGCCAAATATCTGCACAAACTCGTCCAAGGTATAACCGTAAGTCTTGTGGAACGCCTCGTTAGCCCATTCCACCTCACCGTCGGGGGAGAAAATCAATACCGAATCGTCGGTCTGCTTTACAATGAGCGAAAGTTTGTTGAGGTCGTAGATTTGGGTTTCGATTTTCTTGTTTTTATTTTGGATTTCGAGCATAGAATCCCTGAGCATCAGCGCACAACGTATTCTCGCACGAAACTCCACTTTGTCGATTGGCTTTTTGATATAATCGTTGGCGCCCATATCAAGGGCGTAACTGAGATCCTTGCTGTCGATAAGTCCCGTAACTATGATTACAGGAATCATTCGGTCCATCCGTTTGATGAATTTCATCGCTTCAAGTCCCGACATATCAGGCATTTGCCAATCCAACAGCACCAAATCAATATGTCCATGACTTACCATATCCAGCGCCTCGGTCGCGTTGCGCGCTTCGAGCACTGAATACACCGCATTTATGTCGTTGGTAAGCACCGACGACATCACCTTACGGCTCAAGATGTCATCGTCTGCCACTAAAATGTTGTAAGCCACGGTATTAAAAACGATTTTATAGCAAATTACGATACAAAGTTATAATTTTTTTGGGAATTTAAACAAAAAAATTTAGAAAAAAGTTTGTGACAACCAAAAAATGAATATCTTTGCAACAAAATTACAGCAATGGAAAAATTTCGTACAATATCATTCAAAAATTACAAAGCCATTGAAAACCTCACCATCAACTGTGGAGATTTTCAATGGACAGTTTTGCTTGGCAACAACAACACGGGCAAGACAAGTCTATTGAAGGCAATTGCGGCTTTGCATCCATTTGATATAATGGATGAAAAAACTAACAAAATAACAAAAATACCGAGTTGTCATTACCTAGATATCAACCAAACTTGCGAAGTATGGAGTGAATTAGACAATAGGCACAGATGGGCATACACTTTCACTTCTGGATCAGATTATGTTTCCATATCAAAAGATTACAAAAACGATTTAAAAGATTTCCATCTTTTTGCCTATGGTGTAAGCCGTTACCCATCAAATACAAGCCTTGCAGAACAACAAAATGGAGACTGCGATACGTTGTTTTTCCACGACAAAAAACTTGTAAACATCGAGGAATGGCTGATGCAACTCGACTATGCAGCCAGCAAAGAACCGGCAGCAAAAGAACGCCTTGAAAAGATAAAAAATCTTATCTGCGGAAACATTTTTCCCGAAATATTAGACGTAAAATTTGAAAGCAAAGATTTCAAAAACTACGTGCTGTTCAAAACATTAGACGGTTGGTTCAAATATAATGAACTTGGTTTTGGCTATCAATCAATGCTTTCGTGGGTTGTTGACTTGGGCAAAAGACTTTTTGAAAAATATCCTAATTCCGAAAACCCTTTCAAAGAAAGTGCTGTGGTATTGGTTGACGAAATAGACCTGCATCTTCACCCCGAATGGCAGCGGAAGGTAATAGCAACGGTTTCAAGAGTGTTTCCAAACATTCAGTTTATCGCAACGACGCATAGTCCTCTCGTAATCCAATCGATGGAAAATGTCAACCTCTACGTTTTGAGGCGCGAAGGCAAAAAAATTGTTGCAGAACATCCTGAAATTACCAATTTCAGCGGTTGGACAGTGGAGGAAATTCTCAGAGACTTGATGAAATTAGACGACAATATTCGTTCAGATGTTTATCAGAAAAAATACAAGGATTTCACCGACAGTTTGGATGCCAATGACAAGGAGAAAGCCAAAGCCGCATACGAAACTTTGATACAGATTTTGCATCCTGAAAGTTCTTCACGCAGAATTTTAGAGATGCAATTAGAACTTTTACTCGAAGATGATTAAGATTTCGCTAATAGATAAGCCTGCTGAACTCTCCGCCGAAAAGGAAGCCGAACTTGTAAACATCTACAAAGAAACCGGCAAATCTGTTTGGCGAGAATCATATATTGTGGATTCTTTGCTGAAAATGACCAATAACAAATGTGCGTACTCAGAACAAAAACTCAACGAGTGTAGCTCATATATGGAAATTGACCATTTCAGATGCAAAAAAAACTACCCCGATGATGTGGCAAAATGGGGCAACTTACTGCCGTCATGCAAAAAATGCAACGTCACTAAAGGAGAATTGGATGTTGAAAAAATACCTATCGTCAATCCTTTATGCGACAATCCAAAAGATTATCTTTATATCAAAGGATTAAGGTATTATGCGATCGAGGATAATCCCAAAGGCAAAAATACAATAAAAAAACTTGGATTGAATGATGAGTCACACTTTATCAATCCAAAAGGGAATCTTATTGAAGACATAGAAGACAAACTAAAACTTGTCTTACAAAATCCCAAAACAGATATGTCTATGAGAATTTTTAAGAAAATATTAAATCACTGCGGTCCAAAATACGGATTTTCAGCGACATTATCCACATACATCTTGTATGAAAGTAAAACGTATCCTCAAATCGAAATGTATTTGAAAAACAACAATTTATGGGATGAAGAATTGGAATCGTTAAAAACAATTTTAACGAAAATAGCAATGCCCAAATAAAAAAACAAACTCTATTTGAAAATGAAAAAAATAATAACAATAATTGTTTCTTTGATATT
>JAGCDD010000480.1 GCA_017651345.1 Bacteroidales bacterium | reverse complement strand
TATGAGGATAATAATGAAAACGGAGTGAAAGCATACAACGGTAAACTCGATGTTCGTCCGCCGTATCAACGCGAATTTGTATATGATGAAAAACAACGCAATGCAGTGATTAACACCGTAAAACAAGGGTTTCCTCTTAATACGATGTATTGGGCTGTCAGAGATGATGGAACATACGAAATTATTGATGGACAACAACGTACCATATCAATTTGTCAATATGTTGCAGGAAAATTCGCATATGATTTCGCGTATTTCAACAATCTCCAAAAAGACGAACAAGAACAAATTCTTGATTATGAACTCACTGTTTATATTTGCAGTGGAAAAGACAGTGAAAAACTAAAATGGTTTGAAACTATCAATATTGCCGGAGAGGAACTTACAAAACAAGAACTCAGAAACGCCGTATATTCAGGCAGTTGGGTAAGTGATGCCAAACGTTATTTCAGCAAAAGCGGTGCTCCGGCTGCAAAAATAGGCGGTGATTATCTGTCTGGGTCTGCAAACCGCCAAGAGTATCTTGAAACGGCGATTTCGTGGATTTCTAATGGCAATATTGAAATCTATATGGCCAAACACCAACACGATGCCAACGCTGCTCCGCTTTGGCAATATTTCAGTTCGGTAATTACTTGGATAGAAACCACTTTTAAACCCACCAAAGAGCGCAAAAAGATAATGAAGGGCGTTGATTGGGGTGCTCTGTACAATGTGTTTAAAGATAAATTGATAGACCAAAAAAAGGTTGATGCCGAAGTTAGCCGACTCATTTTAGACGACGATGTTACAAATAAAAAAGGTATCTATCCTTATGTACTCACCAAAAAGGAAAAATATCTTTCGATACGAGCGTTTACCGATGCTCAGAAACTCGCAGCATACGAGCGACAAAATGGTATTTGCGCACATTGCAACAAACACTTTGAACTGTCGCAAATGGAAGCCGACCACATCACCCCTTGGCATCTCGGCGGCAAAACCATCGCCGAAAACTGCCAAATGCTTTGCAAGAGTTGCAATAGGGAGAAGTCAGGGAAGTAGGGGTTGTTGATAATCAGCGTTACACACTAATCGTATAATTATCACTCCCCCTTATAAAGCGTTTTGATGTTTTTTAGGGTATTAACTTCATCACTATCGCACGTTTTTCAACACCTATAGAGAGCGTGTTGCAGGTGATTTCCTCGCCAGTGGGGGCAAAGCCGATTTTTTCCATAACACGTCCCAAGGCGGGATTTTCGGGGAAGTAGCCGCCCCATAAGGTCTTGAAACCCTTGACGTTGACACAGTAATCAACCACAAGTTTCATAGCCTCGGTGCAGATGCCTTGGTTCCAATACGGCTGACCAATCCAATAGCCGACCTCACATTCGTCGTCGGCGAGTTTGAGGTTTGAATTGCCAGTGGTGAGGTAGCCCGCGCATCCTATGGGTTCGTTTGTCTCTTTCAGCACCACAGCCCAATTGCGCTCGTTAATCAAAAAATTGCGAAGCACATCAAGACTGTCCTCAACGCTCGTATGCGGAGGCCATCCGGCACGTGGACCCACTTCGGGACTGCTTGCATATTTATACAATGCCTCGGCGTCTGATTCCTGCCAAGGTCGGAGAAGTATTCTGTCGGTTTGCATTGTGTTGAATTGTTTAAGTTAGTAGATTCATTTTTTTTTACAAAGATACAATAATTAAAAAACTTTCATATATTTGCCGCGAAAAAACTCATCAAATTATTTAATTTCAAAAACTTAATTACAATGATTAAAAACCTTATCTATGGCACAATGCTGAGCGTAGCAGTGCTTTTTGCCAGTTGCTCGGGCAATCAAAACAACAGCGGCAACAACGCAGACAACAAAACTACCGAAACCAACACTCCCGCACAAAAAGGCACTATTGAGGACGTTTGGCGCAGTTATCTCACTTCCGAATACCTTGACATTCCGGCAAAGAATGTAGAAAAGGCTATGAGCTCACTCGATAAAAAGGGTGCTAATGCCGCTCAGGTTATTTTCGATGACGCAACTAATGAGGTTCTCAGTGCTACCGAACCCGATCCTAACGCAACAGAAGAAGAAGAAAGCAATGATTCCGCTCTCGGTTATTACTACGAAACATTGGCACTTTTCGACAACAAAGATGGCGGTCAAACAGTGTTGCTCTATTCTTCTCGTCCGGGCTGGGGTCGCAATTTGGTGTCGATTTTCTCTTATTCAAACGGCACTCTCAAACGTCTTCCGGTAAGCAAATTGCCTTTCTCCGACGATATGTTTAATAATGAACCCAATTATGATTTTGAACAAGGTAAGATTTCTAATGTTTGGGGCACAGAGGTGCAATATCTTGATCCTTCGATAAATATCGACCCTGCTTCGTTTACCAAAGACGGATTTGACACTGAATCGGCTGGCGAACACGACAGAACTTTCAAATGGGACGGCGAAAAATTTACATCTATCGCAGGTTAGTTTTATTATAATAATATAAAAATGAACAAATCATTTGCATTTTCACTTATGCTTGGCGCAGCAATTTTAACAGGCTGCGCTGGTGGTGGCAACAATGGGGCTACACAAAACTCCGAAAAGGTTGAACCTATTAAATTTCAACAATTTAAAGATAGCGTTGGCTTTGTAGAAAACAATCTTTCGCATTATTCTACTGTTACCGCCGATTTTCCAGTATCAGGTCCTGAAGCTTTGTTAAACGTGTTGAAAGGTATCTACGCAGAGCGTTATCAACTTTCTATTGACGATGCCAAAGATGGACAAACTTTTGTAAACAAGGTAGCTACATCTAAATTGGAGCGTGTTCAAAAGTTTGTAAAAGACGACATTGCCGATGAAGTACCTATTCAAATGGAATATTATATCGAAAGTAATATTACTAAACTCTTTGAAAATGACAAAGTTATAACTGTTAGTGCTAGTGGATACGACTTTTTGGGTGGCGTTCACGGACAGGGTTATTCTTCGGCTGTTACTTTGAGAAAATCTGACGGAAAGGTTATCTCCAAGGACTTACTCAAAGCCGATGCTTGGAATCAGCTTCAAGACAAAGTTGCCGCTTCGCTTTGCAAGTTTTTAGAGGTTGAAAACAACAAAGAACTTTACGAAATTCTCTTTAAAGAGAACATCAAGTTTGATGAAGCCACCAACACTCTTACCATTCCAGCACCTCAGAATCAGCCCTATATCGTTGACAACAACGTAGTTTTTGCTTATGGAGCATACGAAATCGCACCCTACGCAGTAGGTATGCCCGAGGTAGTGTTGCCCATCAAAGATATTGAGGCTCAGTTGAATCCCGAAGTTGTGGAATTGTTTAAGTAGTACAATATTTCTCTATTATAAAACGCCGACCTACAAAGTTGGCGTTTTTTTATTGCATTTTTAGAAACTTTTTTTGTGGGATACGTTATAATGTATTAATCATCAAAAAGTTTAACAATGAAAAAATCACTTTTAACTCTAACCTTTGCGCTTGTAGCACTCTTTGCAGCTGCGCAACCTCCTCAGGGTCAGCCCTCACAACACAATGCCAACCGCGACTCGCTTTCGCCCCGCAACATTTTCGGACCTCTTTTCAAACGCATTCAGGTGCATGGATATTTGCAGGCGGGATACGAATTTAACAACAAACTTGGCGAAAATTCCAACGAGTTTAACTTCAAACGCTCTAATATTGTGGCGTTTGCACAAATCACCGACCGTTGGTCGTTCTTCTTTTTGCACGATTTCAATAGCGAGGTGCAGGAATTTTACACCGATTTTCGCATAACCAAGGGTAAAGGTTTGAATATCAGGTTTGGACAAATGAAAAACTCGTTTGGATTGGAGAATCCTTACAATCCCGAGCAGCTGGAATTGGTAGACGTTACATCGCAGGCAACTACTTATTTAGGTGGAACTTACGACCCGCTTTTTAGTAACAAGGTAATGTTTGGACGCGATTTGGGCGTAATCCTCTTTGGCGAAATTTTTAATAGCAAACTAAAATACGAACTTGCCGTTATGAACGGTCAAGGTATCAACATCAAAGACAAAAACAACAAGAAAGACTACCTTGCAAAACTCGATTTTTACGCAATGCCAAACCTTAGGTTTCTGGTTTCGGGACAATTGGGAACGGGCTGTGCTGCCGACTTTCATCTGAGCGACAAATTTGTTTCACCCTACAATCAATCGATTCTTCCGGGCGAAAATTACCGCCGCGACCGTTGGAGCATTGGTTCTGAATATAAGTCGTTTGTTAACAATCCGCAAATAGAATGGAAACGCCGTCCGCTGTCGATTCGTGGCGAGGTGATGGGCGGAGTTGACGGCGAAGTAAACTCGCTTGGAGGATACGCCACCGCCACCATTCCATTGTTCTCAACTATCGATGCCATAGCAAGTTACGACTATCTCAACTACAACACCGACGAGGATATGAAATCCACAAAATATATCATCGGACTTCAATACTGGTTTTACAGCAACTGCCGCATCCAACTGCAATACACCCGTGGCATTTTAGAAAACCTTTCGGCAGGCGAACCCACCATAAACCCCAACCCACAAGGACCTCCCACCATCATCCCCAACCTCCAACCCGATTATGATATGGTACAGTTGCAGATACAAGTGGGGTTTTGAGAATTCAAAAAAATGCCGTAACTTTGCAGCCATAATATAAGTAAAATTATGGACAACAATAAAATATATATACTCGACACCACCCTCCGCGATGGCGAACAAGTGCCGGGTTGCCAACTCAACACAGTAGAAAAAATCCAAGTGGCTCAGCAACTTGAACTGCTTGGCGTGGATATTATCGAAGCAGGATTTCCTGTATCAAGCCCCGGTGATTTCAACTCTGTGGTAGAGATTTCAAAATCAGTTACTTGGCCTATTATATGCGCTCTTACACGTGCCATCGAAAAAGATATTAACATTGCTGCCGAAGCTCTTAAATACGCCAAACACAAGCGTATACACACGGGCATTGGCACATCCGACAATCATATAAAGTATAAATTTAATTCTAATCGCGAGGAAATTCTCGAAACGGCTGTCCGTGCGGTAAAATACGCTAAAACCTTTGTGGAAGATGTGGAGTTTTATGCAGAAGACGCTGGACGCACCGACAACGAATATCTTGCCCGTGTAATTGAGGCTGCAATCAAAGCGGGTGCCACAGTGGTAAACATTCCCGACACCAACGGCTACTGTCTTCCACAGCAATTTGGCGACAAAATAAAATATCTATTTGAAAACGTAAAAGGTATCGACAAAGTGGTGGTATCGTGCCACTGCCACGACGACCTTGGAATGGCAACAGCCAACACCATGGAGGCTATCATAAATGGTGTGCGTCAGGTGGAGGTAACCATCAACGGCATTGGCGAAAGGGCGGGAAATACAGCCTTGGAAGAGATTGCAATGATACTCAAATGCCATCCCTACCTCAACCTCCAAACCAACATCAACACACAGAAAATTTACCCTACAAGCCGTATGGTTTCGAGCTTGATGAATATGCCTGTGCAGCCCAACAAAGCTATCGTTGGACGCAATGCATTTGCCCATTCGTCGGGCATACATCAAGACGGAATGCTCAAAAACAAGAGCACCTACGAAATTATCGACCCAAATGACGTAGGCATCGACGACAACTCAATTGTGTTGACAGCACGAAGCGGAAGGGCTGCTTTGAAACACCGTTTTTCGTCGCTCGGTATCAAATACGAAAACGAGCAGTTAGACAACATCTATCAGAAGTTTTTGCAACTTGCCGACAAAAAGAAAGAAATCAACAACGACGACCTGATGATACTTGCTGGCATCGACCGCAAGCACAACCATCATATAAAATTAGAGTTTTTGCAATTTACATCGGGTTTCGGGATAAAACCCGTGGCAAGTATAGGACTAAATATAGCAGGAGAAAAATTTGAAGCTTGCGCCACAGGCAACGGACCTGTAGATGCTGCTATCAACGCAATAAAGAAAATACTATCAAACCGTCAGATGCAGATGAAAGAACTAACCATACAAAGCATCAACAAAGGCAGCGACGACATCTGCAAAGTGCATATACAAGTGGAAAACGAAGGACGGCTATACTACGGTTTTAGTGCCAACACCGACGTAGTAGTAGCAACCGTAGAGGCTTACTTAGACTGTATCAACAAGTTTGTAAGCCACTAACAGCGCACAATACTTTAAAAAGTTTTCATATTAATTTTTAATCCGGTATCGGAAATATAGTCTTGAATAGCCTCTTCAAGGTCGAGATCTTCGTTGTCGTAATACCAATTGACAGTTACCTTGCCACCTTCAGAGTCATATTTTTTGATAATCTTAAATATGTCTAAAAGGCTCTTGGTAGAACTTGTGTTAAAATACGTCAACTTGCAATTGAATGTCAGAGGAAGACCTGTTTGAGTGTATTCCCTAATCCAATTGATAAGCGGTGCATAAAAAACGTTCGTCTCTTCAAGAAACGATTCACCGGAAATTTCGCACACGCCATTCTGATAATTAAAATCCACAGTGGGAACGAAATAGCCGTCGTGCGACCCTGATATATGAATGTTTTCCATATTT
>JAGCDD010000479.1 GCA_017651345.1 Bacteroidales bacterium | reverse complement strand
TATGCTATGAGAGGGTGGTTTTAGATAAAGAAAAAACTATCTTTAATGAAGTTGAATACAATGACGGTAATACATACGAGTTATCAATTAATGCATCAATAAAGAATTTTTGTAATTTAAATGGTGACAAAATAAAAATATACAGTCCCTCGTCTCAATTTCTTAGTAATCATCCCGATTGGGCTTATTTAACTACAAGTTCTAACGGTTTTACTGGTCTTACAATACCAGCGAACGAGAATCCCATTGGAAAAGATTTGTATTTGTGGCAATATCGTAATGAAGTCTATTCTACGAAATGTTATAGCGTAGAATATTCAGGAGAAAACCCCATAGAAATAGGCTCTGGTTATACGTATTCCAAACATAGTGACACACCTTATGCAAGGATAGTGGAATACGATTTTGTGATTACAAATGGGATTGCATACGTCAATGGTAAAGCTTGCAGTAACAATCCACAAAAAAATGTAACGACGGATGGCGGAGTATACAAAGCTGATACTTATGGTATTGTTATAGGGGAAAACAATCAAATATATCTTGCAATGATAGTTGCTCCATCCGATGATACTATGAACTCCTACTCAACATATTTGGTTTGCACTACATTTATGATTCCAGTATTAGCATTAGATGATTCGTCTTTTCCGAATATGGAAGCAGACCTCACTAAGACATACTTATGTTTTAAAGGGCCTCAGTCGGAAACGAAAACAGTTTCAGATTTTATTGTCTGTCAAACCAGCAAGGCCACGATACAAGTCCCCACTTGGCAACCCATTGCCACCTCACCCGCAGTCTCCTAAATAACCCCCATCACCCACTAATTTCAAACGGAGTTAAAACAGCGTTGCAACGCCGTTTGATTATAGGGGGGAGGATCTAAGAGCCGGAGCAGTCGGAGGAGGAATCCCAAGGAGTTACTGCATAGTCAGACCAGTGGGAATGTGATTTTTGTTTGTTTCCGCGAGTGCCGAAATATGTAAGAATGTATATTGACGATCCGAGAAGTATTAGCGCACAACCCAAAGCATCAAAATTAAAATAGTAGAGTGCACCCCCGATAATCATTAGCAGAACCGAAATTATATAAAGTTTACGTTTCATATTAATTAGTTTTTTATGTCAGACCACATTACAGAATGGCAGTTTGTTGTTAAAGACGAGGCTACCCAGCCACTCGGCAAAATATCAGGTGCGGCATCGCAGTTAGACCGTTTATTTAGCGGAATAACTTCCGCACTTAGTGGTATAACCTCCGTACTTACTGATATAAACGAAAAAATGGGCTCGGTTGTTACAAACGGTTCAAAAAGTTTTCAGCAACTGAGCGATATTAGTTCGCATACGTCGGATGGCATGAATGCGGCTTTTGCAAGTATGCGACGCTTGGATGATGTATTAAAAAACACCGGGGACATTGCCCGCAACACTGGCAAACAGTTAGAACAAAACGTCGATAAAAAACTAACCGAAACAGGTAAGAACAACGGACCAGAAAAGGCAAAGAAAAAAGTAAGAGAACTTGGTGATGAAGCCAAAAAGTCGGGTGGAAAAATCAAAACAAACCTTTTAGATAATCTTGCCAAGTTTGGACAAGTAGCCTTTGGTTTAAAATCAGCGATTCAGGGTGTAGGTGCCGCAATCGCACCCATATTCGAGGAGGGTATGGCACGACAGACTGCCACAGTAAACTTTACCACCTTGCTAAGAACAGACGGCGATACAGCAAAAACGGCAGCAAAAAAAGGAAAAGAGTTTGCCGACGCACTACGTACTTCCACCGCAGCCGCGCTCTATGGTACGTCAACTGTTAACGATGCCGCCAAAAATATGCTTTCAATGGGTTTGGACAGTGGCAAAACCCAAACGGTACTAAAACAGATCGGCGACATCGCAGCCGGTGACGCCCAAAAGTTCGGCTCTTTGTCGCTCGCCTTCGCTCAGATTAGCAGCGCGGGCAAACTCGGCGGTCAGGACCTCATGCAGCTCATCAACGCCGGTTTCAACCCCCTTGCCGAAATGTCGAAAAAGACGGGCAAGAGTATCGGCGAACTCAAAGAGGATATGTCGAAAGGACTTATCACAGCCAAAGATGTAGAAGATGCGTTTGCCGCAGCCACAGCCGAAGGAGGTCAGTTTCACGGCATGCTCGACGACATCAAAAACAACACCCTCCAAGGGCAGTTGGCAACCCTCCAAGGCGCGTTCGACGACATCAAGGCGAAAGTTTTTGAACTTATTCTGCCATTCGCTCAGAAGCTCATCCCTATCATTCAAGAAAAACTACCGCCCATTATCGACGCGCTTATTCCCAAATTAGAAGCGTTAACGCCTGTATTCGACGGTATAATTTGGGTTATAACACAACTATTCGAATATATTACCAACAACATCGACGAACTTTCAACCCTCGCCGTTGGTATCGGCATTGTAGCCGGAGCTATTGCCGTCTGCACGTCGCCTATTACGGGCATCGTCATCGCCATTGGCGCGCTTATCGCCGTGTTAGTCCAAGTCATCAAATACTGGGACGATTGGGGCAAGTACGTCATATTCATCTGCCCGCCCCTAACCCTCGTAATGAATCTTATAATGAGCATCAAACGACACTGGGACAGCATTGTCGACGGTTTTAAAAACGGCGGCATCCTCGAAGGGTTGAAACGTATTGGATTAACCTTGTTGGATGCGGTATTATCCCCTATACAAAATCTTTTGGAGATGATTGCCGAAATACCGGGTATCGACTTTGTACTGCCGGTAGACTTCGCATTAAATGGGGTTCAAAAACTCCGCGACAAGATTAACGAAGCATTGCCCGATCCTGAAAAGACCGAAGGCGAAAAGGAAGGAGAGATTGGACCGAATGAAACACAAGAAGAGTTAGAAAGCACCGTTAAAGGTGGCGGCGCAGGCGGCAAAGGTGGTCTCGGCAAAACCACCAAAGACAAAACCGAATCCGTAGCCTCCGGCGGCACCCGAAACACCCAAATCACCATCAACCTCGACAATATGGTAGAAACCGTCAACTTCAATGGCGGCGTAGAAGAAAACGCCCAGCGTACCACCGACACATTTGTGGAATGTCTACTCCGTGCACTCTACTCCGCTCAAACAGCAGTGTAATTCATAATTCATAATTATCATGATTGGAATACAATTAGACGACACAACCCACGACCTCAAAATAAGAGAACGTGGTATTGCTGTGGGCGAAACCACCGAGCAAAACCAGTATTTGATACTTGCCACCCATCGTGGCGAGTGGAAACAATACCCTTCGCTCGGTGTAGGCATCGGCGACTACACCAACGACAACGACACCGATTTTCTCCGTCATTCGATATTAGAAAACTTTCGAATGGACGGACTTGCCGTGAGTAGCATAAAGTTTGCCCACAGCGGCATAGAAATAACAGCAGACTATAAACAATAAAGCCATGTCAACAATAACCATCAATCCCTACACCCCAGCATGGGGTTACAATCCGGCAACAATGGCACAGGCGGGAATGTTGCGGCTGTTAAGGTCGCACAACATACCCGTAGACATTCCATACGACAATAAGATAGTGCCGGTATCGCTACAACTGCCAGAAATAGGCGAAAGTTCGCGTTTTACCTTGCCGTTAGACCCATTGGTTTCGGTAAGTGGCAAAAACAACATTGTCTGCCGCAACATTGCTTGCAACGATGGCAGCATACACGGCACTGTAAAAGAGAAATGGAATAGAGACGATTGGGACATCACCATTGCGGGGCTAATGATAGCCGACCAATACCGTTCGCTCAACGACAACATCCAACTGTTGCGCACTTACATTGAGTACAACAAAGCAATTGAGATAGTCTGTGAATACCTAAACGTTGGTTATGAAATACTCTATGTAGTAATCGAATCCTTCGACTTTCCATTTACCAAAGGTGAAGATTACCAAACCTACACCCTCAAATGCAAATCCGACGATTCTAACATTAATCTCTTAATATAATGTATAAAATTGATTGGAAAATAACCATCGACGGTCGCGATCTCCGCATATTAGACAGCGTAGAAATAACTCGCGACACTGAGAACCTCACCGATAGTGCGGTAATCAAACTGCCATCGTGGGTCTACAACCGCTATATAAAAGACGTTGACACCATCAAGCGCGACCAAACTGTGAGCATTTCGCTCGGTTACGATGGCGACCTTCACCAAGAGTTCTCCGGCTACATCCGCAGTGTGGAACGCGATCCTTCGGGGCTTGTTATAAACTGCCAAGACGAGATCTACAAGTTTAACCAAACGATAATGGAAGACAAGCCTTACGACAAACCGACGGTAAAAGACCTTTTAAACGTTGTTATAATGGCAGTACAACCCGATTTAAAACTCAACTGCAAATACGACTTTGCTTACGACAAGTTCACAATAAAGAATGCCACAGCGTTGGACGTGCTAAAAACCATTCAAGACGAGTGCCACTGTATGATGTACATTAAAGACGGCGTATTCAATGTAACTCCGCCCTACATTACGCCCGAAAGCACCAAAATAGTGCGTTACGACACATCCAAAAACGTTATGGCAGATGGTTATTCACTTAAATATAAGGATAAAGAAGACAGAAAACTAAAAGTAACAGCAAAAGGGAAAGACAAAACCGGCAAAGAACTCACAGCCGAACGTGGCGAAGGTGGCGGCGACACAGAAACGTTCGACTACAAAGGTATTGCCACACAAGAAATGCTTGATTCCATAGCCGACAATATGTACGCCACAAAAAGTTTCAGCGGCTACGAAGGCGGCTTTCAAGCGTGGTATTTGCCGTTGGTAAGCAAAGGCGACACGGCGGACATCTCAGACCCGAACGACCCAGACCGCAACGGCAAATATTTTATAAAGTCGGTTGTAACCACGTGCAGCAGTGGTGGTATAACGCGGAAAATCACCCTCGGAAAGAAACTTTCTTAACGCTGGCTCCTGCGCGATTGGTTGTACTTGTCGCCGGGTTTGAGTTTTACAGGGTTTCGTTCAAGTTCTTTTTTGGTATAAAAGACAAGGATTTTGGCATACTCAATACATCTGCGGTCGTAATCCTCGCGTTCTTTGTCGGTCATATTGGCGCGGACATCGGTATGTTTGACGAAATGATATGAATCTTGGTAGCCTCCGTACTTAAACTCGCGTTCCATATACGCGGTGCTGTCGGGGGTGTAATAGAGCCAATAAAACTCAGATGGTTTGCTCTGAGCCATTCCAAGACAAGGCAGAGCCAATAACGATAACAATAAAAACTTTTTCATAATGGGCAAACATTCAGAAATTAAACAATTGATACGTGCAATAGCCTCCACTGGCGGCGGCGCAACGCTTTTTGAAGCCACCGTGGTTGAAAGCAAAGATACGGAATGTACCATTAAATACCAAGGTTTGGAGCACAAAAACGTGCGCCTTGTATGCGGATTTTCACAAAGTTTAACAACTGTAATAGTAAAACCCGCTGTCGATAGCACCGTCCTCGTCGCCGACCTCTCC
>JAGCDD010000478.1 GCA_017651345.1 Bacteroidales bacterium | reverse complement strand
TGTCAGCGTATAAGTATTTGTGGCAGTGCGAGTTAGTTTGCAATCGGGCTTATTGACCGCCCAATCGTATTTCACGTGAGTCCACGACGACGAATTTTTCATAATGACGCCCGTGTGCGCATAGACATCGCCCGTGAAACCTTTCAAACCTGCCGCGCCCTTGTCGGCGTGGAACGTAATCACCACATCCTGAGTGTTGTACGCCGGAAATTCAGGGCTACACTCAATCACCTGTCCGCACGAAATATTCACTGCGGCGCAAATCACCAAAATTGTGTATAAAAATCTTTTCATATCGGTATCTTTTAAGAGGTTTTTGATGCTGCAATTTTAATGATATTTCGGCAGTTAGGAAGAATTTTTCAGCATTTTTTTAGTGGAAAAAATGCGCAAACGATTGCAGATTTCAATCGTTAAACATTCGGTATATAACTTCAATTTTAATTAAGGCGAATTCGCCACAATTAAAAGCAACTCCGAAAAATGTTACCAACCGAAAAATTTTGAAATAAAACTTTTTGATAGTCAATATTATATAAAATTTTTTAAAATTTCTTGCCGAAAAATTTGGAAGTTTCAAAAAAAAATCCCTAAATTTACCGCCGTAAACATAAACCGTTGTGGGATGTGCAAATGCGCGTCCCATAGCCGAGAATAATTTTTGATTATTATTCGGAAGTTGTGCTGATTCTCTTCGATGTATAAGAACGTAGGAAACTCTTTAAGGAACAAGAGATCAGCACGGCGACCGGCTCATATAAGTTATATGGGCGTGGCGTGCTCGTATTATTTCTTTGTTCCTTGGGTTTCCTACGACCTTTATATCGAAAGTAATAATACAAAAAGAGGCGGCCGCGCTTTCTTTTTTTATAAACATCCTTCCTGATAGTTTGAAAAAAAGTTCAAGGCTTTGCCTTAATTTGGCACAGTAGAATGTTTAAAATGAATGTTTAACTAAATTAAATCAAGGAATGGATAAAAACGAAACATTATATGAAAAGTATTGGAAATGTCGTGATTATGAATTAGAGAGATTTTGGAAAAACTCTACATTTGTATGGACATTTTTAGGATTGTGTTTTGGTGCATACGGAGTACTATTTATGTCAAAAAAAGAAGGACTCGTAATGTCTGATTCTATTCCGTATGCAATAGTATTTGTGAGCAATCTTGGTTTAGCATTGTCATTTATTTGGTTGTGGATGGCACGTGCTTCAAAAGCGTGGTTTGAGGTTTTTGAGAATGTGATTTGGCAAATTGATAGTGTATCTCAAAAAGACAAGAATGACGACAAGTATTTAATTCACAATTATTGGACTATTAAAAGAGAAGATAAGTGGTATAAGCCCAAAAATATGTTTAGGTCTCGCCCCTTTTCTCCGTCAGGAATTGTCATAGGAATCGGATGGAATCTAATTATTATTTGGTTGTTCATTTTGATTTTTTCTATTGTTAAAAAGTGGAGCGAACTTAACTTAGGGTGGTTAATTTGTACTTTTCTACCAATAATTATGGCAATTTTGATGCGAATATTTTGTGTTAGAAGTTCAACCCTGAGAAATGTCGAGCAAGAAAAGGTTTATAAGAATCTAAAACAAGATTTGCCCGATACTATAAAATATTTTGAGGTCAAAAAGGATTATGTGGTTTTCTTTTTGAACGAATCAACTGTATCAGATTCTTTTCAAAAATTACAAAAGTTCTTTAAAGCAATTGACGACAAGCCTGAATGTGATGGTTTGACGATAAAATATTCGTATGATAAAATAAAGAAATATTACGATAATATTGATAAAAATATTTCTTCTTTAAAGGTAAAAATGCAGACTAAGTATCCATTGATTTATCGTGCCAAAGACAGCATTGCATTGGTGTCTTTGCAAACGATATGCGATGAACAAATAGATGAAATTAAAAAAAATGTGAACAAAAATTCGGATAAAATTGTATTGTCAAATGACAAAGAAACAATTACTATCCCCATTGATTGTTTCAAAGACAAGTAACTAAATGATTTCAACCATAAACTCATAAAAATATGACAGAACTACTATCACAAAAGAAACTCGATTTGATAGCCGGTAATGTTGCAATATTGCCGACATACATCGAGAAGTTGGTCAAGAAGAGACCTGACCAATATGAAATCAAAAAGGAGGAGTGGTCAATCAAGTGTAATCAAATCAAAAACATTCTTGACCAAAAGTCGTACTTCCTTTTCATAGGCAAGTTCTCGTCCGGCAAGAGTTCGTTTGTCAACGCTCTAATCGGAAACGACATTTTGCCGACAAACTCAAAACCCACGACAGCCGTCGTTACCGAAGTCGTGTTCAAGGAGGAAGGTTTGACCAACGGCGAGGTAATTTGGAAAGACGGAAGCAAAGACACAAAAAGCAAATCAGAAATATTGGAGATAATCCAAGGCAAAACACGAATTGACATCGGCGCAGTTCATCACGTGTGCCTGTCAATCAACATCAACGAGAAGGAATTTGAGTTTTCGAGAGATGCGTTCAGAAGTTTCGTTGACAGGGTTATTCTTGTGGATTGTCCCGGATTCGATTCACCGTACAGATTTTCTGAGGAAATTTTGTACGAATATGTTGAAAAAGCAAGTTTCACGTATTATTTCTTGCCTGCAATCGGTTTCGGCGACAACAACGAAATCAAAAGGCTCAGGAATATCAGGAAACGCACTGCAACTCTTATTCCGCTGATTTCAAAGGCTGATTTGATTGAGGACGAAGACAAGAAAAACGAAATAATCGACAACTTTTCAAGGGCTTTGGCTGATGCATTCCCGAATAAAGAGCCGATTTTCGTTTCTACGTTCAAGTTCAAGGAATTTAAAGCAAAATGCCTTGAATTGGAAGAAAAAATCAATTTGAACACAATTTCAGACGAAGAACAGCAACAGTTAAACGATTTGGAAATTCAAGCCGGAATCTACTCTGTTTCTAACGAAATGTCTTCTGATGCACAGCAAAATGCTCTGAATCAGAAGAAGATAGATTCTGTCAAATTTGAATTTGATGAAATTGTGAACCAATTGCTTGTCGCAGTTAGAAATGAGGAAAACTATTGGAACAAGGAACTCACCAAAATCAACTTCAATCTCAACAGCAAGGAATACACCGACTTGGTAAGTTCAAACCGCATCATCAAGGAATGGATAACCGAAGAATCCAAGGAAGTTAGCAAGAACCTGAAAAACAACATTGTAATTGAGGTTACAAACCACGTTAACAGAACTTCCGGTCGTCCGAATCCTGACACAATAAAGACGATTTTCAAAGATTGATTTTCAACCGAAATCGAAAAACGTAGAGACGTTTGGGCAAAGAAATTCAAGGAATACTTCAAGGCTGTTTGTCATAATTTTGACAAAGACCCTGAATTCAAAATACCTGATTTCGGATTCGGATTGCCGGGTAAACACGTTTGGGAGGGGATAGTTGATGGACTGTCTAAGGCCGGCGGCGATGTCATTTTTATGGCATTGACAGGTGGCACACTAATCGGTTCGCAAGCCCTTATCGCAAGTATTACCTTGGTTGGAAGTGTCTTGGCACCAATTGCTGTTATCGGTGGCATTGCGTTGTTAGGTGTTGCTGGATTTAAGGGCTACAATCCTATTGTGGACGGTATCAAGCACCGCAAAGAACTTAGGGATGCGCAAATCAGCCGAAAAGTTGACGAACTTCTGAGCAAACACACTAATTTCGAGGCGGTAATTTCCAAACTTCTCAACGAGTACAGGGAGAATGTCTATAAACAGGCAGTCGCAGAAAGAGAAACAGACAAGACAATGAAACTCCAAAACTACGAGGATTGCCAAGACCTCAGAGAGACATTGGAAACTCTGCAAACCAATTTGAACGGAAAAATATGAGTAACGAAGTGAAAGTAATTGACTTGTACACTGATTTGGTGAAGATTCAAGGTCTTTTGCCTAAATCAGATGACGGTCTCAATGACAAGGTCGAAACCCTTAAAGAGTTGATAAACAACTCTGAGGGCGGACACTCATTGAAGAAATACTATGAAGGATTGTCAATCGGTATTTACGAATTGTCAGAAATGGTGAGGAGTATTGTCGATGATATCAAGCCTTTTGCAAACAAGGAAAAAGACATCTGCGGAATTTCAAGTTCTGAAAGAATGAAAGTTATCTTATTGGGGGAAACTTCTGCCGGTAAGACAACTTTCTTGGAACGGATATTGGGCGAAAAGTGCGGAGAGACGGGTGCAATTCCTATTACCGCCTTTGCGGTGATTCATCGTGTTGAAGACTTGCCGAATCCATTTCTTGATATTAAGTTCAAGACCGAATTTGATGTCAAGGATAGTGAGAGAAAGAATGACTTTGAACAATTCTTGAAGAACTTTGATTTCCAAGGTCATTTCAAACCAGAAATGAATCATTTCATTTGCAAGGATAATGATTTCAAATTGTACGGGTCGGGTAAGTTCGACAATTTCATCAGGGAGGCAAACAAGTTTCCCGAAGCACTTGACGAAATTGTTTGGCATCACAAAAAGACGTTGAAGCAATCTATGTTCACAGAATTTGCCGATTTGTATGATATGCCCGGAAGTGGTGGTATGGAATCCCATTCTGACAATTTGGCAAAAGCGATTTCTAAATACGATGCAGATGTGGTGTTGTATTTGTTGAAATCAGACCAAGGCGTACCGTCTGAGTATCAAACACTCAAAAGTCTGAAAAGACATTTGGAAGGCAAGAAACTCTATTTTGTTTATCAAATTGTAAATAACGATGCTTTTGACAACAAAGTAGAGGCACTGAAAGAGTTTATCCACAAGACGGACGATTCAGACGCGATTGAGCCTTTCAATGTGGAAGAGCAAAGATTCTATTCGGGCGCAGAAGTTGTTGATGCCCGAGGTGATTCCAAAGACAAAGTATCCGCAGATATTGCTTTGTCAGCAATATTGCAGAAGTTCTACATCGAAAAGGCAGGTGCGTTTTATAGTTCATTGAATATGCAAGTCAATGAGCCGAAAGAGTTTGCTATTCTTGATGTCGTACCAACAACTGATGGCATCAACGG
The DNA here is from genome assembly GCA_017651345.1 of Bacteroidales bacterium. Lineage (GTDB taxonomy): Bacteria > Bacteroidota > Bacteroidia > Bacteroidales > UBA3824 > UBA3824. The sequence goes on along the minus strand of JAGCDD010000478.1, from coordinate 2,505 downwards.
TCATTTGCGTAAGTATTTGGAAAAAGAGAAGGAGAAATGTAATTCGAAAGACGGATTGCCTCTGTGGAAATCAATTTCAGAAGATTTCGAATCGGATTTCTCAATAGGAAAAAACAACAATCTTTTTGCAAATACTGACTTGGGAACTACATTGTCAGCCTTGTTTAGCAAAATCAGTGAGTTGCAATCAGAGGTTTTGAACTTGTGTTGTAGTGGCAGAGGTGACAAGAAGAAGTTTGACCCGACCAAATATTTCAACGAGTTTAATGTCGAGTACAAAGACGAGGAAGAATGCCAACAATTGATTTATCTGATTCAGGCGTATCATTTCCTTATCCTTACCTACAAGGGGCAATTAAAGGAAATCTATGCAAGGAAAACTATCGACCCAATCTTAAAACGTTTGGAAGAATACATCAATCGGTTGAAATCTATTGAAAATCGCATTAGCGTAGTTAGAAACTTAAAAGAGGAATAATTGCAATTCACACATTTTCTACCGTCGAGAATAAAACAACATTTTCGGCGGTAGAAATTTTATCCATTGTATAACTGTTACCAAAAGAACTTTCTATATCCAATACTTCATCAATGTTATTTTAATTATAAAAATCAACTTTTTCATAAAAAAATCCTCATTTTTCTTGCAAAATCCAACTATAACGTTTATTTTTGCGCCATAATTGCTATTCAAAACGATTAATATGGTAACAAAAGAGGACGTAGAACAGTTTCTGAAACGGCTGAAAGAGAAAATCAAGATATTTGACATCGTCTTTCGCGATGACAGGGGCAAAAATATGCAAACCTTAGCCGCTTTGGAAATTACACCAACATACCGCAAACAGGTGATTCTGAACATTGACGCAGAAGATTATTCAGAAGGCCCGATTGTGGACACTCTCAACCGTATGGGCGAAATGTGGGTGTTTGGCAAAGACGTTAAGGGACACGAAGTTTACATTAAAATAACCCTCGGTTTGCCAAATTCAAACACTATTTGTATTTCGTTTCATATTGCAGAACATCCTATGAATTACCCGTTTAAACAGAATTAGTATGATTAGTCCGTTTACAGGCGGAAATGCGACACTCCGCCAAGAAAAATCAGAACTCACATTCCGCAAGGAACAGTTTCAATACGTCCATCAGTTTTACGAATGTGACGAAACAAAGGAGCGTTTCACCACAACGGAATTGGATGAGGTGAACATTGCGCAGGTTTACAATCAATATCGCGCCAAATATGGGATTCCGTTCCCTGACGAAATCAAGCGAATCCGTCAGCGTTATGGGCTGTCTGCGTCCAAAATGTCACAAATTCTTGGTTTCGGCGACAATCAATACCGCCTGTACGAAAATGGCGACATTCCGAGCGAGACCAACGGCAAAATCCTTATGTCGATTCAAAACCCGCAAATCTTTGAAAACTTTGTTGTTAACGCTAAAAATCAGTTTGACGACGGCGAATTTGCAAAGATTTTAAACAAAGTAAAATCCGCCAAGTGCGACGATAACAGCGAGATAGCCAAAAGTTACATTTTTAGCGGCAATCGGCGTGATATTTTTAACGGATATGCCACACAGTCCATCCCTAAGTTGAAAAACATTATTCTTTTCTTCATTGAGAAATTCAATGGCGTTTTTTTTACAATGATGAATAAGTTGTTGTTTTACACAGATTTTTATTCCTACAAAACCACAGGCAGAGGAATGTCGGGTCTTGCCTACAAAGCAATTCAGCGGGGGCCTGTGCCTGTACGTTGGGATAGAATTTATAGTTCGTTTGACGACATTCAGCCCGAAATAGTCCATTTTGACACAGGCATAGAAGGCACACGGCTTGTTTCTAACATTTCTCCTGACCTCGCCGAATTTACGAATGCCGAACTCAACATTATTGATACGATTTATCAGCGTTTTAAGGCCGACAATTCCACCAAAATTTCCGGCATCAGCCATACAGAAAATGCTTGGCAAAAGTATGTTGATAGCGGTCAAATGATAAGTTTTGATATGGCTTTTTCGTTGAAGGCAGTGTAAAAATTGCGGGAAAAGTGTCCCAAATTTTTCCCCCCCCAATAAAAACATAAGGGCGTCGCTCTGCGCAACGCCCCTACACTACTTACCTAAAACAAATCACACTTTTATTACTTCTTCATTAACAATTACTTCTGTTTCGGGGCCGGAGAGACGCTCGATGTGCGTGCCGGACTTGGAGACTTCGATTTTCAGGACGTTGTCCTTGTGGCGGATTTGGAACGAGTAACTGTTCCATTTTTCGGGCAGGACGGCGTTGAAGGAGAGCATACCATTCTTGATGCGCATACCGCCAAATCCCTGAACGACAGTCATCCACGTGCCGCCCATCGAGGTGATGTGGCAGCCGTCGCAGGTGTCGTTGTTGTAGTCGTCGAGGTCGAGGCGCGAGGCGTTGAGGTAAAACTTGTACGCCTTGTCGTAAAGCCCAACCTTAGCCGCCAAAATGTTGTGGATGCAACTCGA
>JAGCDD010000477.1 GCA_017651345.1 Bacteroidales bacterium | reverse complement strand
GATTCATAAATATCAAGGGTGGCAACGGGAAATAAAAAACATATACGATTCGTACCCCAAACTTAATATTGTCGTTACAGGTTCGTCCATATTGAAACTCAACGATTCGCTTGATGCGGACTTGTCGCGTCGTCACAGGCAATACACACTTGAAGGGTTATCGTTCCGTGAATATCTGAAGTTGGAAAACGTTGCCGACCTCGCCGTTTTATCATTAGACGAGATTTTGGAGAATCATTTCTCCATTGCAACGCTGATTACATCAAAAGTGAAAGTGCTTCCTTATTTTGAAAAATATATCAAGGTTGGCTATTATCCATTTTACCGCGAAGCAGGTGATGGATTTCCCGAACGTCTGCAACAAGTGGTTGAAAGTATCGTAATCTCAGAAATACCTTCGGTAGGAAATGTTGAATACGATACTGTTTATAAGGCAAAACGGTTGCTGGGTATTCTTGCAGAATCGGCACCATATACACTCAACATTTCGTCTTTGTGCAATTCTTTGCAGGCATCACGCAACAATGTACTGAAACTCATTGATTTAATGGACAAAGCCGCTCTGATTCACCGTTTGTATTCTGCAGCCACGGGAATGAATGTGCTGACGAAACCAGAAAAAATTCTGTTTCACAATGCCACGCTTATGCATTCGCTTGCATCACGTGTTGATTCGGGAACAGAACGAGAAACGTTTTTTGTTTCACAACTTATTGAAAATCACCAATTATATATGCCAGAGCGTGGAGATTTGATGGTTGATGACAAATATCTTTTTGAAGTTGGCGGCAAAAACAAGAAATTCAAACAAATCAGCAACATACCCAATAGTTTCGTCGTGGCAGATGAGATAGAAATAGGATTTGGCAACAAAATCCCGCTGTGGATGTTTGGATTGTTGTATTAGAAAAAAACGAAGGTCATTTTAGGTCATTTGCAGGTGCCTCTTTATAGTCAGAAAAATTGTAAAAAACATTTAACGATGGTCAAAATAAATGTATAGTTTTGGGTGTTTATGGTCAAAAAAAATGTTAACGTGCTTGATTTGTAGAAATTTATGATTTTTTTGTAAAATATTATCTGTAGACAAATATCCTCAATTAAAAGGACTTCGTTGCTCAATGAAGCCGTATATTGACCAAGATTGGATGGAAAATATTCCTTTGTTTTCTATCGAAGCATATATTAAAAACCAATAATAAGGTTGTTTGGGCATTTACCCGTCCCGATGGCGTGAAAATAATTCTTGTCGAATGTTTGAAGGATTAGTTATTTTTCCTCCACAAACGTTACCTGTAGATCTTTGTATTCATCACGCAGGAGATCGATATGCGGATATGATTTGCTGATATGGACGGTGAGTGGTTGCTGGCAGTAGAAAACACCTTCTCCGAAACGACGAACAGAATGCGGCAAATGTATTTCTTTGAGTTTTGGGCAATGAGCGAATGCCGCATGTCCTATTTCGATTACGGTGTCGGGAATCGTTATGCGTTCTATATCGTTGTTATCCTGAAAAGCTCCGTAACCAATTTCTGTGAGTGTATATTCGTGTCCTGCAATTGTCCATTTCGACGGAAGGTTGAAATTGGCGGGAAGTTGCTTCCTGACGCCTTCTATGAGTAGTGTCTTGTCGTTCATGTTGGCAACAACGTCGAATCCGTCCAAAACAAATATCCCGTCGTCGTAAGGACCGTATGTTTCGGCCTTCTCAAAAAAAGCGTCACTGTCGGAAACGGCAACGGCAGTGTAGCCACAGTTGTTGCCGGAACCGTGAACAAGGTCGGTATCGTCGTTCAGGTTCTTTTGAAGCCATTCTACCGTTATGCCAGTGTATTTCGTGCAGATTTTTTCAAAAAACTCAGACAACGATTTTTCCGATAGACAAAAATATCGGCCAGTTTTGCCGTCAAAGGATAAATCCTTCTCCCATTGTGCCGTTGCAATAGGGGAACAGAGTATTTTTTCAACATACAACAACCCTTTCCCGTCGTCGAGTTCATTTTTGAAGTTGCTGAATTGTTCCTCTGTTTCAAAACTGATGATAATGTGATTTTTGTATTTCATAATATGCGATTTTTAACTAACACGAACTTTTCTATAAAGTTGCTTCCCGCATTTGGGGCAAAACCAGATTATGGATCTTTGCGAATGTCGAGGGCCTTTGTAACTATAATAGACGTACGACCGAACTTTTCGGTGAGGACAACGCAATATGGGGCTTTTGTCGGCTTTGGCAAAAATCCACTTTCTTTTATGTAAATTTTTTGCTTCGCTTTTGGGGTAGATGTATTTTACCTTGTCGGGAAAGTTCCTAATCCCTTGAATCACATCTTCCCACGGCCAAAGCGGTTTGTAGTTGTTGTTTACGTTGATTGAAGCAATCAGTTTTTCAATGTCGTGAATCATATATGGTACTTAAAAATCACAAATAAAATCGGGTTCCTTCCAGCAAACCTTGTTCAAATGTTAACCGTCGTAATTCATTCCAGACAGTTCTTACATTTTGAATAGTAAGAGATTCTTTTTTTTCATCATCTTCTTCATTTATTATTGTTGGATTATATTTGGGAGAAGAGTTTAAGTTAGGATTAAGGACATCTTTGGGCAACATTTTGTTTATGTTACGAATGATATTTTTGTCCAATATTAAACGTTCATGCCCAACTCCTTCAGAGTTATAAATAACACATGGGCAAAAACTATACATTCCGTAGTATGGATTTTTAGGCGTTGCACCTTTGTAACATCTCCGTTTTTCGGTTTCTACGCCATTCAATTGTGCAATAAGAGTATAATCTTGTTCTCTAACGGAGCCTTGAACATAGTCTATCGAAGAATCATCGTATTCTACATAATCACTTACGACAAAAATTGTATCAACTGCAAAACATGCATTAGGAGTATTTTGATTAAGTGTGGAACCAAATAAAATCAAACTTCCTATTTGCAATCGTGCCAATTGAGTAATAGAATGATTTTTTGTTTTGCTCAATCTCTTGGTTTGTTTACAAATTCCATATAAAAACTCATTGTTGAAAACAAAAGGGTCTGTGCCACAACATTTTGTCGATATCGGAATTTCGCACGGCCATATTGGCTTTTGAAGATAACGAGGACTATTATTAATCCCATAATCTCTTATTATATAAGAATCAGGTTCCCATTCTCCCCAAAACATCAGTCTGTCGCGGACTTCAATGCCATTCTTCATATAATTACCTGTACAACATAAATATTTTCTTTTATGTTTTTTGCTTAAATTCCATTTTACATCTACGCCTGCTTTCGGACGAGGTTCATTTCCAGGATGTGGAAATTGTACAATGCATAATTTTTCTTCCATAATGATATTTTATCGAATCTATGAAACGAAATAAATAAAAAACAAATAATTTTCCAAAGGTCATTTTAGGTCATTTGTATCAAAGGACACGGCACGCCACGTTCCTACGGCGTTTGTGGTTTTGTGTCAATCGATTCCCAATGGTAACTTTTGACTGTAGTTGTAGAACTTTGTCTGATAATTCACCATCAGTTCTAATCCTTT
>JAGCDD010000476.1 GCA_017651345.1 Bacteroidales bacterium | reverse complement strand
GTTTTAACACAGAAATACAAGTCTGAAGATTCATACTACACATCCTTTATGACATTTTTAACTAATGATAACTATTTGAGCCTTGTTGTATGTAATTATAATGGGACATTGGATGAATACATAATAAAAGAAGAAGAAATTCTAAAAGGTCATATTTTTCAAATAGATTTACCTCAATTCAGAAAATATTCATCTGTGCAATTTGATATAGAGCTGACAATTAACGGTAACAAAATTGTAGCCTCTTGTGATGGAGAAGTAATGATATTAGATTATGATAAAGAAACTGACAATTTGACTTTATCAGATTGTTTCTCTTCTGACCAATTCAAAACTATGGCCTTTTCACCAAATGACAAATATCTAATGACCATATATAATAATAAATTAATTAAATATCCTTTGTCCGAGGATTTAACCTTTGACCAAACTAATTGTGAGGTCATGGTCGATTTTTCAAAGAATCCAAAATATAATATCAATTCAGATGAGACAAAATGGGATATGCAATTAGGTCCAGACGGATGTTTGTACATTTGTAATGATCATAATGATTATATACTTTCAATCAGTAATATAGAAGATGATAATTTGATAATAAGTGAATTCAATAATGATTGTTTGAGAAAAAAAAATGCATCACATTCAAAGTTTCCTCAAATTACTCGCCGTCAAAGAACAATTACTATTGAAAAAATAACTATCTGCGCTTCACATGAAAAAAAATACTCAGTAGAATCACCCGACCAATCGTTTCTATACCATTGGCAAGTTGTCGGTGGTACACTCAGCAACACCACAGGCTCTGAGGTTACTGTTACATGGGACGATTCCGAAGATTTAGGTACGCTCTCAGTATACGCCGAAGACCCTTCATCAGGCTGCAAGTCTGAAATCACCGAATACAAGGTTCAACGCCATAAATCCCCCTCCGCCACATTCGACAATGCCCAAGTTTGCTATGGTGAACCATTAACAATCAATCTCGCAGGCACTGCACCATATCAAATATTTTATACCTTTAACGGCGAAAACAAATCCATTACCACCTCTGATAATGAGTATCTAATGGACAATATTACAGGTCGTTACCAAATAACAAAAGTTACCGACCAATTTTGCGAATATGAGCCGACTCAAAATAACACTGCCGAAATCTTGCCCAAACTCAATAAACTTACTATTACTACTAATGACGATTAAAAATTTGTATGAATATGAAACACATTATCTACACCTTATTGTTATTAACGATAACACCAATCGCCAACGCCCAAGATTACGAAATCTCAGGCACGCAGGGTGAATCTATTGTATTAAATATCAGCGGATTCGCCGACGAACGCTCAACATTCGCCTACGCACAAACTTCTGGCGGAACGTATACATCGAATGGATTCAACAAAACAACCGGACAGATTTCATTCACTTTTGAAACCGCCGCCGATTATTCTTTCGACTTTTACGAAGACCTAAACGGTTGTATCAATGCCACATCTGTGCTTTTTAAGATTAAAGAAAAACCTGAGCTTGAACCTGAGCCCGAACCGCAACCTGAACCAGAGCCGCAACCCGAACCTGAACCAGAACCACAACCTGAGCCTGAACCGCAACCAGAACCAGAACCCGAACCCATTCCCGAACCATTACCCCAGCCTGAACATATCGTGTTAGATATTCCAAACATCTTTACACCCAATGGCGACGGCATCAACGATCTATTTCATATCAAATTTAGCGAACGTCCTCAATTGTTTTCGATAACGATTTTTAACCGCAATGGTAAAAAACTATTCTCGTCGAATGATCCAAACTTTAAGTGGGATGGTGGTGGTAATCGTCCCGGAACTTATTTTTACATGCTTATTTATAGCGATGTAGATGGCTCAAAAAACAAATCGGGTAATGTTATGATTGCCGAATAATTACTGTTTACAAAAGTGCCGGATATTAAAAATCAAAACTCGGCGGTATCTCATTTTTTCTGATAGATTCCGCCGAGTTATAAAAAAATGGTTTTTGTAATTATCTAAAAAATAGTGATTTATATTTTTTCAAACCATATTGCATAATGTGGATACTGCTTGCCATCTGAATATTCATAGTTGGTTTCGCCGTACGAAACGGTTACTCCCCATTTCTTTTCGCCAATTTTAACAAACAGCCTTTCAAATACTCCATCTTCTATTGTACCGTCAAATTCAGTGCTAAGTTCTTGATCACTATATAATTTGCCATCGGCAGAGATGCTCTTTAAGTATTTGTTGAAATCTTCAATTTCCGCGTTAGATTCGTTTGAGTTCCTTTTGTTGGGTAATACAAAATAGAGGGTGTATTTTTTTGACATAATTGCACCGTCAATTGCAAATGCGTCGGGAATCATTTTGGCAAAATCTACTCCGATAGATTGTTCTACTGTATTTAAAACGTCGGCAACTACTCTGTTGCTGCTATTTCCAGATTTTGCGCCGCCATTATCGGTGGTTTGGCTGTTTTCTGTTGTTTGAGGATTTGTACCTGAACCAGTATTGCCCGACCCTCCGCAAGCAACCATCGCTGACATCGCAATTGCGATTATCGAAATTGTAAATGAATTCTTCATAATGATTTAATTTTTAAATAATTAGACATAAAATTATTACTGTTTAGCAAATGTAATAATTTTATGAATTGAGTCAATAGTTTATTAAAAATAATTTTCAATATTCCACGCTAAATAAAGCGGAAGACTTGTTGTGGATGTGCCCTCCACGATGTTTGTAGCAATGTTTTTGAGAGAAAGTTTGAATCCGTTCTTTATATTGTATTTTTTACAAAATAAGCGATAACTCTTTGCTTGTGTGTTAGTTGCCGATTTTACTTCTATCGGTATTATTTCACCGTCGTTTTCAAACAGAAAATCTAACTCCGCACTATTTCCCGAACGCCAAAAATAGGGATGTCGACGGAGATTTATAAGTTCGTTGTGAACGTAGTTTTCTGTAACAGCACCTTTAAAAGTAGTTGAATAGTCCGATTCTTCAATTAACTGTTTGTAACTTAATCCAATACGGCGGCTCAGCAGTCCAATGTCGGCGGCATACACTTTGAAATATGTAGCATCGGCATAAGCGGCAAGGGGTGGTTCAGCGTTGGAAACAAGTTCTACCAAGTAGACCAATCCTGCATTTTTGAGCCATTGTAAAGCACCTTCTAATTCGTGTGCGCGTTTGCCCTCTTTTACGTGCGAAAAAACGAACTTGTTGTTGTCCTTAGCCAACTGTTTGGGCACCGAATCCCAAATCAGACGGATTTTTTCAATTTCGGCTGTTGGGGCGTGTTTTGCAAAATCGTCGGAATAATCTGCCAGAATGTCGTCTTGAATTTGTGCGGCTATTGTATAATCTTTTGTATCAGCGTATTGCTTAACCACTTCGGGCATTCCGCCAATTAGGTAATACTCTTTTAAAAGCCGTTCCAATGGCTTTGTAAAAGATGCTGGTATTTCGCGGTCGACAGGCCATTGAGCAAACAACGAAAAATACTGTTCTTGATCGAGTGCCGTAACAAACTCTCTGAAACTCATAGGCAACATCTGCATTCTGTTAACCTTGCCCACGGGAAATGAAATATTTTGATGGTTGAGTGCAACGCCCAACAGCGACCCTGCACAGGCTATATGTAACTCTGGCTTGTTTTCGCAAAAATATTTGAGTGCAGTAATTGCTCTTGGGGTTTCTTGTATTTCGTCTAATATCAATAACGTTTCTCCTTCGGTGATTTTGCATCCGCTTATGAGTGATATTTCGTTGATAATCCGGGTGGTATCAAAATCGTAATCAAAAATCGATGAGTATTTGTTTTCTGCCTCAAAGTTGATGTAACATACGTTTTTAAAATAGTTTGCTCCAAACTCTTTGAGTGTATGTGTTTTACCACATTGCCGCACGCCAGTAAGCAACAACGGTTTGCGATGGTTGCTGTCTTTCCAAGCGGTTAAGTCGTTTATAATGTCTCGTTTCATATTGCAAATTTACAAAAGTCGTATGACTTTTGCAAGAATTTTTACAAAAGTCGTATGACTTTTGTGATTTTTTTTACTTTTTCTCTTTCACCTTCTTCATCCACCTCTTATACATCCACACAAAACCAAACACAGGCCAAAAACTCATTCCGATAAAGGCAACGATACCGGGAAGGTCGCCACCGCGGAGTATTGGGATGGTGGAGGCAAAGATGATGCCGTGGAGAATGAGCCGGATGTCCGATGAATATTTTAATGTGGTGTTAAACAGCCAATTAAACATTATTCCATAGATTATGCTCAGCAGTATTACGCCAAAAACGCCGCCTTCGCCATAAAACGAGCCGTAAATTGATTGCGAAATGCCCACTGTGGTGTTGCCGTACATTCCTTCGTTTAATCCGAGTTTGTTGGCGTATCCTCCCACCGGTTTGTCGGGCCAAAGGGCTCGCGGAATGGGTCGCAGAAGTATCTCTAAATGTTCCATACCGCACGTATAATCAAGGTGTTGCGGGTAAACTTGCAGCACCATCATAAAACCGTCGAGCATATTTTGGTCTTCTGCCAACTGCATACGGTATTGTGCGTATTCTATTTGCTCTTCAAAAGAGAGGTTTCGCAAAAAATCGTGACGCATATTGCCGGCTATCATAAACATAATGATAATGGCAGTTCCGCCAACTGCGTAAATTATTGATTTACTGATAATATTGCGCTTGCCCACAATCACAAAAATCAACGCCACCATCCACGAGAGAAACTGAAACCTTTCGCGTGGAGAGTACGACGACACTGCTGCTGAAACCATAAGTATCAGAAACACAATCTTTTGTACCACCTTTTCTTTGGGTAGGTTTTTAAACAGCATAAAAAACAGGATAATAAGTCCGCCGATTGCGAGTTTAAACAAAAACGCATAGCCCAAACCCATAGAAAATCCTGAGGTGCTTTCGCTCAACACTCTGTTTGCCAATGTGTTTACTATAAGAAAAATTACATAGAGAATGATTATTGGCAACTGCCGTTTCTTTAAAAAATCCGACAAAAGTTCGGGCGTATCAATTGTGGCAACTTGCGGTCGTCGACTGCTTGCTATAATGTAAGTGATTGTAAATACAGCAGTTCCAAGAAAGAAATAGTTCAACGCCTCAATAGCCAATTCCTCGTTCATTTCAATAATATTGTAGGCGTAAGCCACGTAAGCCCACCGTGAAGTGCCACTCATAACGGCGTTGTAGCGGGCAATGCCTGTGAGGTAGAAAAACAGTATCAGAAGCAGCGGAAACTCGTCGTTTCGGTTAAGATACTGCCACACGCCCAAACGTGCGAGCAAGCGGGTTAATATTTCTATCAGGTCTATATCGAGCATATTATATCTTTGATTCGCTGTCTGAAATTAT
>JAGCDD010000475.1 GCA_017651345.1 Bacteroidales bacterium | reverse complement strand
TTCTGCCAAGCCTTGGGTACGTCCTTCTGCCAAACCTTGGGTACGGCCTTCTGCACGGCCTTCTGCCAAGCCACGTTCATGTGCCTTTTTTTGTGCAAAATCCAAGATGTTGTAATTGTCGCGCAAAACTTTAAGGTCATGGTCGTATTTGCGACGCTGCTTTTCGTTCATGTTTGCGATTTTAGCAATTTCGCCAAGTCTTTCAAAAACAGAGTATTTGGCTGCCCATGGTATGCGCTCTAATATTTCCATATTCTTAAATATATAAATCCAACGTTCAAAATATGTCTCGCATTCGTCTTCCTCTTTGGTGAAATAAGGAAGCTGTAAATAAATAAACTTAATCTTATCGGATATTGTTTCGTTGGTAAGTGTGTTTTTAAGCTGGACGTCGGTTCTGAACGATTTAAGACATTCCAACTTGAAATTCATAAACGCAACGAAATAAACGGAATTAATGTTATAATCCCATTCTCCTTTCTTACCTTGCCGCGACACCGCTTGCGACACATAATAAATGCTTCGTTCTATAAAAAATTCCTGCTCGCGGTTTTGCATTTCCACGATGATATGTCGGTGGTCGGCGGTTTCGCAGTAAATATCGTAAATCAGCGACCTGTCGTTTTTATGAAGACGAGGCTTCTCTTTGTCCAAGAATTGCAAATCCACGATTTTTTCCTTGTCTTCCAGCAGGGTGTTCAAAAAATCAATCAGCAGCGGCTTGCTGAGTTCCTGACCAAAAATTATTTTAAAACCAGTATCGGTAAACGGGTTTACAAATCTGCCCATAACATTATGTTTTTTCTTTTGGCAAAGTTACAAAAAAAATCATTACAAAAAAAGCCCCGCGGCAAAAATACCGTGGGGCTTGTAAGAAATGAATTTTATTAAAAAACTTAATCCTGTATTAATTATTGTTCTGCAACTGTTTCGTTATCAGAATCCGAGGGTGTTGTCTCGGTGGCGGCGGTGCGCTTGTAGGTTTCTCTAACCGCCTGATTTACACGCGCGGAACATACCGCGTATTGTTCCACGTCGGTGTAGGCAAGCATTGTGCGCACAAAGTTGGCAAGCGAGTAGTAGGCAAATGTTGCGTTCTGACGTGCCACAGCCACTTTGTTTCGGTTGGCGTTGCGGAAGTCCATACGCTCTATCTCGGCGTCGGCATACTGCTCGTAGGCGTTTTTGATAGTGGCGTAATGGTAGGCGATGCCAAACTTTTGGAGGTTTTCGCTACCGATAGCGTCAAGGATTTGAAGCACGTTGGTGATAATGCTGTTCTTCGACTTGATGTTGGCACGGCGGGGGTCGCCAATCTGCGAAACTAAATAGAGAACCTGCGAAGCCTCGGTTTTGATTTCGGAATCCACTGCGAGACCTTTAAGAATCAACCTCATAGCGTTCCACGAGTTAATCAGCTGGCTGTCGATAACGTGCATCTGCTCGGTGCGGCTCTTGGTGTCCTCAACGGCAAGGGCGTCGGCGAGGGCCTGTGTGTACTTGTGGAGATTTTCGGTGATAATCGAAAGTGTCTCGTTCTCAGGCAAAAGACCTGTTGATTTGGTAATGTTGTTAAGAAATCCGCTAAGCTCGCGGTTTTTTAATTTAGCCAATTTGGCATAATAAAACTTTGTGTTTTTCATTTTCTTAAAAATTTGTTGTTGTTAAAAAATTTAATTGTTGTTTATAATAAAGTTGTTTGTTTTGTCATAAACTTTGATACTACCGGAAGCCCGCCTTTTCTCAAATATTCTTAAAATCATTAGTACGTTGCGCGGGGCTTGTACTTTCGTATCTCATTTACGACGGTACAAAGATAATAACATATTTTATTATTTCCAAATTATTCGGCATATTTTTTTAATGGTTTTAACACAACGTTTTTAAAACCCACACCTCAGATATTTGTGGACGCGTTTTTATGAGTGTTAAAAAATGTTAAATATATTACATCAAACATTACAAAATTATAGGTTTATATCACTTAGGGAGAAAAAAACAACCTTTGGTTAGCATCCCGCCAAAATGTTGAAACGCCAAAACACCCGTATTTTTTCGTTTTGCAAAAATGTTGAAATCAAAAAACACAGTTTGTTAGAATCTTGCAAAAATGTTGAAACGCCGCCAAAACGTTTGTTGCCGTTTTGCAAAAATGTTGAAATCCCAACCCAACCGTATTTTTCCATTTTGCAAAAATGTTGACACGCCGCCCAAACGTTTGGCAGCATTCCGCAAAAATGTTGAGATGATAACCAAACGTTAGCCGCCGTTTAGCAAAAATGTTGGGATAGAAACACAACATTGGTTGACGATTACAAAAAAAACACAAAACGCCTATCACGCATACAACCAAAAAAAAATCCGATAGAGACCATCTCTACCGGATTTTTTAGTTTTTATAATCAATCAAAGATTAAGCTTGGGGATTTTCGCCGCCGTTGTTGCGGGGACGGAAGCCGCCGTTACCATTGCCGCCTCTACGGTCGCCGCCTCGGAAATTGCCGCCTCGGTCGTTGCGGTCGCCACCACGGAATCCGCCTTGACGACGGTCGCCGCTGGGACGACGCTCGCCTTCGGGACGTGCAGGACGCTCTACGTAGCCTTCGGGTTTGGGAAGGAGTTCGCGGTGCGAAAGACGGAGTTTGCCGCTCTTCTTGTCTACTTCGAGAAGCTTAACTTCGATTTCGTCGCCTTCGTGGAGTACGTCTTCAACGTTTTCGATGCGTTTCCAATCGATTTCAGATACGTGGAGAAGTCCCTCTTTGCCGGGGAGAATCTCAACGAATGCGCCGAACGACTGGATTGATGTAACTTTGCCTTTGTATGTTTCGCCAACCTCGGGTTCAGCCACGATAGCCTTGATGCGTGCTGTGGCGCGTTCCATATCTTCTTTGTTAACGGCTGCAATGCAAACGATGCCCTGGTTGTCAACCTCGTCGATAGTGATAACGGTGTTGGTGTCGGCCTGGATTTCTTGGATAACCTTTCCGCCGGGTCCGATAACTGCGCCGATGTAGTCTTTTGCGATGGTGAATTTCTCCATGCGGGGAACAAACGGCTTGTAGTCGGCACGGGGCTCTGCGATAGTCTGCAACATAATGCCGAGAATGTGAGCGCGACCTTCCTTAGCCTGCTGCAATGCCTTAGCAAGAATCTCGTAGCTCAAACCGTCTACCTTGATGTCCATCTGGCAAGCGGTGATACCGTCGCGAGTACCTGTTACCTTGAAGTCCATATCGCCAAGGTGGTCTTCGTCGCCGAGAATATCGGAGAGAACGGCGTATTTGTCTGATTCAGTGTCGGTGATAAGACCCATTGCGATACCCGAAACAGGTTTGCGGAGTTTTACGCCAGCATCCATCAATGCAAGACAGCCGCCGCATACCGAAGCCATCGACGAAGAACCGTTAGATTCCAAAATATCTGATACCACACGGATAGTGTAGGGATTTTCTTCGGGAGAAGGAAGCACCTTTTTGAGCGCGCGGTGAGCCAAGTTTCCGTGACCAATTTCGCGACGTGAAACACCACGCGAAGCTTTTGCCTCGCCTGTGGCAAACGGCGGGAAATTGTAGTGGAGAAGGAATGTGTTGCGACCCTGCTCCAAAACGTCGTCGATAATCTGCTCGTCGAGCTTGGTGCCGAGAGTACAAGTGGCAAGGCTCTGAGTTTCGCCACGGGTAAAGATAGCCGAACCGTGAGCCGATGGCAACACGTCAGCCTCGCACCAGATAGGACGGATTTCGTTTGTCTTACGTCCGTCGAGACGGATACCTTCGTCGAGAATCAAGCGGCGTACAGCAGTACGGAGCGAATCGTCGAAGTAACGGTCGATAAGAAGTTTTTTCTCTTCGAGTTCTTCCTCAGTAAGTCCGAGCGAAGCCTCAAAGTCTTCTTTAATTTTGTCGAAAGCATCAGCACGCTCGTGTTTGGGAAGAGCGAGTTTGGCTGTGTCGTATATTTTCTGATAAAGTTCTTTGTCGATTTTCTCTTTGAGCTCGGGGTCAGAAATCTCGGGCTCGTAGTCGCGTTTTTTGATACCCATCTCCTCGGCAAGCTCTTTCTGAAGGGTGCACATAGGTTTGATAGCCTCGTGAGCGGCCTTGATAGCTTCGAGCATTTCAGCCTCAGACACCTCGTTCATCTCACCCTCAACCATAAGGATGTTGTCGTAAGTAGCACCTACCACGAGTTCGATGTCAGCCTTTTCGTTCTGCTCGAAAGTGGGGTTGATAACCATCTTGCCGTCAACACGGGCAACGCGTACTTCTGAGATAAACTCCTGAATCGGAACGTCAGAAACAGCCAGAGCGCACGAAGCGGCAAATCCGGCGTAAGCGTCGGGCATAGTCTCCTTGTCGGCAGAAATAAGGTAAACGTTTACGAAAGTTTCAGAGTGATAGTCTTTTGGGAAGAGAGGACGCAACGCACGGTCGATAAGTCTTGCGGTGAGGATCTCGTGCTCGGAGGGTTTTCCCTCGCGTTTGAGGAATCCGCCCGGGAAACGTCCGTTGGCGTAATATTTTTCTTGGTATTCAACGGTAAGCGGCATAAAGTCGGCTTCCGGATTTGAGTCTTTGCTTGAACAAACGGTGGCGAGGAGCATAGTGTTGCCCTGACGCAATACTACCGAGCCGTCGGCCTGCTTAGCCAACTTTCCGGTCTCGATCGATACTTTGCGTCCGTCGCCGAGGTCGATTTCTTTTGTAAATATGTTCATACTGTCTTATATTAGGGGGCGGGTAGACTGCCCTGATGTGATTTTCATAAAAAAAAATAAAGGAAAGGCGCCTTTGAGAATTAAAGGCTGCCTTTCCTTTCAAAATTATTTTCTCAGGTTGAGTGCCTTGATGAGTGCTCTGTAACGCTCGATGTCTTTTTTCTTGAGGTAATCGAGCAACGAACGCCTTTTGCCTACCAACATTGTCAACGCCCTCTTAGTACCGAAGTCCTTGTGATTAGCTTTAAGGTGTTCGGTGAGGTGCTGAATACGGTAGGAAAATAAGGCAACCTGGCTTTCAACTGATCCGGTGTCTGTATTAGACTTTCCGTAGGAGTACTTTTCGAAAATTTCTTTTTTCTTTTCAGCGTCCAAATACATAATGTAAATGTTTAATTTAAAATCAATAATATATAACTTCTATTTTCAAGGCGCAAAGTTAGGTTTTATTTTCGATAAAAAAACAGTTTTGGAAAAATATTTTAATTTTTTTTCGTGATATATATATAAGGTGTGGATTTTTATACCCTGATTCCCACCAAAGTCATATCATCTACCTGCGGAGTATCGCCACGCCAAAGGTCGATGGTGCGTTCCAAAAGAGTGCCTTGATCTGAAATAGGCTTTTTCGACAAATCTTTGAGGGTGATAAGGAGATTGCGGAGAAGAAACTTTTTTTGCGAACCATTGTCAGTCTGCTTTGTGCCACCAAGTTGATCTTGAATACCGTCGCTAAACATATAAATCATATCGCCATGTTGAATCTCGGTGCTCAACGAGCTAAAATGAATGGATTCGCGAATATAATTACCTACGGGCATTGCGTCGCCTTTTAGCCTCGTAGCTTCGCCGTTGCGGATAATAAAAGCTGTTTGATTGGCAATGGCATAACGGAGAACCATCTGTTGAAAATCAAAACAGCAGATAGTCATATCGATACCGTCGTCGATACGGAGATCGGATTCAGAAATCAAGGTAGATTTTATAAAAACACGCATACGGTCTAACACCGAGCCCGGATTTTCGGCATCGCTTTCGGTTACCATAAATTCTTTTAGAGCAGAGATTCCAAGCATCGAAAGAAAAGCTCCCGGAATGCCGTGCCCTGTACAATCGGCAGTAATCATCACCGAATATCTACCGCATTTTACTGCCATATAAAAATCGCCACTCACAATATCGCGCGGACGGTAAAATATAAAACTATCGGGGAATAGGGCTTGTATATCTTTTTGCGACGACACCGCCGCACGCTGAATTTTTTGGGCATAACGTATACTGCTGAACAGCTTATTGTTAACATCCTCCACATCGTGCCACTGCTCCATCATAATCTCTTTGTGAATCATCAGCTCGGTGGTTTGAATGTCGAGCAGTTCGTTTTTTTCAGAGAGCTCTTTGTTAACCTTTTTTCTAATCATCAGCAGTCTAACGATATACCACACAAAACCCGCCACTATCACAAGCGCCACCACCAGAAACACCACCAAAGTAATCATTTTGTTGCGTTCGGTTTCAAACAGCTTTTGGGCAGATTCGTGGTTGAGCCGCTCAATCATCACAGCTTGCTGCGCCTTTGAGTTGGTGATAGCCGTAACAGAGCTGTCGTTGGTAACAGCCATCGAATATTGATACTCTTTGCTAAGCTGCAAATACGCATTGTGCCAATCGCCAAGATGTTCGTAAACAGTTTTGAGTTTGGCGTGGAAACTTTTGAGAAGGGTTTTGGGCGTTCCGGGTTTTAGCCTCGCCTCCACATCGGTAAGAAACTTTGCAGCATCGGCATAACGGTGGCAAAACAGCAGATAGTCGGTGTAAATGCCGAGGATTTTAAAATGTTCGTCGCTGTAACCGTGCTCACCAAAAAAACCGCTTGCCTTTTGATAATAGCTCAAACACGAATCGGCAAACGCCTTTTCGCCAGTGTGCTTGGCTGTAAGTATATAAGCATTAGCCATTTCGCCGTATGCGATATAAAGGCGGGTAATATCATTTGGGTCGTCGGATTGTTCTTGTTCGTAAATGCGTATCGACTCGTAAAGATACTCACGAGCCTTTGTGAGCAACGAATCAGACTT
>JAGCDD010000474.1 GCA_017651345.1 Bacteroidales bacterium | reverse complement strand
GCAAATCAACCAAATATATGTCAAGTAGTTGCATATAAAGATGGTACAAAAGTATATTCTGATTGTTGGAACAATTATAAAGAGGATGATTGTGTCCATATAATGTCCGCAACCAAAAGTATTATGGCTTTGCTTATTGGTATCGCAATTGATAAAGGACAGATAAAAAGTGTTGATGACAAAGTTTTGGATTACTTCCCTGACTATAAAGTGAAAAGAGGAGAAAAAACAATTTATGATGTTACTATAAAGCATTTGTTGACAATGAGAACACCTTACAAATGTAAGGGCGATCCTTGGACCAAAGTATGTTCAAGTGATAATTGGACATACTCTTCTCTTGATTTTTTGGGTGGAAGAAAAGGTTTGACGGATGAATTTAATTATCAAACAGTGTGTCTTCATATCCTATCCGGAATACTTTATAAAGCCACAAATACGAAAACAGTTGATTATGCCAATGAATATTTATTTGAACCATTGGGCATAAAGAAACATAAAAATTTTTATGCGGAGACAGCCGAAGAACACAAGGCATTTACCATTGGAAAAACGCCCAAAGAAAATGTTTGGTTTTCTGACCCTGAGGGCTTAGGCACTCCGGGCTATGGACTATGTATGTCGGCAGAAGATATGGCTAAAATCGGACTTCTGTGTTTAAACAACGGAAATTATAACGGCAAGCAAATAATATCTTCAAAATGGATAAAAGAAATGACCACATTCAGAAAAGTAGAAAGCAACTACTTTCGAGGAATGGAATATGGTTATTTATGGTGGGGAATTGATACGAAACAGAATATTTATTCTGCAATTGGCAATAGTGGTAATGTGATTTATGTCAACCCTCAAAAGAACATTGTGATATCAGTTGCATCCTATTTCAAACCGACAGTATTTGACAGAGTTGATTTTATTCAAGAATATATAGAGACATTTGTTGGTGAATAGACACGTGTAGCAATTTCATTTAACACCGAATTAAACGAATAAAACAAAACAATTTATTTAACTAATAAATTAAAAATCAACAAGTTAATTTTTAATTTTACGAATTTAACGAATACCCTTCTGCAATTATTATATTCGTTAAATTTGCTGCCGCTTGCGGCACTTTGTTTAATGTAATTTTCTGTAAGACAAATTCGTTTTATTCGTTTAATTCGGTGTTAAAAAGTTTAAATGAAATTGCCGTGTTAAGGCGGTTGGATTTTGCAAAAAATTTTTTGCGGATTTGAGAGGATTGATTATATTTGCGGAGAAACAATAATTACTGCCTATGCGTCAACTTTTAGTATATAACAACGACACTTTTGCAGGTACGCTCACGGAGTTGATTCGTGGCGGCAAATGTCGTTTTGTGTATGACGACGGGTATCTTGCGTCGCAGTTGCCGCCAATATCCTTCACGCTGCCAAAACGTGCCGAGCCATACGAGGCGGAGCGGCTGTTTCCGTTTTTTACTGGGATGCTGCCCGAAGGTGGCAATAGAAGGTTCGTTTGCCGTTACCATCATCTTGACGAGGAAGATTTCTTTGGACTGTTGGAGGCGATGGCGGGTGCGGATTTCATAGGCGCGGTTAATGTTAGGAAGACGAAATGAATCCCCGCCAACGAAAACCTAACTATGCAGATTGCCGCGCAGGTTTATGGCATTGACGTTGCTCCTAACGGTCTGTGTTTCAGCAAAAACGGCAAGGCGGTGTATATTACGAAACGGTTTGACGTTGCAGCCAATGGCACAAAATATTTGATGGAAGATTTTTCGACGGTGGTGGGGCGTGGCGAAGCCGTTGATGGTAAACATTTTAAATACGACGGCTGTTATGCTGAAATTGCCGATGCCATTAGACGTGCGTCGTCGGATGTGGACGGCGACTTGATGAAATTCTTTAAAATTTTGGTTTTCAATTATATACACGCCAACGGCGACGCGCATCTCAAAAACTTTTCGTTGATACACGACGACCGTGGTCGCGCCGTACTTGCTCCGGCATACGACCTGATTAATACGAGCCTTCACGTCAAAGATAGTGATTTTGCTCTTGACGGTGGACTTTCGCCCGAAATTGAGAAAAGCGATGTTTATTTGCGCACGGGGCATCCGTGTCGCCTTGATTTTGAGCGATTTGGCAGTCATATTGGCTTGTCAGAGGATAAAGTCGGCAAGGTTTTAGACTGTTTTATGGACGTGCCGCAGTTGTCAAAAACACTGATTGACAATAGTTTCCTTACCCAACGGATGAAACGCACGTATCTCCGTGCTGTTAGCGAGCGGGTGAGTAGGTTTGTGAGGGGATGAAACAGTAACGGAAAAATGAATTATATGTGTAAACTTTATTTTGTATTCCCAATTTGTGAGAAATTGTTTCTTAAATTTGAAAAAAGATGGTGTTTTTGTAAAATGTTTATTATATTTGTGCGCAGAAAACTAATAAATCAGAGGAGGCTGAAAATTTTATAATTATGCTCGAAGAACAACTCAAAAACGAAATTGCAGTCAAATATTTCAAAAAGTTTGTCTGTACCGACATAATCAAACGCATTGATTTTAGCGTTAAAAATGATTATGGTTATTATTTGCTGTGGGCGGAGGCAAAACAGCAACCTACCGACATATATCGTATGTTGGCGCAGTTGTTAATTACCATAAAATTAGACGCTTGGGATATGACGCCGCCAAAATTTCTTGGATGTTTCGACAGCGAGAAAATTGCTTTTGTGTTGTTTTACGATGTTCAGCCTGTATTTTCGCTCAACGATTTCAATTGGACACAGACTCCGTCACAAGTGGATGACAAAACTGTCGAAACCGTCAGAAACTCAATCGACAAGACAAAGATTTTTACATTCCGATATGGCGATGACAATGAAAACATCCGCAATTTCATTAAACAAAACTTCAACGAGCATTTAGAAAGCAACTTTTTGGCGACACAAATAGACAAAAATAATTTTATCTTTGTTTATCAGAAATGGCGCAAGGCGGTAATGCCATACATCAATGCGCCGTGGGAAAAACTCAAAAAAGATCATTCCATCTATGACTGTTTTTTTTTCCTTGCCGAACTCAATATCGACGACAACGGAACAGCCGACATATCAGACGACAAGATTTTCTATGAGGATTTTAACATCACTTTCGACGCAACCGACAAAAAGCCTTACGAACTATTGCACTCCGTCGGATTAGACTTTGATGTGTCATATAAATTTGGATTCAAAGATGGCGGATTGGAGCATTACGTCGAATTTTGGAAACTTTATAAGCGACCGCCGAAAGAAGAGATTTGGAAATATATAATTAATCGTTGGGATTTGCTTGTGCCGCAGGACGTTAGGGAAAGAAAAGGCGCGTTTTTCACGCCGCAGATTTGGGTTGAAAAATCACAGGAATATCTCGCCGATGTGCTTGGAGCGGATTGGCAAGATGATTATTATGTCTGGGATTGTTGCGCAGGTACGGGAAACCTCTTGAACGGACTAACAAACAAATACCATATTTTTGCCTCAACACTTGACCTACAAGACGTTGAAGTAATGCGCGAGCGTATAAAAAACGGTGCAAATCTTTTGGAAAGTCACGTTTTTCAGTTTGATTTTTTGAATGATGATTTTTCAAAATGTCCGCAAAGTTTGCAAGACATAATTTTTGATGAAGAAAAACGGAAGAAACTTGTAATATACATCAATCCTCCGTATGCAGAGGGCGACAGTAGAATTGGAAGAGGACGTAGTGGTGTTGCTGATTCAAAAATAAAGGCGCAATACAGCAAATTAATGGGATATTCAAAGCGCGAGGTATTTATACAGTTTATAACAAGAATCAATACAGAAATCAAAGGTTGCAAAATGGGCCTTTTTTCCACTCTTGTGCATTTACAAGGTTCAAAATTTTTTGCAATAAGGAATAGTTTCAAAGCAAGATTGGAAAAAGTGTTTGTCGCTTCCGCAGAATCTTTTGACAATGTTCCTGGTAAATTTCCAATTGGTTTCCAAGTTTGGGATTTGACAAAAAACGAGGATTTTAAAGGTATTAATGCACAATATTTTGACAAAAAAGGAATATTTGTCTGCAATAAATCTATTATTTCATACGATAATTGTAAATATATAAATGATTGGACGTTAACATTTATCGAAAAAAACAAAGAGTATGAAAGAGCCAATTCGATAGCAAACATTATTGGCGTAAGTAATGATTTTCAAAACCAATCATCTGTTTGCATTGAAAATCCCAACAAGCCGTGGAATCACAAATATCAATGGCAGATAACAAAAAATAATCTGATAGAAAGTTGCATCTATTTCAGCGTAAGAAAGTGTATTGAACAGAGTTGGATTAATCATTACGACCAATTTCTATATCCCAATGACAATTGGAAGACGGATTCAGAGTTTCAGACTAATTGTTTAGTTTGGACAATTTTTAATGACAAAAACAGACTCAACTCAAAAGCGGATACAAACCATTGGATACCATATTCAGAAACAGAAGTCAACTCCAAAGAAATGTTCAAATCACATTTTATGAAGAATTTTATTGACGGGAAAATTAAGGCGGAAAAACAAGACAACGACCTATTTTCGTCTGACACGGTAGAGACGCAAAATTTTGCGTCTCTGCAATTCGGTGAAACAGCAAATTCTGTAATGTCTGCGGGTCGCGAATTGTGGCGTTATTACCACACAAAGACAGACGTAAATCCAAACGCAAGCCTTTACGACATCAAAGAATATTTCCAAGGTCGAAACGAAAACGGCACGATGAATTCTTCAAGCACCGACCCGATCTATACAGATTTGTTTGACAAATTAAAGACGGCACTGCGAGCACTAAGAGAAGAAATCAAGCCGAAGGTTTACGAGTACGGTTTTTTGAAGTAAGTTATTTAACTTTTTCACACGCTGTGTGGAAAATCCAAAAAAAATGTACTATAAATTTGCAATACTATGCAGCCAAACGACCACATAATCCGTAATTACGACCTCATTCTTGACGAGACCTTTGGCAAACAAGGAACTCCTGAACGTGCTAAGGCTGTGGAAGATGCGTACAATTTTTATACGGGGCAGATTTCGCAGGATGTTAGCAAGGAGCGAGGTTTTTCACCCCTCCACAACCTCAATTTTCACATCGTGCCGAGCCTTCCTTTTGCTCCAACCGATGCCGACAAGTAAAATCCGCTTTGACAAGCCCTGCAACGCTTGCGGGTAGTTTTTGTTTTTGATTTGGTCGATTGCGCCTTGGGCGGATTTTTTGCTTTTGAGTTCTACGATTATTGCGGGGCGTGTGGAATTGGGCAGCGGCAAGAAAATCATATCTGCAAAACCCTTTCCCGCAGGCTGTTCGCGGAAAATTTTGTAATACCTCTTGGCGGCAAAATACGCCAAGGTTATGGCACACGCCATCGAGTTTTCGTCCTTGTATTTTATGATGGACGACGCCTCAAAACGGTACTTGTCAAACGCCTCCGAAATGTAGTCAACGTCCTGTTCTATCGTCTTGTTAATCAGCGTCAAAGAATCTTCCAACGCCTTGGAAACCTCGCCCCAACCTGCGCGGGCGATTGAGAGACGGAATTCTCCCGCGACTTCTGTGTTTGGAATCCTTACAGTGCTGTCTTCGGGATTGAAAGAGAGGTAGCCAAGATGGGCGAGCAACGTCAATACATCGTCGCTTGTGTCGATATGTTTCATATCGTTGCGGAAACTCGTTACTTCCACCGTAACGCTCTCGCCGTTAAGCATTTGGATTATTTTTTGCTGCACTTTGTCGTGGTCGATTCCGATGTAATGCTCGATGGTGGTGTATGCTGCGGACTTCGACCAATGGCTGTTGTATTCGCCGTCTTCCGCCGCCAACATCACCGAGTTGGGATTGAAAATCGACTTTTCGCTGCCGATGATGTAGCCATCGTAGGCGTGTTTCATCAATTCGATGTTCAAATTGTGGTGGTCGCAAATCCTGACAACTTCATCGGGCGTAAAGCCGTAATATTTGGCGGTTTTGGCAGGGCGGATTACGCTGTATTCGTCAAAATTGTTGAGTGCCGATTGCGATTCCACTTTGATAATTGGCAGGATTCCCGTCAAATAAACCAACAAGAAAACATCGTCGGCGGTATTGGACTTGAACATCGAGCGCAGGAGGTTGACGTATTTGTTCTTTGTTTTTTCATCAATATCCCTCACCAACTTGTCCCATTCGTCAATGATGAGGACAAATCTGTCGCCTGTCTCCTTGTGGATTTCTTCAAGAGCCGTCATCAAAATATTTTTTTCTTTTAGAAACGGATACGACTCTTTTATGTCTTTAATGATTTCTTTTTGAGAATCTTCCACTACGGTTTTGTTATCCATTAATGAAAACCTGTTCCAATCGATATAAATCGTCGGATATTTGTTCAAATGCTTTTTGTAACTATCTGATTTTGATATTTCTAAGTCGTCAAACAAGTTGGCGGAATCAGACTTCCTGTCGTAATAGGCATAAATCATCTTTGCGGCGATGGACTTGCCGAAACGCCGTGGACGCGACACGCAAATATAGCGGTGTTGTGTGTCAATGTTGTCGTTAAGTATATCTATCAACCCCGACTTGTCGGTGAAATCGGAGTTTCGGATGCTTTGGAAGGCCAAGTTGCCCTTGTCGATGAAAATACCCATAATCGAAAGTTTAATGTTTCGATGGCAAAGATAATATTTTTTTCTGTGTTTCGCGCAAGGATTTGAAAAAAGTTTGTTATATTTGTACGCATTAAACGAATGAAAATCCTTTTGAAACTTATGGCGCAGTGGCAAAAAATACAAATCACCCGTGAGAACGGCGAAACTGTTGACGCTCAGGCACCGATGATAATTTCGGCGAGCCGCAGCACCGACATTCCGGCGTTTTATGCCGATTGGTTTTTCTATCGGTTGGGGAAAGGTTATTCGGCGTGGACAAATCCGTTCAACGGCGCAAAAAGTTATGTGTCATATAAAAACGCTC
>JAGCDD010000473.1 GCA_017651345.1 Bacteroidales bacterium | reverse complement strand
TTAGGATTCAGGAATTAGGATTTTTAATGTGGCAAATGCGTTTTTTGCCGCACAAAATTCTTATTTTCTTATAGACACATAATTATGCTGATAGAATAATTCTATCAGCATATTTTTTTTGCATAATTTCGGCAACGGATACAATTTGTAAAAAGACAATTGTGCGTCACATCTTGCTGACTAATCAATTGTAATATTTTGCGAATAAATCACTGAAAAACTTATATTTGCCAAAACTAATTACAAAAACATGAAACGCATCATTACACTATTTTTTGCCGCAATGCTTGCTGGGCAAGCGTGGGCGGAAGATTTTATCATTGGTAATCTTAAGTACACCGTTACAGATGCCGAGAAGCACGAAGTCTCTGTTGGCAAAATATCTGATAACAATAAACCTACAGGAGACATTGTAATTCCCGAGGAAGTAGAGAACAAAAGCGTAAAATATACTGTCACAAGTCTTGACGGCGAAGCTTTCAGGTATTGTAGTTTCACATCACTTTATATGCCAAAATCTATTAATGCAATTGGGTTAAATTCTTTCTATGGGTGCTTTGGTTTGACGGAAATAACTGTGGATGAAGCTAATCCAACGTTTTCATCTAATGATGGCGTGTTGTTCAACAAAAACCAAACGGAATTAATTCTTTATCCGGTAAGCAAGTCGGGCTCATATACTATTCCAAATTCTGTTACGAGTATTCGTTCGGGTGCATTTTATGATTGTAAAAACTTGACATCGATAAATATACCTGGCAGTGTTAAGCATATAGGTAATTTTGCGTTTATCGATTGTACTGGTTTAACTGAAATAACAATACCGGATGGTGTTACAGCAATAGGAGGCCAAACATTTGAATATTGCTCTAACCTAACATCTGTAACCATTCCTGAAAGTGTTACTGAAATTGATTTCAATGCGTTCAGTTATTGTACAAGTTTGACATCTATAACTATTCCTTCAAGTGTTAAAGAAATCAAAGCTTCCGCTTTCAGAGGTTGTTATAATCTAACAGAAATGGATCTTTCTAATAATCAGTACTATTCTTTTGAAAACCAAACACTTTTTAACAAAGATAAAACAGTATTAATAACTTATTTGAACAGTTCGGCAACCGGCGAATATACCGTTCCAAACATGGTTACGCGAATTGCCGATAATGCGTTTTGCCAATGCAATATATCATCGGTTATCATACCAGAGACGGTGACAAGTATCGGCACTTGGGCGTTTATGCGATGCTGGAATCTGACATCTATCAAAATTCCTAATTCGGTTACATCTTTCGGATCCGTTGTGTTTTCTGAATGCGACAACCTGCAATATAACGAACTTGGCAATGCCTTATATTTAGGTAATGAGCAAAATCCGTATCTTGTGTTGATTAAAGCAAAATCGGAAACCTTATCAATCTGTGAAATAAATAGTCATTGTAAAATTATCGATGGTGCTGCTTTCGCAAATTGCAGTATCGACACAATAAAAATCAATACAAACGCCATTGGAACCATATTTAAAGGCAACACATCGCTAAAAGCCGTATTCATAAGCGATTCGGTTACTCAAATTGATAAAAATGCATTTTCTGGCTGCAACAACATAAAAACGCTATCTTTCAACACAAATGCAGTCGGCAATATGTTCGCAGGCAATACTTCAATAGAGAAACTTATTGTGGGCGATTCTGTCACAGAAATTGCTGAAAAGGCTTTCTACGGCTGCAGTAATTTAGATACAATTATTATCCCGAAAACTGTTAAAAGTATCGGAAAAGATGCTTTTGTGTGCAAAGGAACCTGCGGTGATGATGCACGTTGGACGTATGATATGCTAACAAAAACACTAACTATTAGCGGCACGGGTCGAATGAATGATTATGGCTACGACTTCGACACTCATACCGACATAGAGACACCATGGGTTGATTTCGCCGATAAAATTGAATCGGTGGTTGTTGAAGAAGGCATCACCAGCTTGGGAAGTTCATTGTTCGATTTTAATACAAACATAAAATATGTCAGTTTGCCATCGACTTGCACCAACTACAGCAGTGCGTTTAATCTGTGCAGAAACCTGCAAAAAGTTGTTGTGAAGGCTCGAACCGTTATGAGTGTAAACAGTTATAGTTTCGACAATTATGAAAACTGCACACTTTACGTGCCTATGGATATGGTCGATTTTTATAAAAACGAAATTGTTTTCCGCGACTTCTCGGAAATAATTGGAGCTTATATGGTAACCATCGACAACATTGCAAACGGAACAATTTCTGTTGACAGTTCGGCAATTTTACCCGGCGGCTCGTTTACAATAACAGTCTCCCCCAATGAAGGATACCGTATAAACTCAGTGCTTGTCAATGGCAATGCCATAGAGAAGAACGATACCGCATATTTGGTTGAGAACGTGAACGAAAATTTAACTGTAAGCGCAACATTCTCACTGCTTAAAAGCGGCAAATGCGGCGAGAATCTGACATGGAAATACGACGGCGAAAACCAAACGCTGACAATAAGCGGTACAGGCGATATGTACGATTACGAAGAGGACAAAACACCATGGAGTACACTGAAAGACAAGTTGGAAATATCCACAATTGTTATCGAAGATGGTGTTACAAGCATCGGTGACAATGCTTTTGGCTGTGTGAAGGCAACCATAATAGAAGTGGGCGCAACTGTGAGCAAATTGGGCAAGAACAATTTCATGAATTATTATAGTAACACAAATGGTAACGTAACAACCACAACGCTTTTTTCTTCTTACGTATACATATATGGTACAGAAATAGTTGATATTGACGGAGCATTTTCCGATACGTTCCGTGGTGGCTGGGGAACTATTTATGTTCCAATTAAGAATTTGGCACAAATTACCGACAGTAAAGTTTTTGAAGGGTATGATATTAAAGTTTTATGCACTATTACCGTTGCCGACGACATTGTGAACGGTTCAATATCAGTTCAAAAAACGTGCATAGCTGGCAATACAATAGAAATAAGAATTATACCCAAAACAGGATTCAAGACTGAAAGTGTAACCGCCGATGGAAAACCTATTGAGCTAAACAACAAAAAATACTTGTTGGTGGTTGATAGCAATATTGTACTATCAGCAACGTTTAAACCGATTGATTATCAGATTTCAACATATAGCGACCACGGCCAAATAAAAGTTGTGGAAACTGCACACTACGGCGATACTGTGTCGTTCACAGTTGAGCCAGACAAAGGTTACAAGGTGTTATACACCAGTGTTTGTGACATCAATTACCGCGATGTGGATATGATTAATGACTCGATGTTTGTGATGCCGGCAAAGAACGTACAAATAGCCATAACCTTTGAAAAAGAAGAAGAGAAGGATCACACAGCCGTCACCGAAACAACATCCAACATGGCGGACATCTACACATCAGGCAACAAAATAGTGGTTGAAAATGCCACGGAGGATATATTCGTCTACAACGCCATGGGCGCTTTGGTTGACCGCGTTAATGCTGCCGACTCTCGCACCGAGATAATTATGAACGAGAGCGAAGGTGTTTACATCGTCAAAACCGGCAACACCGTAAAACGTGTGTTTGTAAAATGAGAATTTGTAAATAACTGATTATGTGGCAGAGACGGCAAGAATACCGTCTCTGCTTTTTTTATGGCGACTGTAAAATTCTGCCCTACAGAAAATTCCTTTAAAACTATTTCCAAAAACGGAACACAAATTCTATCTTTGCCGACCATTTTTAACGGACATATTATTATGGTAAAAATAACATTTCCCGACGGCAGCACTCGCGAGTTTGAAAGCGGTGTTACCGGTATGCAGATTGCCGAGAGCATCAGCCCCCGACTGGCAAAAGAAGTTTTGTCGGTCAATGTCGATGACGAGACTATCGACCTTGCGCGCCCCATTGAGCACGACGCCAAAATCAAACTCAACAAATGGGACGACGCCGAAGGAAAACACACCTTCTGGCACTCATCGGCACACTTGCTGGCCGAGGCTTTGCAGGAACTCTACCCTG
>JAGCDD010000472.1 GCA_017651345.1 Bacteroidales bacterium | reverse complement strand
CTAAATGATTGGGTTTCATACGTTTCATCTCGTATTGATGACTCTCTTTGGTAAGGGCGTTCATAACATCGGGTTCGGTGCTGTCAAACCACCAAGCGTCAAAATTTTGCGATTTTACACCTTTGTTTAAATACTCACAATATAGTTTCATAGCGTCGGGATTATAGACATCCACATATCTAAAATTGCCCCAGCCGAGCGGCTCGTAAAGATAGCCTTTGCCAAGCATATCAAAATACATCGGACTCTCAACTCCTACGCACGGCCACACCGAAATCATAGAATGTAAGCCCAAATCATGCAGCGTTTGGGTCATCTGTTTGGGGTTGGGATAACGTTCGGAGTCAAATGCCATTCCGCTCCATTGTCCCGAAGGCCACCATTCCCAATCCTGCACCATTACATCAAGACCCACGCCGCCCATTTTTTGGTAACGCTTAGCCACATCCACAACCTCTTGTTGAGTTTGATAGCGTTCTTTGCTCTGCCAATACCCAAACGCCCACAGAGGTAGGTTTTGAGCCTTGCCAGTAAGATTGCGGTATTCTGAAATAGCGCCGTCGATATTGTCGGCGTTAAAAAAATAGTAGTCAATATTGTCGCCCATCTCGCTCCAAAACGAAAGTGTGTCGGCATTTGTATTGTTGAATTTGGTGAGCGAATAATTATCCCAAAAAATGCCGTATCCCTTGTTGCTCACCAACACGGGGTTAACAGCGTTGACATTGCTCTGACTTAACAGCAACTCTTTGCCACGATAGTTCATAAAGCCTTCCTGATGCTGACCAAGTCCAAAAAGCGCATCGTTGCCATCTAAC
The DNA here is from genome assembly GCA_017651345.1 of Bacteroidales bacterium. Taxonomy (GTDB): domain Bacteria; phylum Bacteroidota; class Bacteroidia; order Bacteroidales; family UBA3824; genus UBA3824. Next base: position 14,018 of record JAGCDD010000472.1, on the reverse strand, counting down.
AAAAATTTCTGTTCTACGGTGTACCCTTTGTCGTCGAACGCCTGAATAGGGCTAAAATATGGTTTGTCCACCTCTTGCAATATTATTGAAGAGTCGGGACGGAGAAACTGAACATTGCCGTCTTTTTTTGATACCTTGACTATAAGTCTATCCGACGACACAATATAGAAATCCTTATTATCTGATGTAGTAACATTTACTTGCGGCTGTCGGTCCTTAACTACAAGGCTTGTTTTGTCAAAAGTGCCATTGGTAGTTTTTTTGATAATTCGCACAGTATTAGGCGAATAAAACTCAACTTTAGGCATATTGATATCATTGTCGGTAGTTTCCGAACAAGCAGATAGTAGCAACGCTGAAATGGCTATTAAAGTGTGTTTCAATTGTATCATAAAAATAGAATTTGGTTTTTACAAAGATAATAATTTTCTTTTTCTATGACACAAAAAAAAGTTGCAACCCATGAAGGATTGCAACTTTTATAATGATGAAACAAAAAATTCTTATCCCAAGAATGCAATCAATATACCTGCTGCCACTGCTGAGCCGATAACGCCTGAAACGTTTGACGACATGCAGTAGTTGAGTACGTGGTTGCGGGGGTCGTATTTGAGGGCAATGTCGTTGGCAACACGTGATGCCATGGGCACTGCGCTAAGGCCGGTGGCTCCAACAAGCGGATTAACTTTCTTCTTAGAGAAGAGGGTGTAGATTTTGGCAAGCATAATGCCGCCGAAAATTGAGAATCCAAATGCCAAGAATCCACCTGCTACGATTCCGATAGTTGTCCAGTTGAGGAATGCGTCAACGGTCATTGTAGCACCTACGCTAAGTCCAAGGAATATTGTAGCCGAGTTCATGATGGCGTTGGATGCAGCATCAAAAATACGAGATGTAGAGTTTCCAACCTCTTTAATCAAGTTTCCGAACATCAACATACCTACCAACGGAACTGCCGAAGGAACGATGATGGCAACTACTGTGGTGGTTGCAATCGGGAAAATGATTTTCAAAACTCGCATATTTTTGAACTCTGTTTTTGAAGGATAGAGTTTGTCTTGCTCCTTCATGTTGATTGAGAGTTCTTTTTTGCTACAAGTAAGTTTTACCACCAAAGGAACAATCACAGGCACGAGAGCCATGTAAGAGTAAGCTGCAATGGCGATAGGACCAAGAAGGTGAGGAGCCAACTTAATGGTAGTGAAGATAGCCGTAGGACCGTCGGCACCACCGATAATAGCGAGCGAACCAGCCTCTTGCAAGGTGAAGAAGTTGCAAGCCACGAGCAATACGGCAAAGATACCAAACTGAGCACCTGCACCAAAGATTGCGAGTTTGAGGTTGCGAAGCATAGGACCAAAGTCAGTCAACGCACCTACGCCCATAAAGATAATCGGAGGAAGCATACCGCTCTTAATCAATGCGTAATAGATAAAGTTCATTACACCAAATTCGTGAGCGATATCGTGCAAAGGCATATCCCAAATTTTGAAAATCTCAATATGGTTTAAGATATCAGGAGTTTCCAAAATGGGATTCTTTGCCAAGTCGTACCATAATGCACCTACTTGCACAAATCCTTCTTGAAATTCTTTAACGCCCTCTTTTAATGGAAGATACTTAAATCCATCAAGTCCATTGTTAAAGAACGAATTAGCAACTCTAAATAGTTCGCCTTCGCCGTTTACAGCCAAAACGCCCATGTCGCCGCCCGGAAAGTTGGCAATCAACACACCGAACGCGATAGGAATCAGCAACAACGGCTCATACTGCTTTTTGATACCCAAATAGAGCAACAGAAAAGCCAAGGCATACATTATCAGAAACTGCGGCTGATCGAAAAGCGAATCGAGCGCAGTCATGTGGAAAATATTACTGAAAACTTCTCTCATTGCCTTACTTTATTTTCATTAAAACATCGTCTTCCGAAACCGAATCGCCTGATTTGAAGCAGATTTCGGCAATTACACCGTCTGATTCGGCGGCTATGGCGTTGAAGGTTTTCATTGCCTCGATGTAGCAAACGGTCTGACCTTTTTTAACAGCGTCGCCAACTTTTACAGCGAGGTCGCCAGTGTTTTTTACAAGGTAGAACTTGCCTTCGAGGGGCGAAGTGAGGTCTGATGCATTGCCCGATGCTGCGGGAGCGGCTGTTTCGCCTTCGGCAGCGATACGCATAATTACATCGTCTTCTGAAACCGAATCACCTGATTTGAAGCAGATTTCGGTGATTACGCCGTCACATTCGGCTGCAATGGCGTTGAAGGTCTTCATAGCTTCGATGTAACATACTGTCTGACCTTTTTTAACCTTGTCGCCAACTTTTACAGCGGGGTCGCCAGAGTTTTTAACCAAGTAGAACTTGCCTTCGAGCGGTGCTGTAAGGGGTTTGCCTGTTCCAGCTGCGGCAGGTGCAGATGCTGCGGCGGGTGCTGCCGACTTGCCGTCGTTTGCTCCGATTGTAACTGCGTATTTAACGCCGTTAACGTCAACTGTAACTGTCTGCGGGAACGATGCCAATGCAGGAACGTTTGATCCGCCTTTGCCAGCTTTTTCGGCTGTGCGTTTTGCGAGGTCGGCTTCAAAATCTCTCTTGGCAGCACCAGATTTGTACAAGCGGTACTGTTGCGGGTGCATTGCAAGTTCAAAGAGCTCTTCGTCGTCTTCGCCAAAATCCCAGCCGTTGTCTTTCATCTCCTTGCGGAACGAGTCGAGTGCGTCGGGATATTCGTCCTGAGGATTGCCGGTGAAAAATTCGCGACCCTGCTGTTTTGCAAGTTCCACAAGTTCGGGAGCTACTTCGCCAGGAAGTTTACCCGATTTGCCAAGCAACATACCCCAGATATCATCAGCGATAAGGCTCCAACGTTCTTTGCCTTTTTCCATCTGCATAACGTTGGTAAGAGCCATATTTTTAACGTACTGGCTGAAAGGAGTTACCAAAGGAGGATAGCCCATCTTAGGCCAAACGTATGTTACCTCGTCGAAGAGTTTTATCATAAGTTCGTCCTGTGTGAGTTTGGGCAAGTTGTGTTTTTCTTTGTATTTGTTTACCGATTCGAGGTTTGATTCGAGGTCGGTCATAAGCGAACCCATCATACCGCCGGGCAATCCGGGAGCGATAAGGAGCGAGTTCATAAAGCGGTTGCGCTGCGGAATGTAGTATCCGAGGAAATCGTCCATCATCTCTTGAATCAACGAACGGACTTCCATATAAGCGCTCATATTGATCTCTTTAACGTCGAAACCTGCATCTTTCAACATAGGCTGAACGGCGAGGATGTCAACGTGTCCTGTACCCCAAGAAAGGGGCTCCATACCAACGTCAACATAGTCGCAACCAGCTTTGCATACTTCCAAAACAGAAGCCATAGCAAAACCAGGACCTGCGTGAGAGTGGTATTCTACAACTATATCTTTGTATTCTTTGATACCTTTAACTATTTTGCCGAGTTTTACGGGACGGCCAATACCAGCCATATCCTTGATACAGATTTCGTCGGCACCTGCGTCGATAAGCTGCTTAGCAAGGTTTACGTAGTATTCAACAGTGTGAATAGGGCTCTCTGTAATGCAGAGGCAGCACTGCGAAATCATGTGAGTGCCGTCGGGACGAGTAGCCGCGTGAGCGTAACCGATAGAAGGAATGATGTTTCTCGGGTCGTTCAATCCGCAGAATGTACGAGCGATGTCGGTACCCTGAGTATATTTTACTTTGTAGAAAAGTTTGCGAACGTCAACTGGGCAAGGGTTCATACGGATGCCGTTGAGTGCGCGGTCGAGCATTTCGGTTTGGATACCTGCCTCGTGAAAAGGTTTGGTCCATGCGCGAACCGATTTGTTAGGATTTTCGCCGTAAAGGAGGTTAACTTGCTCAAAACCACCGCCGTTGGTTTCAACGCGGTCGAAGCAGCCCATCTTTACAATTGCGGGTGCAACTTTTAAAAGTTGGTCGACACGTGGCTGATATTTACCCGAACTCTGCCACAAGTCTCTGAATACAAGGTTGAATTTTACTTGTTTGCTCATTTTTTTTAAACTTGTTTCGGTTTAACCGTTTTTAATTAAATTCTTTCAATTTTTTCTACGCGACCACGGCCGCTTGTAATTTGCTCAATCGCTTTTGCGATAGCCTGCTGCACATCGGGAGCAATAGCCGCCTGAGTTGGAGTAGACACTGCTTTTTGCGGTGCTTCTTCTTCGGGCGCAATTTTGTTAACCACTTTGATCAGCAGTTTGCCAAACTGAATAATCAGCAAAAGCACCACAAACACGGTGCTCAAACCGATAACCATCAGTTGTAAGGCTTCAAAAAAATTACTTGAACCATTCATACTATTGTTGTTTTTTCGAATATGTGTTACTTCGTTTTTATGCATTTATCCATGCAAAATGGATAAATATACAATTTTCGCCAAAATTATAAAGAAAATTGAATAAATATATACTTCGTATTTAAAGTTATTGTAAACAAACGCATTTTTAACAACACCTATATTATATAAGGTGTGATAATTACGCACGGGTTGCGCCATCGCTCGTTACAATCCATTTGTAACTTGTGAGTTCATTTAATGCCATAGGTCCGCGGGCGTGAAGTTTTTGGGTGCTAATCCCAATTTCGGCGCCAAGACCAAACTGCGCTCCGTCGGTAAATGCAGTGCTTGTGTTGATGTAGCAACATGCGGCATCCACAGCGTTTACAAAAGTTTCAGCGGCGGCGGCATCTTCTGTGATAATCGCCTCAGAGTGTTTCGACGAATATGTATAAATATGGTCTAATGCCTCTTGAAGATTGTCAACCGTTTTGATTGACATGCGCAATGCTTGAAATTCGTATCCAAAATCACTCTCTTGGGCGTGTTTTAATGATGCTTTGTAATTGCCTTCTAATGCCTTGTAAGCGCGTTCGTCGGCAAGTATCTCCACATTTTTTTCAGCAAGAGGAGCGGCAATAGCGGGCAAATCATTAAGGCGTTGACTATTGATAATCAAGCAGTCTAACGCATTGCAAACACTTACACGGCGTGTCTTTGCATTGCAAATAATGCGTTTGCCTTTTTCAAGGTCGCCTTTAACGTCGAAATAAGTATGAACAACACCTGCACCTGTTTCAATTACAGGAACTTTGGCATTGTCGCGAACGGCGTTGATAAGATTTTTGCTACCACGAGGAATCAGCACGTCGATATATCCAACAGCATTCATAAGGTCGGTGGCAGCCTCGCGACCGGGAGGCAAAAGTTGGATAATATCTTTGTCTACACCGCAATTGGTTAATACATTGTGCATTATATCTACCAAAACGGCGTTGCTGTCGGCTGCGTCGCTACCGCCTTTTAGCACTACGGCATTGCCCGAACGCAAACAAAGTGCTGCTACATCAACAGTTACATTTGGACGGGCTTCGTAAATTACGCCCACCACGCCCAACGGAACGCGCACTTTTTTGAGATTGAGTTTCGACGGAAGTGTTTTTGTTTCGAGTACTTCGCCGCATGGAGCTTCTAATGTAGCCACATTGCGGGTGTCGGCTGCAATTCCCTTGATACGGTCGGCATTGAGCAAAAGACGGTCGTACATTGGGTTTTCGGGATTCATACGCGCAAGGTCTTTTTTGTTTGCCTCAATAATGCGCTCGGTGTTTTGTACAAGAGCATCGGCAAATGCGTTAAGAATCTCGGTACTTTTGTCTGCTGCAATAGGATTTGTGCGTCGCGCCGCCTCCTTAACTGCCTTCAATTGAATTAGTGTTTGTTCCATTTTTTTATTCAAACTATTGATTTTCGGGATATATGTAAAGATAGTCGTAATGAATCAGAGGCTTAGAACGGTCGTCGGGTGTCATTTTTTCGGCTTTTTCTTTGTCCATGCCGGCACGACCTACGCCTAATGTGTTGCCTTCTTGATCTTTAATCAAAAGTATATCGTCTTTTTTAAAATCGCCATTGTAGTTGATTATTCCGGGGAGCAAAAGACTTGCTGCTTTTTCGTGCGAAAGAAGTGCTGCTTTGGCACCGTCGTTAACTGTAACAGAGGCTTTTGCGAAACCGTCGGAATAGGCAATCCATTTTTTTACAGCTGCGCTCTGTTCGCCTGCCACAAAGTGAGTGCAAACAAAATTGCTGTCGCCTTCAACCAAATGAGTTATAACGTCGTTCTTGGTTCCGTTGGCAATGTAAACGTCGATACCCGAATCGGCTGTTTTGCGAGCAATGCGGCATTTGGTCTGCATTCCGCCGCGTCCAAAACCCGATTTTGTGGTTTGCACATATTGGGCAATGTTGGCGCCTTGCTTAATTTCGCGTATCACCGAAGTGCCCGGGTCGGATGGATTTCCGTTGAAAATGCCGTCGATATTGCTGAGTATAAACAACTTTTGACAATTCATCATCGACGCCATCAGTCCCGAAAGTTCGTCGTTGTCGGTAAACATCAGCGAAGTAACTGATACAGTGTCGTTTTCGTTTACCACAGGAATCACGTTGCTACCCCAAAGTGCGAGTATACAATTGCGCATATTTAGGTAGTGTTCGCGTGTAGAAAAATCTTGTTTGGTAACAAGAATCTGCCCAATGCGGATATTGTAGAGGTCGAAAATCTGCTTGTATTGGTCGATAAGTTTTACCTGACCTATGCTCGAAAGTATCTGACGCTGAGCCACGGGGTCGAGTTCTTGATAACCTTGAATCATGCTTCTACCTGCCGCTACTGCACCTGATGTAACAAGAATGATTTTGTGTCCTGCCCTATGGAGGTGGGCAATTTCGGCTACAAGACCTGCCATACGCTCGGTATCTAATGTGCCGTCGGCGCGTGTAAGTACGTTTGAGCCAATTTTTATGGTGAATGTCATTTTTTGCGATTTTTTCCGAACCGCAAAATAAAAAAAGTTTCAGATTAAAAACAAATACGGTAGGTTTTCAAATTGTTAACTTTTAGAAATTACGAAAACCAAATTATGCATTATCGATTATGCATAAAAAAGGGAATTGCCTTGCTTATCGTTTAGTTTGCACTAAAAAAGGGAATATAGAGGAGAATAAAAATGAAAAAGAAAAATCTATGCTGCTAAGGCAATTCCCACAATGAAAATATATTACTACTTGCTACAAATACTGTTTGATAAGAAAACTTTTAGATTTCAACGCCTTGATGGTTTTGCTCTTGATCTGACGTACACGTTCGCGGGTAAGGCCGAATTTTTCGCCGATTTCTTCAAGAGTGAAAGCGTGAGGAGCGTCAATGCCAAAATATAATTTTACAATATCTGCCTCGCGTTCGCCAAGAGTGCTGAGCATACGTTTGATTTCGATGCGGAGCGAATCGGTCATAAGTCCGGTGTCGGGCTTGGTAATTTCGTTTGATGCCATAAGGTCTACCACGCACGAATCTTCACCTTCGTTGATAGGTGCGTCGATACTAACGTGATGGCTTGCATTGGTGAGCGCACCACGCACTTCGCGGGGCAAAAGGTCAAGTTCTTTGGCAATTTCCTCAGGACTTGGTTCACGCTGAAATTCGTAAAAAAGTTTGCTATATGTTTGATTGATTTTAGATATTGCGCCAATTTTGTTGAGTGGCAAACGTACCATTCTTGATTGCTCTGCCAAAGCTTGAAGAATCGACTGACGAATCCACCACACTGCGTAAGATATAAATTTAAAACCTTTGGTTTCGTCGAATCTCTGAGCGGCTTTGATTAATCCCACGTTGCCTTCGTTGATAAGGTCGGGAAGGCTAAGTCCTTGATTTTGATATTGTTTTGCAACCGAAACTACAAAACGAAGATTTGTTTTGATAAGGCGGTCGAGTGCTTTGGCATCGCCTTTGCGTATTTTTGCTGCAAGGTCTACTTCTTCGTCGTCTTTAAGAAGGCTTATGCGGGCAATTTCTTGGAGGTATTTATCGAGCGAGGCAGCCTCGCGGTTGGTAACTTGTTTTGTAATTTTCAACTGTCTCATAATATATCTCTCTTTTTTTTAATGTGTGTTTTTTAATTAGCTGTCTGAAAAAACTTGTTATCAGTTTTCAATGCTAATATACAGAGTGTATAAATAAAATACTACTATTCATTTTGTTCATTTTTATGAATAATGTATAAAAAATTACTCTCGCCGAAAAAAAATTAAAAAAAACACCTTCTCTTGTTTAAATATTTGCTGTTTGTTGTATTGCAATTTTTTTTTGTGTATATTTGCAAATAAAAAACACAGGCGCGTTTGCGCAAATGCAAAAAATACTTTAACTATGATAAAGACAGAAATTTATGATGCCGCTAAAGGCATAAAACGCTACATACTTAGCAACGGTATGGGCATGGAGGCCGGTTTTATTCAACGCGGCGCCACTATCACCAATATCAATGTTCCCGGCAAGGATGGCAAATCCGAAAATGTTATCCTTGAACTCAAAGACTACGACGAATATGTTAAAAATCAGTCGTATATCGGTGTTGTGCCCGGTCGTTATGCCAACCGTATCGGAGCTGCTAAATTTACTCTCGATGGTGTGGAATACAAACTTAATCCCAACGACGGACCTAACAGCTTGCACGGCGGTCCTACTGGTTTTAGCGTTCGCGATTGGAGCGTAAAAAACACTGTAGACGGCGACGAACCCGAAATCACTTTTGAATATACAAGTCCCGATGGTGAGGAGAATTTCCCCGGAACTCTCACTGCATCTATTACTTATAAAGTTACCAAAAACAACGAGCTTGTAATGCATTATCAGGCTGTTACCGACAAGGCAACCCCCGTAAACCTGACCCAGCACGCATATTTCAACCTCAGCGGCGATTTTAAAAACACATCTATTGCCGATTATGCAGTAATGATCAATGCCAACGCAATTACCGAGGTTAAGAGCGATTGCATTCCTACCGGCGTGCTTATGCCTGTAGACGGCACCGATTTTGATTTCCGCAAATTCCGCCGTTTAAAAACCATCAAAGATTTTGCGTTTGACCACAACTACGTGCTCAACACCAAAGATGGCGATATGTTTCTTGCTGGCGAGGTAGAAGATCCCAATAGCGGACGTATCTTGAAGATTTTTACCAATTATCCCGGAATGCAGTTTTACACCGGCAATTGGCTCGACAGTACACTTACACACCGCTGTGGTGCAAAAATTCCTCGTCAGAGCGCATGTTGTTTCGAAACTCAGTTTTTCCCCGATTCGCCAAACAATAGCAATTTCCCAAGCGCTATTTTGCGTCCCGGAAAATCGTACAACCAAAAAACTATTTTTAAGTTTGAGGTAGAAAACGACAACGATCGCAAGTTCTTCCCCGAACTGTAATTATACTCTTCAAAATGACCAAGAGCGACATTACCGACTTTATTATCAATGTAGGTATTCTACTGATTTTTAGGTCGATATACGATTTTTATTGGGTAAAATACCGCGAAACCTACAAAAACCTGATGCAATATGCCACAGGTATAGTAGTAGGAGCAGTGTGTATTATGCTTATGATCGAAAGTATCGGGTGGTATAGCGGGTCGTTGATTATTATTGACGCCAAAACTGCGCTGTTGTCGCTTTCTGGTCTGTTTCTTGGCTCCACCACAACAATAATTGCCTCTATCGTAGCGGCGTTATTTTCTGTGTATAGATATTTTGTGCCGTCGTTGCTATTCTACAATGCAGAAGTGGGATCCTACGACGGCATTTTAATTTTTGATCTCTATTCTATTTTTGTGGCTGCATTGTGCGGCATTATTTTTCACAAGCATTATCACAAATGGGTTTCGCAATATGATATCAAGATACTTATAAAGTTGGCTTTTTCGGTTCACATCTTGGTATTTTTGATGTCGCCTGTGATTATACCTTCCGACACACTTTATAATATGTTGTTGATTTCGCCCACATTGCTGATAGCTTTTCCGGCGGGAACAGTGCTTTTGGGCAGATTGATGATTACCGATGCTTCGCGTTGGGATATGAAATCGCAACTGCTATATACCGAAGATAAATTTAGCAAAGTGGCGTTGTGTACCGACGACTGTTTTTGGGAAATCGACAATCATGGCATTGTAGTGTATGTTAGCGATTCGGTGTCAAAAATCATTGGCTATTCGCCTACAGAGATTGTTGGGCAAAAGCCTTTTATGTATGTTGCCGATATTGAGTCGAAAAACAATCTTGAGGCATACGCTCACAACCAAAACTCCACTGATACTATTTTTGATCAGGAGCTTGTGCTGCTACACAAAGACGGTGGACAAATACACTGTCAAGCGCGTGGTATTAAGCAACGAAACCGTTTGGGCGAACTTGTGGGATACATCGGCATTATTCACAACTGCAACGAGCAGTATATGCAACGCGAATTGATGCGCCGCAATCAGCTGCAATTGCGCGAACAAAACAAGCAATACGAAACCCTCAACGCCGAACTTTTGCTCAACAACGAAAAAATCAACACCATTAATCAAGACCTTGTAGCCACTAAAGAAAAGCTCGAAAGGGCAGAACAAACCAACAAATCGTTTATCTCTAACATCAGTCACGAAATTCGCACTCCACTTGCCATTATCAACGGATATTTAGACACTATGACAGGTGCGTTTAGCAAGGTAGAAGACCATAGTGCGTTTGTTTCGGTTGTAAAACAGCAGTGCGACGATATTATGCTTTTGTTAGACGAAATTTCGGATTTGGGCAAAATAGATGAGGGTTCGTTTACCGTTAACGAAACTGCTGGCGATATTGGTTACCTCTTTAACGAAATTTGCGAATATTACAAACTCCGCAGTTTGTACCTTAATAATAAGCGTATTGAATTTGTTCATCGGCTGAATATCCATGGCGAACAACAAGCTGTAAAAACAGATTTTGGTAAATTGTGTCAAGTGCTTAAAAACCTGATTAACAATGCCTGCCGATATACCGACGAAGGTGAGATACGTTTTTGTTGCTCGCTTATCAACAACGATACCGAAATACTTTTTGAAGTTTCGGATACAGGCAAGGGTATCGACCCCGACTCGTTGGATCATATTTTTTCAAGGTTTTATCAAGCACCTGCCAACACTCGTGGATATGGATCGAGCATAGGTTTGCCGGTGGCTAAGGCTATTATTGAAAAACTCGGTGGAACAATCCGTGCCGAATCTACAATAGGAGAGGGGGCAAGTTTTTATGTAACTATTCCCTACCGTCAGGCTTTGCAACGTTCGGTCGACAATTTGTATAAATGGAGGGGATTGAATGCTGTGGTTATTTCAAAAGACCGTTTCCTTTCAGTTTATCTTACCAATTTGCTCATGAAAACCGATATACATTATAAAGTGTATACCATGGAACGCGACCGCACTATTGATTCATCTGCCGAGAGTGAATGTAATGTGGTGATAGTGGATACACGTCTCGAAAATTCGGAATATGCTGCTCAGGTGGATGGGTTTTTAAAGAGCCATAATGCACCTGTAGTGTTTGTGGAGCAACCCGAAAATGGCGAACTTCCCGACAGCACCACCATTTACGAATCGATGGATGCTGTGCTCAGCAAATAAAAAAACGGCAACTATTGTATAGTCGCCGTTTTTTTAATCATTAATTTTTGTAAGCTTATTTTACAAATGAAGCTCCAATCTTGTCGCACACATCGCCAATGAGAGGCAATTTAGTGTTTTTGCCACCTATGGCGTTAACGATACCGATGATAGCCAATACAAATAATACAAGAGCTAAGATTGAAAAAATAGTGCCAATCCAGCCACTTATGAATCGCGAAAGACCGCCGACAATCAAATAGAAAGCGAAAAGTCCTATGCCTTGACGAAGGTGTGTTTTAATAAAATCGTCTCTGTCTTCGGCTTTAATAGTGAGTAGGGGTACAATAACTAAAATACCCAAGTAGCATAATAAACCCATAGTAGTGTTGGGTTTTTTCTCTGTTGTAGCTGGTGTTTCTTCTGCCATGTTTGTAAAGTTTAGAGTTTGTATTTATTTTATTTAAAAATTTGTGTCCAAAGATACAATTATTTTTTTTTCTGAAGAATAAATTGCGATTTTTTTTAGCGGTTGAATTTAGCACCACGCAGTTTTATTGCCGTGAGCACTTTTTTGGTGTAAAGCGGAAAATCGCCGTTCATCATCCATGTGTAATAATTGGGTTCGCGGCGAAGCACTTCGGTAACTTTCAAGCCTTTGTGTTTACCAAAGTTAACAATTTCGTCGCCGTTTTCGTCGTAGATAAATCTGCCTGCAAAGTCCACATTATTAGACTGTACCGAAAATTCAGAAAGCTTTTCTACATCGTTTTCTATCTGGTCTTGATATTTTTCGAGTTGGGCTTTGAGCACTTCGTAAGTGGCGCGAGTGTCGCCGAGAGCCGAATGTGCGTCGGTAAGGTCTTTGCCACAATAGAATTTGTATGCGGCGGCAAGATTGCGTTGTTCAAGTTTGTGATAGATTACTTGCACATCAATGGCGCGTCGTTTTTTCATATCAAAGTCGTAACCGGCACGCAAAAGTTCTTCGGCAAGCATCGGAATATCAAATTTGTTGGAGTTGAATCCTGCAAGGTCGCAGTTTTCGATAAACTTGTTGAGCTTGGGCGCAATTTCGGCAAAAGTGGGACAATCTTTTAGGTCGTTGTCGGTGATGCCAGTAATTTCCACAGCCTCTTTGCTCATAGGAATTTTAGGATTTACACGTGCGGTAAAAGTCTCCTCGGTATGGTCGGGGTTGATTTTTAGCACACAAATTTCCACAATACGGTCTGAAGCCACATTAATGCCTGTGGTTTCAAGGTCAAAAAATACTATCGGTTTTTTAAGATTCAGTTCCATTATTAGTTTCGTTCTGATTTTCAGTGTTTTCGGTATTTTCAGTATCTTTAGTAACTTTTGTAATATCTGAATTCTCGTTGTTTCCGTTATCTTCGCGGTTGACGATGTATGCCGGACGTCGAAGTTCAAAGTTTTTGCCGAGGTATACGCGGCGCACTTCGGGGTCGTTGGCAAGGTCTTCGGGAGTGCCGGCTTGAAGAATTTTACCATCGAAAAGAAGGTAAGCACGGTCGGTGATGGCGAGGGTTTCGTCTACGTTGTGGTCGGTGATAAGGATGCCGATGTTTTTGTTTTTTAGTGTGGCAACAATGCCCTGAATATCTTCTACGGCAATAGGGTCAACACCTGCAAAAGGTTCGTCCAAAAGAATGAATTTAGGGTCAACAGCAAGTGCGCGTGCAATTTCGGTACGGCGGCGTTCACCACCCGAAAGTTGTATGCCGAGACTTTTGCGGATATGTCCCAAGCCAAATTCTTCGATTAGACTTTCGAGTTTTTCTTTTTGGTATTCTTTGCTAAATCCGCGTACTTCCATAACGGATTTGATATTGTCTTCAACGCTCATTTGGCGAAACACTGATGCCTCTTGCGGTAGGTATCCTACGCCTAATTGAGCGCGTTTGTACATAGGATATTTGGTTATCTCGGTGGTGTCGAGATAGATGTTTCCGCCGTTTGGCTTAATAAGGCCTACAATCATATAAAACGAAGTGGTTTTGCCAGCACCATTTGGTCCGAGCAAACCTACGATTTCGCCTTGCGAAACGTTTATCGACACGTCTTTAACGACTGTCCTCTTTCCGTAAATCTTTACTAAGTGTTCTGCTTGAAGCTTCATCTGTTGTTTTTTTTGTAGCGCAAATATCTAAAAAAAAAGCAAAATGAAAGTATCATTTTGCTTTTTTTATTCCATTTTCAATAAAAAAACTACTTAACTTCGATAATCGAGTTGATTCCGAGGTCGTTTTCTTCTGTGGGAAGGTTGGGATCGTTGCCCCAAATATTGCCGTCGAAAATGTAGCGGAATTGGTGAATACCTTTTTCGAGTTCAATTTCAGCGGTGAATTTTTTAGTTTTTTTGTCGAATTTCATTACAGTAATTTCTTTATCCCAATTGTTGAAATCGCCTGCAAGGTTTACTGTGGTGGCGTTGTTGGCGGCTTCTTGAGATATAGAAAAGAGAGTTTTAACTTTTGAAGAGCCGAAAAT
>JAGCDD010000471.1 GCA_017651345.1 Bacteroidales bacterium | reverse complement strand
TATTATGATCGAGGGAAACACCGACAACACAGGTTCTGCCGCACTCAACAAAGACCTCTCTTACCGCCGCGCACTCTCAATCAAGAATTTCTTGGTAAAGGAATACAAATTTGACCCCAACCGCTTTATAGTAGTGGGCAACGGTTCAGCAAAGGCAATTGCAGCAGGTTCTACCGGATCAGACGCTAAATACCGTATGACAGAATTTAAACTTGTTGCAAAATAATGAGCACAGCAAAAGAACTATTTAAACTCGGAGGCGACGATTCGGGATTATCAAAAACCACCAAGATTGTAATCACCGTTTCGGGACTCTTGTTCATAGCGATAGTTTGGCAGACAGTATGCTCTTTGGGACTTATTCCCGAAAAAATACTGCCTGCTCCTCTTACCGTTTTGGCAAGTTACAAACCGCTTATTACTGAATACGATATGTTTGCAAACGCTTGGTATTCAATCCGTTTGAACCTAATGTCGTATTTTTGGGCAATATTAATTTCGTTGCCCGTGGGATTTTTTATTTCGCTTTATCCCATCAACAACTTGGTGATTGGCAAATACATCAACTCGGTGCGCTACCTTCCAATTCCGGCTATGTCGGGTATTTTTATCGCAATATTCGGCCTCACATTTGGAATGAAGGTTTCGTTCCTCACATTCTCGCTCTTGATTTACATTCTCCCCGCCGTTGCCAACAAGGTTAACGACCTTCAAAACCCCGCCAACGACAAGGATTTTGTATATCTGCAAACCATCAAGACTCTCGGCGCAACACCGTGGCAGAGTTTCCGCTACGTATACTTCCCATATGTAACCCGCACTATCTCGCAAGAAATCATCACCTTAACAGGTATCAGTTGGAGTTACATCGTAATTGTAGAAATGCTCTACAAAGACGGCAGCGTGTCGGGTATCGGCGCATTAATTCAAACTATGACCCGTATGAGCCATATGCCCGAAGTTTACGCACTCTTGCTATTGGTAATCGTAATCGGTATTTTTCAGGATGTTTGCCTCAAATTTATCGACAAGATTTTGTTTCCATCTAAGTACAACCGCAAAAGCCTATTCTGATGTTTGAAAATATAGACCCTACAAAGCCGAAACAGCAGCCGCAACCACAGGCTCAACCGCAGCCTCAGGTTCAGCAGCCTCAGCAGCCAATAGAACCATCGGCAACAATTTCCACACCTACAATTAATGTAGAATCAAACGGCGTTGACGTTTTCAACCTCAGCGACATCAACCTGAGTTTTGCCACAGCCACCGGAAGGTTTACGCTTTTCGACCACTTCAACTTCCGTATCGAAGATATCCAAGGCGAAGGACAGTTTGTGAGCATTCTCGGTGCATCGGGCAGCGGCAAATCGCAGATATTGAAACTGTTGTCGGGATTGAGCAAACCTGATTCGGGCAGCATCAAGTTTTACGGCAAGGAAATCGACTCTAACCACCACATTCCTATGGTGTTTCAGCAGTATTCGGCTTTTCCGTGGATGACCGTGTTAGACAATGTGATGCTTCCGCTCAAACTCAAAAAAGTTCCCGAAAAGGAGGCTAAACAACGTGCTTTGGATATGCTTGCACTTGTGGGACTTGCAGACCAAAAAGACAAGTGGGCTCAATATCCCGCACTTTCGGGCGGACAGTTGCAGCGTGTTTCTATCGCCCGCAATCTTGTGGACAAATCGCAGGTGCTGCTTTTGGACGAAGCCACTTCCGCACTCGACATTTTCTCTAAGCGCGATATGCAGAAAGCCCTCTTAGATATCTATTATAGCAGCGATTACGACCCCACAATTATCAACGTTACGCACGATATCAGCGAGGCTGTTTACCTATCAAACCGCATAATAATCCTTGCCGCCAATCCCTGTCGCATTCACAAAATAGTAGAGGTAAGTTTTGGCTCCGAACGCCGCACCGAGCGCATCCGCGAATCTGCCAAATTTGCCGAATACGTAAGGCTCGTGGAAGGACTTATGGATGAGGTTAATAAGAAGAATTGACAATTGACAATTGACAATTGATAAGTAAAAATCTAATAAAAAAAATCCGAGCCAGATGGTTCGGATTTTTTTTATTTGGTGAGTTAAGGCGCAAATGATTATTGGCTAACCTTATTGAGCGTTAATCCAAAACTATCGGCAAATTCTTGTTGTGCGGCGCGGAGTTTCTTGTCGGCAGATTTTGCCTTGTCGTCGCACACCTTATATATAGCATCCCACTGAACGCGGATGTCGCTTGTAAACTCATTTTCAGGAACTTTGTAAAGACGTACAAGTTCACGGCTCTCGTTTTGGGCTATCGAACGGTAAGTATCGAAATATTCCGAAAGAGCGGCTTTGAGACCTTCGCCACCGGCAATCACGGGAATAGCGTTGAGGGCGTTTTGCGAATTGTCGATCTGGTCTTCAAAAGCGTGAAGAGCATCGTCCATTTGCTTGGGCACATAATTGTCGTAAGTTTCCAAAAGCGCATCGTAAGATGCGATTACAAGACGTTGGAGTTCGATAACACGGTCGTTGTAATCAGCAGCCTCGCGCCTCGACGGTCCGCACGAAACCAAAAAGAGCGCGGCGGATAATATCAATAGTAACTTTCTCATTTACTTTTTATTAGAAAATTGTTTAGCAACTTCTGAATAAGCCTTATCCACTTCGGCGTCGGCCTGTTTGGTTTTGGTTTCTACCGAGCGGGCAATGCCGTCCCATTTTTCGCGGAGTTCGTCGGTAAAGTTGGCGTCGTCTATTTTGTAGATTCTGATTTGCTCTTTTGAATCCACATCGGCAACAGTTTTGTAAACCTCCAAACCAGCCTTAACAGCGTTGGCGAGATTTTCGCAGCCTTCGAGCACCTCTATTTTGGCGATAGCGGCAGAAGCCTTTTTAAGATTTTCGTCCAAAGTTTTGTGAGCGGCATCCATATCGGCGGCGATATAGGTTTCGTAAGTTTGCGAAAGCACCTGATGAGCGTCCACAACCGACTTGTACATATTTTTGAGCGAATCGGCATTCTGCATAATCTGTTCGGCAGACGGCTTGCACGATATACATAACACGGCTAACATCAATGCCGTAAGAGATGGTAATAAGTATTTCATAATGCGTTTGGTTTTTTATTTTTTACGGTTACAAAGATAGGACATTATTCGGAGATTGCAAAAATCTTATTAAAAAACTTGCTTTACACACAAAAGAACACTATTTTTGCCAAAAGGATTATTTAAGAATAATAAGCGATGATAAAACTTAAAATAGATAATTTCGGACCGATAAAGCACGCCGAACTTGACTTCAAAAAAGTAAACATCCTCATCGGACAGCAAGGCGCAGGCAAAAGTTGCATTCTCAAAATCGCCGCTTTTTGTATGTGGGTGGAGAAAACTTATATTTTAAAAGAGTTTTCTATTAACGATATGCAGAAAAAAGAGTTTGTAGAAACATACCTTTTGGATTTTTACAAACTGAATGATTACGCCACAAAAACTAATGGCTCATACTCTAAAATTGTTTTCAACGACAATGACAACTTTAAGATTTTTATAGATTTTAAAGAGGATGATGAAAATTGGATAAACTTTACACCAATAAGCGAAAGTGATGTAAGTTACAAACACGTTTCGTACATTCCGGCAGAAAGGTGTCTTGTTTCCGTAATTCCAAATTTGATGGAATTAAAACTTGGAGATTCAAGCATCAGTAAATATTTAATTGATTGGGGATACGCACACAGATTATACACCAAGAAAAATCCTTTTGATATTCTTGGTCTTAACAGCGGTTTCTATTATGATGACAAATCGCAAACTGATTATTTAACAGTTAACGATAACGGCATTACCAGAGAAATTAAATTCGCGAATGCGGCAAGCGGCTTTCAATCTGTTGTACCAGTTTGCGTATTGACAAATTATTATCTAAATCATAGACCACAGTCATTAAAAAATAAAGAATTAAAGCAACAACCTCATAACAACAATTGTTTACTTATTGAAGAACCAGAAGAAAATATATTTCCCGAAACTCAATACAATTTGGTAAAATGGTTGGTTTCAGCATTAAACAATGATAATGATAATATGTTGTTTCTAACAACACATAGTCCGTATGTACTAACATCTCTTAACAATTTGGTTTATGCAGCAAACGTTGGTCAAAATAATCACGAAGTGGAAGATATAATACAGAAAGGGTTGTGGATAAAATCTGATAGTGTTTCAGCATATTTCTTAGATGCAGAACAACCTAAAAGTATTATTGATAAAGAACTGAATGAAATTGATCCCGAATTAATTGATAGTATTTCGGATAGAATTAATAATGAATATGATATTATTCGTAACATAAAATATGGATTATGAAGAAACAAGAAATAAGTAAGGAGGCAACCCCTCAACACAAAATAGTTGCCGATAAGACATATCCATTTTTTTATGCTTACCACGATAAGGCATACATTGAATCTCATGATAAGCGACCCACAGTGTCGCTTGAAGAGAAGGGGATACAATATATTCTTAACAACAAAGATAATCAAGAACTTGTAGTCTATAAGATTGATATTGATAAGAAAATTCTCAACAAGCATATTGAGTATTCTATTTTTTACAATATTGTCGGAGAGAGAGTAAAAGATAAGAAGTTTACAAAATGTGATTATGGAATCTACACAGAGGATGATATTCTATTTTTAATAGAACTTAAAGGGACTGATTATGAACATGGTCTTGAACAATTACTGCACACCATTAAAGTTTTAATTACCGAAAACAATGTATCTGTTAAGAAGTTGTACACGAGAATGGTTTTTAAAATACGCCCCGATATTAGAAGTGCTAATGCTCGAAAAAATGAAGACAAATTAATAAAAAATTACAATTATAATCCCAAGTTGTGCAAGCACGGTAAAATAATAGAAGATTTAAAAAAAACTATTTAATCATAGTTGAAATTTGTTTCTTTGCTAGTTCAATAACCTCTTCGGCTTCTTGAAGTTTTTTATTGCGTTTAGTAAGTGCGGAATTATATATTTTAACAATCTCATTTTGAACTGACAATGAAGGTAAAGGAATCATAATATTCTCTAAAATATATTTGGGCAAGAAGTTAGACTCCCTAATAACCTTTGTTGTTTGCAATACACGTTCATCTTTAAGCATAATAGAGAGATAATCAACCGATAATAATGATTCATCCTTCGGTCTAATGACAAAATAATCATAAGAACAGAAACCAAAACCGTTTTTTGCCTCGTGAATAGTTGCCAAATTTCTATTAATTCTAGAAAGTAGTATATCACCATTTTTAAAAAGTCTGAATCTTTTTGATTCGGCAACAGACATAACTGAATCCATTTTTAAAGACCCATCTTCGGTATTAAAACTATTGGATGCTACATACGAGATGACATCATCACTATGTAATTGAGGCAAAATTGTTATTGGATTGATAATTGCTATTTCGCTTAGTTTAACCTCAGATTTAAATCTAGTACGATTTTTATAAAGATTCGGATTCCAATTTTGTTCAAGATCATTTTTGTCTACAAGGAAGATATTGTCCATCTTCCCAAAATAATGGTAAGAATCGTTAGTTAAAATAGAATTTATAAACTGACGAAGTTCGTCTGAAACGATATCAAAATCATTATTGCTGATAATAGACATAAATATCGGATAATTCCAAAGTTCGTTCTTCTCTCGTTGTAACAAAAGAGAATTGAGTTCGTTTTTAAAACTTGATATTTGATTATTATAATCACTTATAACATTATTCTTCCATAGTTTAAAGACATCAGTACGTTCAATCTCTTTTTTGTATGTTAATCCTGTATTGTTGATAAAACCATCATGATTCCTTAATTTTGCCTTCTTCGCATTTTCAATTTCAGATATTCTTTTTGTAAAATTGGTTTCACGTTTAATATCATCTTGCAATTTTGAAACTGTACTAAGATAATCATTTCGTTGGTGTTCTGTCATTTTTTGTAAAACTAAAACAGAACACTTTATTACTGCAAATGGTTTAAATGTATCTATTGGCAGACTTATTATAGCAACAATACGGAAACATCTAAGAATTACATTTTGAATATATTGATTATACAATAATACGTCTGGAATAATAATAGCCAAAAATCCACCTTCTCTTAAAAATTTAAAATTCTGTTCTAAAAATAAGTATTCTACCCTTGGTGATTTATATACTTTCGACTTCTGACTATCATCATCAGATAACCAATCATTGTCAAAG
>JAGCDD010000470.1 GCA_017651345.1 Bacteroidales bacterium | reverse complement strand
GTAGCAACCCCGAAATGCAAAAACGTGTCTACAACGCAATACGCGCAGTGAGCGAAATGGACGAAAACCCAATTGTATCGGTTCACGACCACGGCGCAGGCGGACACCTCAACTGCCTTTCGGAACTTGTGGAAGAAACCGGCGGCGAAATCGAAATCGAAAAACTCCCCGTTGGCGACCCCACACTATCAAGCAAGGAGATTATCGGAAACGAAAGCCAAGAACGTATGGGCCTGGTAATCAAACCCGAATATGTTGACAAACTCAAAAAAATTGCCGACCGCGAACGCGCTCCAATGTACGTTGTAGGCAAAACCACCGACGATATGGTGTTTAAATTCACCAATCCCGACGGCTCCACTCCTATCAACCTCAAACTCGAAGACTTTTTTGGCAAACCGCCGAAGACCATAATGAAAGACGTTACAGTAAAGAAAAAATACTCTGCTGTAAACTATTCAAACGACAAATTTCCCGAATACCTTACCGAAGTGCTTCAATTAGAAGGTGTTGCGTGCAAAGATTGGCTCACCAACAAAGTTGACCGTTCGGTAACAGGTAAAATTGCACGTCAGCAGTGCGTAGGCGCAATTCAGTTGCCCCTTGCCGACCTTGGCGCAGTGGCAGTAGACTACACCGGCAAACGCGGTATTGCCACAGCCCTCGGACACGCTCCCGCTGTTGCGCTCATCAACGCTGAGGCAGGTTCAAGAATGGCAATTGCCGAATCGCTCACCAATATTGTTTGGGCTCCGTTAGAAAACGGCATGGACTCGGTATCGCTCAGCGCCAACTGGATGTGGCCCTGCAAAAACAAAGGCGAAGACGCTCGACTCTATAGCGCTGTTAAGGCGGCTTCGGATTTTGCTATCGCCCTCGGTATCAATATCCCCACTGGCAAAGACTCGTTGTCGATGACCCAAAGATATCCCGACGGATCTAAGGTTCTCGCCCCCGGCACGGTTATCATCACATCGGCTGGCGAGGTTTCAAACATCCGCAAGATTGTAACTCCCGACCTCAAACCAGTAGATAAATCTACAATTTTCTACATCGATTTCTCTAAAACCGACCTCAACCTTGGCGGTAGCAGTTTTGCGCAAACAGTTAATTCGTTGGGCAGTTCGTGTCCAGATATTGCCGACCCCGAATATTTCAAAAACGCATTCAACGCCGTTCAACAACTTGTGTCAAAAGGACTTATCCTTGCAGGACACGACATTTCGGCAGGCGGTATCATCACCACACTTTTGGAAATGTGCTTTCCCACAGTTTCGGGCGGATTGGATATCAATTTTGATTTCGACAAAAAATACGACCTCTGCCAAACACTATTCAGCGAAAATCCGGGCGTAGTGTTCCAAACAGCAAAGGCAAACGACGTAGAAAAGATGCTCAAATCGCTGAATATCAATTATATGATTATCGGCAAGACAATTTCTACTCACACTCTCAAAGTTACACATCACGCCAAAACTCACACCTTCGACATCGACTTGCTCCGCAACACTTGGTTTAAGACGTCATACCTTCTCGACCGCGAGCAAACCGAAAAATCGTGTGCAGAAAGCCGTTTCAACAACTATTCGCTTCAGCCGTTGGAGTTTAAGTTCAACCCCGACTTTACTGGCAAGTTAGACCAATACGGCATCAAGGCATCGCGCCGCCGCAAAACTGGCATCAAAGCCGCTATCATCCGCGAAAAAGGTATCAACGGCGACCGCGAAATGGCTTATACAATGTATCTTGCAGGTTTCGACGTAAAAGACGTGCACATGACCGACCTTGCTTCGGGACGCGAAACTCTCGAAGATGTTAGCTTTATAGTTTACTGCGGCGGATTCTCCAATAGCGACGTTCTCGGTAGCGCAAAAGGTTGGGCAGGCGCGTTCAAATACAACGACAAGGCTCGTAAGGCTCTCGAAAACTTCTACAAACGCACCGACACACTCAGCCTTGGCGTTTGCAACGGATGTCAATTGATGAACGAACTCGAACTCATCTATCCCAAAAAGAAAAAACATCCCAAACTGCGTCACAATAATTCGCACAAATTTGAATCCGAATTTGTAACCGTAGACATACTACCGAACGAATCAGTAATGCTTAAATCACTTGCAGGTAGCAAGTTAGGCGTATGGGTAGCCCACGGCGAAGGACGTTTTGACCTTCCCGAAGCCGAAAAGAACTATCACATACCTATGAAATACTCTTACGGCGAATATCCCGGCAACCCCAACGGATCAGATTACAACGCCGCCGCCATCGTTTCCGACGACGGACGACACTTGTCGATGATGCCCCACCCCGAACGCGCCATTTTTGCTTGGCAGTGGGCCAACTACCCATTCAACCGCAAAAACGACGAGGTTTCGCCTTGGTTAGAGGCATTTGTAAACGCAAGGAAATGGATTGAGCAATTAAAGAAATAAAAAACTTTTTTTTGCTCTCAACCTATGAATACGGGAGTGCGGTGACATTGTGCGCCGCGCTCCTTTTTTTATTTTTTTTACAATTGGTTTGGGGGTACGGCTCTTTTCGGTTGTCAAACTATCAGAAACCAAAAAAAACAAAAGGGCTATGGAAGAAAACGACAAATACATATTCGACGGCGAAATCAACTCGCAGCAAGATTTCAACGAGCAGAAAGACCTCTACTCGATATATCTGCAAGCGGGCAAAATCGACACCGACAAGGCGTGGAACAACGTGAGCGCAAAACTGACTCCCCGAAAACAAGTTCGCGTGTTCAAACTTTGGCACGCAGTATCGGCAGCGGCAGCGGTGGCAGCCATTACGTTGATGATAACATTATTGGTAAAAGAACCTATTAAATATCAGCAGATTACAGCGTCAACCGCTTGTCAGGAAATCACCTTGCCCGACGGTAGCACCGTATGCCTCAACCAAGGCGCAGTGATAGAGTTTCAAGAAAACTTCGACGGCGAAGAACGCCTTGTAAAATTTTCAGGCGAAGGATATTTCGACATCGTTCACTTAGACAACAAACCATTCGTTATCAAATCGGGCAACAACACCGTAAAAGTGCTTGGCACAGAGTTTAACCTCATTGCCAATGGCGACAATAATATAAAGGTGTCGGTTACCGACGGCTGCGTGTCGCTCCAAAACGACGAAGGCAACATCACCGTTTCAAAAAACGAGGAGGCAACAGCCGCCAAAAACGAGAAACCGCAGAAGAACAAAATCTCCGACAATGTGCTGCAATGGCAGAGCCAAATGCTAGATTTTAAAGATTGTCCGCTACCAAAAGCAGTTGAAAAACTCAGTTACGTATACGGCGTAGAAATTTCGATCGAAAACCCCTCTCTCAACAATCTCAAACTTACATCGCGCTATCAGAATGCCAAGATAGAAGATGTAATGCAAGGATTGTCAACCATTTACCACATCCAAGCCGAGATGAGTCCCGTTACCGGCGTATGGATTATCCAATAGTAAACCATTAAAAACCAACACCTATGAAACTGTTGTTAGCCATAATTATATCCGCTTCTACCCTGCAACCCGTAGCGGCACAGGACAGCGCAATAATGCAAAAAAAAGTTTCGGTAATAGCCGATAACGCAGAGATTAGCAACGTGTTAGACGATATCAGCCGCAAATCGGGCGTAAACTTTTCGTACAACAGCGATTTGCTCAAAAATCAAAAAGTATCGCTCAACCGTCAAGATTGCGAACTTGAAACTATACTCAACACTATCCTCGCCGACAATATTTCGTACACCGTAATTGGCGGAAACATAGTAATTTACGAAAAAACCGAACTTCCAGCCGAAAAACCACAGATGATAAAAGTGTCGGGCGTGGTGCGCGATGCCGATCAAAACAACGCTCTGCCGTTTGCCTCTATCAGCCTAAACAACACTGCGTTAGGCACCATCACCAACGAAAACGGCAAGTTCGACCTGCTAATCAATCCTGAAAATCAAAACGACACCCTTGTGGTATCATATCTTGGATATTCGCCTAAAAAAATAGCAATCAATCAGTTAGCCAACTCTCAAAGCAACAATATCGCTCTCTCGCAGCATATTTACGGACTTGGCGAGGTATTGGTAACACCTGTGGAAACCGAAAAAATTATCCGCGAATCAGTATCAAGAATACATTCGCAATATTACCGCAAAGCCAACGTCTACAAGGCATTCTACCGCGAAAGTTATTACGCCGACTCATCATTTGTAGCACGCGACGAGGCAATGCTTAATATCTATAAATCAGGCGGTTCGGATGTTAGCAAAAACAAAATGGCAGTAACTGAGGGCAGAAAAATGATGTCGAAAAAACAGTACGATATTTTGCTCAAACTCCGTGGCGGTCCGTTCAACATTATCGAACTTGATTTTGTAAACCGAGGAAAAGAATTTATATCCACATACGCGTCTAAATATTATGATTTTCAGTATGTTGGCAAAGATTCTACCGACCAAGGGGTA
The DNA here is from genome assembly GCA_017651345.1 of Bacteroidales bacterium. GTDB lineage: Bacteria > Bacteroidota > Bacteroidia > Bacteroidales > UBA3824 > UBA3824. The sequence goes on along the minus strand of JAGCDD010000470.1, from coordinate 32,018 downwards.
TTTCTTGTAATTCAGTTCGACAAAAAATCAAACGCCCCCGGCATCAAATATTCGGGCAAGATGTTTATTGAAAAAACGAGCAAAAGCATAGCACGTCTCGAATTTGAAATCATCCCCGACGGCAAAAAACTCACCGCCAAAAACCGCAAGGGCGAAACCGTGGATATGGTGTTCCGCCGTATGGCATACCACGTTAACTACACGCCCATCGACGGCAAATGGTATCTGCAAAGTTGCATCGGCGAAGAAACCCGTCAGATAACAGACAAGAACGGCAACGATTCGTATATCACTACCATACAGCAACTTATCATTACAGAATCGTCGGGCAGCGACATTTTCCCAAAAGAAGGCACTGTCATCACCCGCAAAGACCTCCTCTCCGACGTGATTGTGCGCCACAATGCCAACCACAAACAAGAAGGTGCAAAATAATCCACGATGTAAAATATCTTTACGACATTGTAAAAAAATTTTACAATTTCGCAACCGTTATTAAAGCACAAGCAACTCATTATCAAAGCATTATCATAAGTGGCACGTTTGATGTTCTTTTATAAGTATGTAAAACATTAAACTCAGATTCCTTATGAAAAAATTAATGAAATTATTGGTCCTTGGACTAATGGCAACTACGGCTTGCACAGCGCAGCCAATATTGAGAACACACGTAGAAGGTGGCGAGGTAGAAGGCATTCTCGATGGCAACGATCTTGCTGTATATAAGGCAATTCCATACTGTGAACCTCCTTTGGGCGACCTCCGTTGGAAACCGCTTCAACCTGTAAAACCGTGGGAAGGCGTTTTGAAAGCCGACGATATAGCCAAATGGCCTCCGCAACCCGAAAAAAGTTACGTCAAATATGATATGATGGACGAGGACTGCCTCTACCTAAGCGTTGTAACCCCAGCCAAGAGCGTAGACGAAAAATTGCCCGTGATGGTGTATATACACGGAGGTAGTTTTTCAACAGAGCATTACGGCGGCACATTATGGGAGAGCCTTGCACGCAGAGGTGTAATCACAGTTTCAATTGAGTTCCGCAACGGTGCTTTGGGATTTTTGGTGAGCGACGAATTGGCAAAAGAATCGCCCACAGGTCACTCTGGCAACTACGGCATTCTTGATCAGATTTATGCACTCAAATGGATTCAGCGCAATATCAAAAACTTTGGCGGCGACCCCTCAAAGGTTACAATTTTTGGCGAATCGTCGGGTGCTATGTGCTGCAACGTTCTGTGCGCGTCGCCTTTGGCAAAGGGACTTTTCTGCGCCTGCATAAGTCAGAGTGGTGCGTATATTTCTAAAACGAATATGGGCACATATACTGAAAGTATGATGATGGAAGAAACCAAAAGTTTTATGGAAAGGGCTAATGTAAAAACAATTGCCGAGATGCGCCAGATGGATGCAAAAGCGTTGACAGGCAATAATGTATTCTATCCTTCATTCCCGGTTGTGGACGGCTATGTGATTCCCGAATCAATGTATAAACTATATGAGACCGGCAAATACAACGACGTGCCAGTGCTGATTATGCACAATAGCGACGAAGGTGCGGCAGGAATTGCGTCGGTAAGCGTAAATGAATATGAAGCATTACTCAATAGTCAGCAATTTCCCGCAAATTGGCTCGACAGTGTCAAGTATCATTACCCTGGCAACACCGACGAAGAATGTCTGTTTAGCATACGAGATATAACACGCGATGTTCAGTTTGGATGGCCGGCATACACTTGGGCAAATTTGCAGACAAAAACAGGCAAAAGTCCTGTGTATGTGGCATATTTGGCACAGAAATCGGAGAAAACCGTATATGCAGATGGCAACCGCCGTGGAGCAGCACACGCCGACGACTGTATGTATCTGAGTGGTAGGTTCGACGAGGAAGCCGACAAGTATCCCGAGGAGAAAAAAGTATCTGACATAATGCAAGAATATTGGGTAAACTTTGCAAAATCTTGCGGTAATCCCAACGGCGCAGGACTTCCGAAATGGGTTGAATACCAACCAAATACAAAGAGCGTTATGGAATTTAACAACGGTGCTCAACTAATTGACCTGCCAAACAAAGCAAAAATTGAATGTATCGATAGGTTTATGAATTTCGTGTCGCAACAGTAAAAAGTATCTTCGCGGAGATGAAAAATAATTTTTGAAATTAGCATTATTATTGTTTCCTTTGCGCATCCAAATTTTTAAAACCCATTTACAATGAGCGCAGAACAAATCAACGAAGACGACGAAATTCAAGTAATAAGCCTTGAAGACGAAAAAGGTGAAAACCACGATTTTGAAATCATTGATATGATAACCGACAACGGCACAGAGTATTACGCTCTCCTGCCCTATTACGAAAACCCCGAAGAACTCGACGACAAAGCCGACGACGACGATGTAACAGAGGTAGTGATTATGAAACTTTCAAAATCGGGCGACGAAGAAATCCTCGAAAGCATTGAAGACGAGGAAGAATACAACCGCATCGCCGATATTTTCGACGAGCGTTTAGGCACAGATTCTGAGGAAGTTAGCGCAGAATAAGACGCTATCCTAATATTTCCATTACATCTTCTTTAAGTGCGGGATTAAACAGCGTGGTTTCATTAACAAACGCCGCTGCAAGTCCCGCCTTTTTTTGTTGACGCACTTGAATTTTCTCCTCCACAGTGCCGGCTGAGATAAATCGGTAAACCATCACGCTGTTTTTCTGACCGATACGATGGGCACGTGCTATCGCCTGTTCCTCTACGGCGGGATTCCACCACGGGTCGATGATAAACACATAGTCGGCTTGGGTAAGGTTCAAACCTGTGCCGCCAGCCTTGATAGAAATCAAACAGACAGGCACATCATCGTTTGAAAGGAATTTTTCCACCTCGTTTTCGCGCTCCTCGGTTTGTCCGGTAAGCATTGCGTAATCTAATCCGCGCTGCTGCAACTCATTGGCTATCAAATCTAAATGCTTTACAAACGACGAGAAAACCAGCACCTTATGTCCTTGGTCTACAACGTTTTGAAGCATCATCATTATTTCATCGGTCTTGCCGCTGCCATCTTGGTAGGCGCTGTCTACAAGGGCGGGACTGCACGCAATCTGACGCAGTTTCACCAATCCCTGAATCACATCCATAGTAGAATTTGAAAGCAAACCCTTGTCCATCAGGTCGATAAGTTGGTTGCGAACCTTCGATTTCTCACGTTCGTAAATCTCTGCCTGAGCGTCGGTCATTTCGCAGAATATCGTCTGCTCTATTTTTTCGGGCAAGTCGCTGAGCACCTGCTGCTTAGTGCGGCGGAGAATGAAAGGATAAATCAGTTTTTGAAGTTTTTCGGATGCGGCTTCGTTGTTGCCACGCTCAATCGGCAGCACAAAACGCTTTTTAAACACCTGCAACGAGCCGAGCAAACCCGGATTTATAAAGTTCATCTGGCTCCAAAGGTCGGTGAGAGAGTTTTCGAGCGGCGTGCCCGTAAGCGTAAGGCGATGTCGGCAACGGAGGTTCATTAAGGCAAGATAGGTTTTAGAAAGAGGATTCTTCACCATTTGGCTCTCGTCTAAAATCACATAGTTAAACTCCTGTTTTTCAAAATATTGAATATCGTTTCGCATAATAGAATAACCCGCAATCACCACATCGTAATATTTAAACGAGCGCACAAGTTGCTGACGGTTATTGCCCGAATATTCAATAATTTTCAACTGCGGAGCAAACTTTTTCGCCTCGGCTTTCCAGTTGTAAATAAGCGACTTAGGCACAAGCAAAAGCGATGGAATTTTGTGTTCGATAGTAAAAAGTTCGCCCGGGCGTGTGTTGTCGTCGGCAAGGAGAATGCTGTTGGCAAGCACCGAAAGCGTGCAGAGAGTTTTTCCCAAACCCATATCGTCGGCAAGGCACGCACCAAAATTATAGTCGCGCATCATTTTAAGCCAGTTGTAGGCGGTAATCTGATAGGGACGCAATTGAGCATTGATATTTTGCGGCTGCTCCATTGGAATTGAGTCAAAATCAGAGAGTTTCTTTTCAAGTTCGGCAATAGAATCCTTTTCGCCCGAATCTAACGGCAGCGACATCAAGGCAAGATACTGATATTTTTTTAGTATGATATTGCCAGAATCCTTGTCGAAACTGCCCGAAATAAACATATCGCGAAAACGCTCAAACCATTCGTCGGGCAGCACCACCACACGTCCGTCGGGCAGAGTAAATTCGTGTATATCGTTGATAATGTAATATTTAAGCGATACAAACGGAATCTCTAAACCGTCGAGTTTTACAATAGCATAGATATCAAACCAGTCGGTACGGTTCTTAACCCTCATATCCAAGCGTATAGAGCCGGTGTAATAGTTCTTTTGGCTAAGATTCTGTTCGATGGAGATGCCCGCCTGAACAAGTTGTTCCTTATTGTTGTTCAAGCAGTTAATAGCAAACGCCTCTTGAATTTTTGGGTCGTTGGCATCGCTCTTGATACGGTAAGTGCCGGGGTTGAGGCGAGTTTTAAAAATATCAAAAGCGGCATTTTCCACCTCCTGTTCGTAATCGAGATTGCGCACAAGTTTGGTAAACAGATAATCGCCGTTGTTTTCTATAAACTTGACAACCACCAAGTTGCGGCTTGTAGCAAGAAAGTCGATTCCGTTGTATCTGAATTTTAGCACAAAAACAGTGTAACCCTCCAAATCGTGCTCCACCATCAAAACTGCCTTAGGCTCAGGATTTTGGGTAATGATTTTAAAACCCGAAGGATTAACAATAAAATTTTCCTTTATGGTGTTGAGGATAAATTTTTGATAATACTGCGGCTCCACGCGCTTTTGCACGGGAATATATTTTTTAGAGATAAACGGCACGAGTTTTTTGGCGTCGATACGGTCGAAAAACAGAATGCGACGATTGATAACGCACACGCACGGCTGATACGAAAGCACATACACATTCTTATTTAACAGATTGATTACCTTGTCTTTATATTTTACAGTAAGGAAATATTGAGTCTCCTCATCGGTGCGCACAAAGTTGAAAACCGCCTCCGCCTTTTGCGAAGCAAATTCGATACGGTCGTCCACGAGCACAGTTTTTAGTGCTGGGTCTTTGTAATAAACCCCGATATGGGCAGTGCGGCAGATGTTGAGAATCTGCACTATTTTTTTATCAATAGCCGGACGCACATATTCGTCGATATACTTGGCATCGTGCGACGCAAAAAACTCCTGAGGCGTGGCGCACTTGCGACCGCCGAAACTCTTAGTGATGTGAGTTTCAGAACATTCCGAAGCAAGTATCGCAATCTGCTTTTGCTCTGCGGTATAGCGGTCGGGATAGGTTCTAACGTCGTCAGACACAACGTTTTCCTTAATATCATAATGACCGCCGGTAGACGAAAGTTGCACAAAATGAGGCACAAGCAAAAAGCCTAAATGACGGTGTTCTTTGAGGGCTACGATAAATTCCATAATAATTATAAAAGCGGGCAAAAGTAATCAGTTTTTTGCATTTAGCGAAAAAATAAATACCTTTGCCGCCTATTTATTATAACAAACTAATTATTGAAAACATGAATAAAATATTAGCAGCAACTTTGCTATGTTGTTGCCTAACAATGAGTTTATCCGCACAAAAAAAGTACACCATAAGCGGATACATCACAGATGAAAAAACATCAGAAACCGCCATTGGAGCCACCATTTACGACAAATCCACGCTTCAAGGCACAATCACCAATGTTTTTGGATTTTATTCGCTCACACTTGCTGAGGGCGCTCACACGCTGAGTTTCTCGTACGTGGGCTACACTCCCAAAACCGTGGAAATCAACCTCACCAAAGACACATTGATGAACATTCAACTATCTGATAATATTCAGTTAGAGGAAGTTGTGGTAACGGCTCAACGCGAAGATGTGGGCATTCAAGCCACAGGAATGGGTTCGCTTGATATTCCCGTAAAACTAATAGAACACACACCTTCGCTGCTTGGCGAAACTGACGTTTTGCGAGCCATACAATTTACACCCGGAGTGCAGCAGGGCGTTGGAGGAGCATCTGCGCTATACGTCAGAGGTGGCGGCGGCGACGAAAATCTTATACTCTTAGATGGTTCGCCAGTTTACAAAGTAGACCACTGTTTTGGATTTTTTTCGGTATTCACCCCCGAAGCCGTAAAAAAGGTAAGTTTCTATAAATCATCGTTTCCAGCAAGATACAACGGCAGAGTTTCATCAGTAATCGACGTTCGCACCAAAGACGGCGATATGAACAATTATCATTCGAGTTTTTCAATTGGTCTTTTAACATCGCGTTTCAACATCGACGGACCAATTGTAAAAGACAAAACCTCGTTTTCGCTCTCAGCACGCACCACATATCTGTCGCTATTGATGTGGCCTGTAATGAAAATTGCCCAAGCTGGTCTCGACGATGACGAAAAACTCAACGCAGGATATTGGTTTTACGATTTCAACGCCAAAGTAAACCACAAATTCAGCGACAAAGACCGCCTTTATGTTAGTTTTTACCGCGGCGTAGATAAGTTTTGGGTTAGAGACAAATACAAAGAAGAATACAACGACAGCAGTTTCGACGAACAAACCGGCGAAAACAAAACCGGCACACGTATCGACAAATACAACGACAAAATTTATCTCCGTTGGGGCAACTTGATAAGCACCGTGCGTTGGAACCACGTATTTTCACCACGTTTATTTGCCAATAACACAATATCTTACAATAAATATAATATGTCAATTGGTTCGGAATACGAAGACAGCAGCAATGGTCCACGAGGCAGTTGGAGCGAATTTACAAGTTCAGAATACAATTCATCAATTATCGATTATGGCGCGGCGTCTGACTTTGACTTTATGGCAACCGACCGTCACACAATCAAGTTTGGTTTCAACTACATTTACCACGAATTTAAACCCGAAACATCAATAACCAAAATCAAATCAAAGTCATCTACCAATCCTGAAAACAATGTAGACTCATCGTCGGTGATTCCGGGAGGTAAAACCATATATGCCAACGAGTTGTCGATATATGCCGAAGACGAATGGAAAATTACACGCCAACTTTCGGCAATTCCCGGATTTGCCTACACACTATTTAAAGTGCAAGACAAGGCATACAACACCATTCAACCGCGTTTTTCGCTAAAATACACAGCCACACCATTTTGGACATTCAAAGCATCGTATACTCGTATGAGTCAATGCGTTCACTTGCTTACGTCGTCGCCATTGGCACTTCCCACCGACCTTTGGGTGCCAATTACACAGAATATCAAGCCCGAAACCGCCGACCAATACTCTGTGGGCGCATACTGCACAAAAGCCAAGGGATGGGAATTTTCGGTAGAAGGCTATTACAAAGAACTCCACAACGTGCTTGAATACAAAGACGGAATGAGTTTTATGGGATTTTCGGGCAATTGGCAGCAGATGGTGGCAATGGGCGAAGGCATTTCAAAAGGCATAGAAGTGCTTGCAAAACGCACCGAAGGCAAAGCCACAGGATGGATTTCGTACACATTATCCAAAGCCGACCGCGATTTTGCCAACGGATCGGGAGTAAACAACGGACGTGTGTTTCCATTTGCATACGACCGCCGACACAATATCAGCATAGTCTTTTCGCAAAAAATCAACGACCACATCGACTTTGATGCCAATTGGACATACTTCTCGGGGTCGCACGCAACTATTTCACTATCAAAAGAAACGCTGATACTTCCCTCAGGCGTTGACCCTTACGATTATTGGGAATACGAGGCTGGAAATGTCGAACGCCCCGAAACAAAAACCGACAACATCGACTTTGTGGAAAACCGAAACAACTACACACTTCCAGCATCGCATTTGCTCTGCATCGGTATCAATTTTCACAAACAGAAAAAACACTGTGAAAGGATTTTCAACATATCGGTTTACAACGTCTACAACGCCAAGAATCCCAACTTTGCTTTCTCAAAAGTGAAAGAAAAAGAGAATCCTGCCGACCCATACAATCCGATTGAATATCTTGTGCTCAGGAAACTTACCATTCTACCTATAATACCTTCATTTACATTTACTTACAAATTCTAATAGAACAGCACTATGAAAAAACTATACATATTATTAGCCATCATCACCCTTGCCACAGCCTGCAAAGAAGACATTCCTCTAAATGCCGACAACACTGTGGGAGTGCTTTGCGCCAATGGGTTCATCTATTCCGAAAGCGATTCTAACTATCTGTTTATCACCGAAACAGGATTAAGAACAGCCAACAATGTAAACTCGGCGCTTGTGGAACTCACTATAAACGGACAACTTGTGGAAGAAATCTCTGTATGTGACCACATTCCAGGACGTTACAACATCAAAACCGTGATTCACGACGGCGACCAAGTGCGTTTTGATATTCACAATTTCGACAAACACGCTTATTTTGAAGGAGTTATGCCCAAAAAAGTGGATAATTTCGACGTTACTTACACAATTGAAAAAGATAAGGCATATCACGAATGGTATGGCGATCAGGCAAGTTACGCCGATATGTTTCGTTTTGACGTAACATTCAAAGACTTATCGCCAGAAAAGCATTACTACCGACTCTACTCGCGCAACAAAACCACAAAAGCGGGCATACATAAGGTTATAGATTGGGTGCCCGATTCGTTTATCGACGAAGACGGGCAAGAATGGACCACAATGCGCGACTCGGTATGGTACATTTACGACACCACATATATCAGATCCAAAGTATTTTACGAAGGCGAATTGCTGCTTACCGACGAAGATTTTACCGTGGAAAACGACTTTATGGAAGGCACATACAACGACTGCCACGTGTTTAAAAACTCGCGTTTTGCCGGTGGACAATGCAATTTGAAATTTTACGAGCGAACCGAAATACAACGCACATACAACTCAGAAACCTACGATACCAAATATTCAGTAATAATTCCACCAACAATTGAGTTTCACGATCCCGACTCATTAGACCTATATGAAAACTACAACAATCCATACGGTATCTACAATTGCGAAGAAACTGTTGGCATAGAGTCTATCGACGAAGATGCCTATTATTATTACAAAGCGATCAACAATTATCGTGCGGGGAAATTTGATTATCAAGAAATTACAGGCGCAATTAAAATGCACACAAATATCTATGGCGGCAGTGGCAATATTATATTGTCATCACGCATAGCCAAAACCATCAGCATCTACAAAGATGTAACGCCCAAACCGGTTTATGTACCGTGGGATGATGATGATCGAAATTATTATTATCAGAAATAAAAGGGAAATTAGGGGAAATGTTGGGAAAATTTCCCCTAATTTCTTATCTTAATTAATCAATCTCCTTTTTCTTACCCTTTGTAGTGGGTTTGCTTTGCGGGGGGATGTAATCAAGTTGAGCAGATTCGTCGGGATTGGCTATCATCTTGATGGGCTGACCTGTAATCTCGAGCACGTTGCCCCAAAGTTCGCTCTCAAGGTTGATGCGCTTGCGCTCTACCACGGTGGCAGAGATAGGCAGAATGGTGAAATTGCCGTTCCAGTGACCTACCACAAACTCTGTTTTTCCTGCCATAGCCGCGTGTATTGCGTTGAGAGAAAGAAGGTTGCAGAACTTGCTATCGTTGCTGTTGGCTGGTGACGAGCGGATAATGTAACTCGGGTCGATATACTTGATAGAGTGGTGAAAACCATCTTTTTTAAACTCCTCGGTAATTTTATCTTTGAGGAAAACGCCAATATCCTGATACTTAACGTTTCCACTCTCGTCGCGTTCTACGTTGTCGCCCTCAAATAGGAACTGACCAGCACCCTCGGCAACAATTATAAGAGCGTGGTGGCGTTTTTCGAGACGTTCACGAATCTTGGTAATAAAGCCGTTAGGTCCGTAAAGGTCGAACTTCATTTCGGGAATCAGCACAAAGTTAGCCTCGCCAGTTGCAAGTGCGGTGTTGGCGGCGATATATCCCGAATCGCGACCCATAAGTTTAATCATAGCAATGCCGTTGTAAGCACCCTTAGCCTCGTTGTGGGCGTTGATAACGATTTCAGAAGCCACTGAGAATGCAGTTTCAAAACCGAAGCTCTTATCAATAAAGCAGATATCGTTGTCGATAGTCTTTGGCACACAGCCAACAGCGATGTTTAAATTACGGCTTTTAATCTCTTCGGCAATAGACTTGGCAGCACGCAGAGTACCGTCACCACCGATGCAAAAAAGAATATTGATATTCTGACGTTGAAGCACGTCTACAATCATTTCTGAAGGCTGTTCACCACGCGACGAACCAAGGAAACTACCGCCTTGAAGGTGAATACGGTCTACAAGTTCGGATGTAAGCGGCACAAGATCGAAGCCAGGTTTAAATCCACGGAAACCATATCTGATACCAACCACATTGTGAACCTTGTAACGCTGATTAAGCTGAGTTACAAGACCTTTGATCACATTGTTGAGACCCGGGCAGAGACCGCCAGCAGTTACAATAGCCACTTTGGTTTTGTCGGGCTGAAAATAGATTTTCTCTTTAGGACCTGCCTTTTCAAATGAGATAGGCATCTTGCCTGTTTTCTTATAATCTTCGAGGCTTTTGGTAGAAGCGTCGTAAAGTATTCGCTCACCGTCTTTTACGTAATCGTACTCATCGTCGCCGTCGGCATTTTTGAGGTTTAGCGGCGAAGGAATGGTGCATCTGCCATCGAGAGTCTTAACGGTAAAATCGAGAGCATTAAATGTCTTATGTGCCATAATATTATGTTATTTATCTGTATCAAAAAATCTTGTTATTTGAAGAATTCTATGCCGTGGCGTCCGCAGTTGGCTGTTCCGAATTTAGCAAAGAAGTAGTTGACCTCTAAGAGAATCTGAACGTTCAACTGCTTGGTTTCGGTGGTGATACTTGGGTTTACAAAATCAAATGGGTTTTGATTTTCTTCCACCATATTTTTAAAACCGTAAGATGCTCTTGCACCGAGACTTACTTGAACACGGTCGCCATTGTATGGCATAAAACCCAAACCAAAGGCAATAGACGTAAGTTTGTCTTTAAACTGGTCGTCAACATCCTCATCTTCTGCAATATTATCAATTGTGCCTTTCGCCTTTTTAACGGTTGTAAACTTAGGACCAACCTCGGCGTAAAAACCGTAATCGCCTGTGTATCGGAGCAATGCGAGCATATCGGTGCAACCAAAGTTAAAATTGCCATTTACAGTGCTATTACCCTCTTTAAAGTTGAATTTTTGCTTAAAGCCGCCTCCAAGGTATTCAAACGAAACACCCACATAGTTGCCAAAAACAATTCCGTATCGTCCGCCAAAGCAAAACGACGGAGAAAAAGCCTCGAGAGTAAAACCTTCGGTGTTTTTGAGGTCTTGATTGAGCATCATAAACGTGCCAGCGCCGCCCTTAACAGCAATTGTCATCCAATTGACATATCCGCCGCGTCCACGGTGTTGCGAAAATCCTTGTAACACACACAATGTCAAGGCTATTAACAATAAAATCTTTTTCATTTTTTAATCTATCTTTTAAAATGTTTATAAATTACTTCATAATATAAGACTATATTTAAGCCTCAAAAGATTATCAAATATCACACTTTTTTTGCAGAAAAGCAAAAAAAAACGCAAATATTCCTACTTTTGTCGAAAAATCAGAAGAGAAAGATGTTCAATCATTTTGGAACTATCGGAAAATTAGCATCATTAGCATTAATTACACTTGTGTGCCTGTTAATAGCATTAGTAGTGGGCACTGCAGGTGCAATGATTTACGCAAAATTGAGCGCAACAACCGTAGCACAAGCTTCCGCAGACCCCAATTATGTGCGTATATATCAGATACTTTCGTCGTTGATAATATTTTTGATACCTGCATTGGTGTGCGCTTGGCTGTTTGATACCAACATCAAGAATGGTCTTTACCTCAACACACAAACCAATTGGAAATCAATGTTGTTAGCATTGACGGCAATGATAACGGTGATACCTTTTACAGCTTATATCACAGAATTAAACATGCAACTATCCCTGCCCGACTGCATGAAAGGCATCGAAGAGTGGATGCGACAAAAAGAAGACCGCGCAAAGATAGTTACAGAACAAATACTGATAACCGACAATTTTTGGGTATACCTTTATAATATAATAGTGTTGGCGTTGGTGCCTGCAATTTCCGAAGAACTATTTTTTAGAGCCACATTACAAAAAATTATTACACAACACCGCCCACTATTAGCAGCAGCAGTTACCGCAGTGATATTCAGTGCGTTTCACCTACAGTTTTATGGATTTTTACCAAGAGTGCTTTTGGGCTTTATGCTTGGCTTTATGATAGTATGCACCCAAAATATCAGAGTATCGATAGCGGCACATTTTTTTAACAATTTTGTAGCCGTAACTGCCTATTATATAAAAGGTAGCGACATTACCAACAATATCAGCGAAAACACGGCAGTATCAATATCAATAGCCATAATCAGTGCAGCATTAACCACCTATCTGCTACTTCAGTTATGGGGAAAAAACGTAAAAAAACATTCTCCGCTAAAAAAAACAGAAAATTTGTAGTATTAAGAAAATAAAACCTTTATATTTGTAACAACATTTTTACGATATTTACGATAAATATGAATAGAAACCAACAAATGCGACACTATGGCTGTTAAAAAACCCAAGAAAAGCAAAGAAGATATACAAAAATATAAACGCAAACACCGCATAGAAATCGTTCTCAACGACTTTGAAATGCAGGCTTTTGTAAATTACTGCAATAAATACAGAGTAACCAACAAAGCCAAATTTATCCGCGAGGCTGTGATGACCACGGTGCTAAAAAAATTCGATGAAGACTACCCCACTCTATTTGATATACCATCAAGATAGTAAGGAAGTTAACATTTTTTATTAATTTTTGGAATAGGGTTTTTGCCTGTCCAAACGTTATAACAATAGATTTTATTAAAATAAATAACTAAATATAAATAATGGTTGAATTATGAAAAAATTATTGACACTCGTATTGTTATCGGCTATCGTATTTACTACCGGTAACTTGATGGCGCAGAACACCAACTATAGGTCTTGGTGGAATAGCTTATCGCCAGAATGGAAAAAAATATTCCAAGAACAAGAGCTCAAAGGCAAGGACGTGGATCCCACCGACGAACAACTCAGAATGATGGTAAATATACAAAATTTATCGTGCGCAGGACACACAGAAATCACTGAGATGCGAGCAATAGCAGGTTTGCCCGAACTTCGCTACTTAGACGTTAGCGGCACAAGCATCAAAAGCCTCCAAGGAATCAGCAAACTCAAAAGTTTGAAATACCTCAACTGCTCCGACAACGACAATCTTACCTCGTTGGCAGAATTAGCCGAACTCACCGAACTTGAAGAGCTCAACTGCGGCAACACAATGGTAAAAGACCTCACTCCCATTGCCGGACTTGCTAAACTCAAAAAACTTGATGTGCACTACTGCACCATCAACCGTTTGGCTGCTATCTCTAACCTATCGAAATTAGAAGAGCTTGACGTTTCGAAAAATCCCCTCTTCTCGTTAGACGGTTTGCAGAAAAACAGCCTCGTATCGCTCAACTGCAGCGAAACACGTGTTAGCGACCTTCTCCCGTTGCAATACTCTAAGATGCTTGCTTACCTCAACATTTCGCACACCGACGTTGCCACAATTCGTCCGCTGCAAAATGTTAGAACACTTCGCGAAATCGACTGCTCTGATTCAAGAATCACAGCTGCAGGTCTCGACTACCTTTACGCACACACAAGCTTAACACTTATCCGCGCACGCAACATCAACATTTCGGCAAAAGAAATTACCGACTTTACCACATCTTACAAAGGTAGAAACACAAGCTGCGACATCATTATCACAGCAAAAAAATAATCATTTTGTAAACATAAAGACTAAAAAAGGCGAGAGTAAAATCTCGCCTTTCATGTCTAACCTTTTAACGTTTACAAAATGAAAACAAAAATTAATTAAATTACCACAGATACATTTGTAGCCTGAGGACCACGTTTGCCCTCGGTGATTTCAAACGAAACCCGTTGATCGGTTTTTAAATTAACTTTTTTACCGTTGACAAACGGAATTCCGGTGTAATGTACGAAAACATCGCTTCCGTCTTCACTTTCGATAAAGCCGAAGCCCTTGGTTGTATCGTACCATTTAACTTTGCCACTTTTTTGGGCATTGTCTGTTTTGTTTTTGTTGATAATGCTTGCCATAATTTAGGTGTTTATAATACTATTACAAATATCCGAAATATTTATTTATTTGTCAAGACCTAAATAAATATTTTTTTTGATTATTGTTAGTGAATTATTACTAAACAGTTGATTTTGTGAATATTAATAATAAATATTTTTTTAATAAAATCGTAAAAAAAATATTTTTTACGGCTCTGTGGCTTTTTTTAGCATCCCTAACGATGGCTCAAGTGCCCAAAATCACAATGGTTGTAATATCAGATACACTTAAAAACGGAAAGTTTGTGCAATATTCTCGCTTCGGATTAGACTCTGCAAATTCCACATTACAAAAATACCTAATGAGATATGTCAACAACGGATATCCATTTGCCAAAGCAGTTTGCGATTCGGTAGTGTTGAATCAAAGGGTTGCAAGATTTTTTTTCTCTGTACAAAAAGGCAATTATTACAAAATAGAAAACATCTTTCTGCCAGGAAAACCAAAAATCACACCTTATTATATATACCGAACCATTCATCTCAAACCCGGAGCAGAGTTTTCGCATCGCAAACTTACTCGAGCCGACGCTCTCATCAATAACACAGGCATTCTTAAAACCACACAACAAGCGCAACCCGAATTTCACCCAAACGATGTGGATATTTTTCTCTACATTCAAAAACAAAAATGCAATAGCGCCGAAGCGGGAATCGCATTAATGTACAACCCACAAAAAGAGCGTTACTACCCCACAGGAAACGCAACTTTGATGCTTGCCAACAACCTCGGCAAAGGCGAAACTTTTGGATTTGAATGGCACGGATACAAAGAAAATTCGCAAAAACGATCTACAGAAATACGGCTGCCATATCTATTCGGGTCGGCATTAACGGCAGACGGAAACATCAAAATAAATAAAACCGACTCTACATGCGTGTTTGTGGCTATAAATCCAGCAATTGAAGTAGGTTTATCAGATGCAATAAGCATAAAAGCTGATGTTTCAGGCACTTGGCTAATACCACAAAACGAAATATCAACAATAGAAAAATCTAACAGCACACTATACGGTGCTGATATTCTGTGGCTTTACACATTCAACAAAAGTATATTAAAAGCCTCAATCGGTGCTGCCACAGGTCACAGAACCAACAATGAGGGAAAAAGCAATTGTCAAGAATTGCGAATGAGCCTCAACTACAACCGCACACTTTGGCAAAGGTTTGAAATTTCGTCCCTTACCTCATCAAAAGTGAAATTGTGCGATACAGAAACCTACCTTTACGAAAAATATAGATTTGGAGGAGCAACATCGTTAAGAGGATTCAACGAAGAATATTTTTTTGCCGACCGATACATCGTGATGTCCAACACACTCAGATACAGGCCATACGATAATTTTAGCATTTTTACATTTCACGATATAGCCGCCTACCGATGCAACGGGACCAACGACACACCACAAGGCATGGGCATAGGAGCCGGATTGCGCCAAAACAATGCCGACATAGATATAGCTTGGGCACTTGGACGTGAACATAATGAATATTTGCCACTTAAACAAGCCAAAATCCACATCACTGTAAAGCTATTTTTTTAAAAAAAACAATTTATTTTTACATTTAACCAACAAATTAAATATATTTGCGTTTTAAGTGTAAGTAGAAATTACTTAAAAATAAATAATTTTGTAACTAATTGATATTTAATAATTAAAAAATCACTCTATGAAAAAGACATTGTATATAGCAGCCTTGCTAGCAATAGTATGCATGGCATTTGCATCGTGCCGTTCGTCAAAACCCGCATGCCCTGCCTACTCATCTGTTAATGTAACTATCAACAGATAAGCATTTTAATCATTAAGAGAGATGAAAAGACTTGGCCTGCTGCTAATTGCATCAGCATTTGCGCACAACGTTTGGGCGCAAGGAGAAATCGACACCGAAAAAAAGATACTTGTACGAAACGAGTGGTCGCTATCGGCATCTGCCAAAACCAACGGCTTCGAGATGGACTACCGCTCGGGCAAATTTGTTAGTATCCATAAAAAAAACCTGTGGGACGCTGGTTTTTCGATAATCAAACACCCACAAGAATTCCGTATTTCTAACAATTACTCAACAGGTTACGGATCATATTGCTACGGCAAAGAAAATTTTTGTATGGAGTTTTTTTACTCGCGCGGCAGGCAACGCTCTCTTTTTCAAAAACACGACCTCAACAGCGTAGAATTTCGATTGTTTTATTTCGGAGGTGCCACTGTGGCTGTGCTTAAGCCCATTTATTACGAAGTGTGGTACGACGAAAAAGATATTAGGTCAGAAAAATTTGACCTCGACAATATACGCCATCAAGTGGCATATATGATACTCGGCAAGTCGAGCTTTTCAAAAGGGTTCGACGAAATTACTGCAGTACCCGGAGCATTTGTAAAAGCAGGATTAAGTTTTGAATTTGGCAAACACGATACTAAACTTACCGCTTTAGAAGCTGGTATCAAATTTACAGCGTTTCTCAAAGAGTTAGAATTATTGGCACAAGAACGTAATCCTCAATTGATTACAAATTTATTTTTGACATTCCGCTTTGGAAGAGTATTCCACAACGCAATGTTTGAAAATATGAATGAGGATTAAGACTAAAATTAATTTCTAAAAAATTTTATTCATCACTGTAATATTTTGCAATCACTGTTGTCTATTAGGAAAAATATAAACAATTACTAATAGTAAAAACATGAAAAGCATCTTATTTACAGCGGTTTTCGCTATTTTTACATTCAGCGCGGCTCAGGCGCAAAAATTTGGAGAATACACAGCCACAGTAATCGGCAAATTCAGCCGTACTCCCGACAACATCTCCACAATAACAGCATATTACGAGGACTTTGTAACAGGCGTTACCATAAAAGCAAACACAACGCTTGCACAAGACGGAAGTTTTGAGTTGGTGGTTCCCATAATACTTGAAAAACAAGTAGTTAACTTTGATTTTTCGGGCAAAGGCGAGGCTTACGCGTTGCTGTCGGCATCCGACACGGTGTATATGGATATCAACACCGACCGTATGCACAACCATGAAAGAAGTTATTGGTGGAATTTTGAGTATGTAAGTTTCAATGGTGCGAACAGTATTGAAAATCAAACAATTGCATCAAAAGATTTTAATGATATGATTTCCAAAATGTGGTATATTCCACACCGTAAAAACTATAAAATAAAGGACATGCCTGAAACAGCAGTTTTTTTCAACCAACGTAAAGAGGAAGTAAAGAATCTATATTCAGAATATTACAAAAAAATAGAGGAAAAAGGATATCCCACCGAAACACAAAATTTTCTCAAAGCAGAATTAAACTGCTACGCCTTGCAGTATTTTGGAACACATTTGACTAATATCCATAATATATATAACCTTGCAGGCGACAATACTCGACCAGCAAGTAAAAGACTTAGAAATCAATTGGATATGGACAATTGGCGATTAGACAACGACCTTACAACATATTCAATTTTAAAAGATTACGGATTCGATGACCCAATAATACTATCAACTCATATATTTGGTCATACATTTGAAATAATAAAAAACCAAATAGTGCAATACAATGGCAACAAATCGCAGTTGCTCAAAGAGTTTGAAATCTATTCCGACATCAAACCAATGATTGAACCCAACGACCAATCAACATTGGCTACAATCATCTCCAATATTTTAAACGAAAAACCGCTTAATAATAAGGCAATTGCAGCATTCAACACCAAGTACAACGAACAATTGGAATATTTAAGGAAAAAACAGAAAACAAATCTCACAGCCAAAGAGATTTTTGGAGACAACAAACTTCACGAACTAATTGAAACACAAAATATTTGCGAGAACCTATGTTTAAACAGAAGTTTAACCAACGAAGAATTAGACCAATTGAAACAATATTCTGATGTATTTTATTACCGCCACGCCAAAAGGCTCAGCGACGAAATCAATCAGACACCATCTACCACCAAATTTATGACTGTAAGCGACAAAACCGGCGACGAATTATATCACGAAATATTCGACCGATACAAAGGCAAGGTGGTATTAGTTGACTTTTGGCATGTCCACTGTGGTGGATGCTTGTGGGCTCATAATCTAATACACATGTTAGAGTTGAAACTCAAAAGCAAAGGTGTTGAGTTTGTGTATATTACCGACAGTAAAAACTCTGAGTTTGAAAGATATCATAAAACAATTTCCAAAATGAACGGCGACTCTTACTACCTGACAGAAGAGCAATTCAAATCGCTAATATCCCTCAAAGTATGGCCTACATATTGGATTATCAACAAAGAAGGAACAATTATAGATATAAAAATAGGTAATGACGATATTAACAACTTTGAAAATATTCTGACCCAAGCAGCCTCTAAATAGCGCATTGCTCCAAAAAACATTCATCAGCTTCTACCGCCGAACCTATTACCACAATATCAGCTCCAGCAGTAAAGGCTTGTTTTATAGCAGATTGCGAACGCAATCCACCACCCACAATCAAGGGAACAGCGGTATTTTGTTTCACTGCGGAAATAATTTTGGACGAAACGGGATTCAAAGCTCCGCTACCGGCTTCGAGATAGATGGCTTTCATACCGAGCAAAGTGGCTGCTACAGCGGTAGATACAGCAATATCAACCTTGTCGGCAGGTATGGGCATGGTGTTGCTAACGTATTGCACCGAGGTGCATCTGCCGCCGTCGATAAGAATGTAAGCCGTTGATATAGTTTCTATTCCAGATTTTTTGATAGTCATAGCGGCAGAAACTGCATCGCCAATCAAAAACTGCGGATTTCTGCCCGAAACAAGGCTTAGCATAAGCATAGCATCGGTATTGGAAGTAACCTGATGCGGAGACCCCGGAAAAAGAATTACAGGTTTGCTTGTGGCTGATTTTATAGCATTTATAATATCGTAAACCGAATTTGAAACAAGACTTCCACCTACAAAAATCATATCAGCACGGCTTGAATCTATTTTAGTAGCAAGCCTTACTGCCGAATCGGGCGTATGCTTGTCGGGGTCAACAAGTATGGCGATTCGTTTTTTGCCATCGGTGAAATAATCTTGAAAAATGCTCATTATCAATTAGTTTTATTCGGCGCACCACGCCACCATATAATCATCGAAAGTAAAATAGTGCATCAAAAGACGCCGTCTAAAATCGCCTTTGGTAATAAAACCAAAAACACAGCCGCCATCTTTTTTATAGTCGAAATATTCGAGACGGAAATTGCTTTTGATATCTAAGTCGCTGATATTATACGCTTTGTACATAGCCTCTTTGGCGCACCAGTTAACATAAAGATTCGGAATCTTGTCGTCAAGCACTTGCAATTCGTCTAACTCAGTTTTTTCGAGCAGCTTATTCTCCACTTTCAAGATTCTGAGATTCATTTTTTCTACGTCGAGACCTACTGTTTTGCAGCGGCTAAGCATTACGCCTGCAATATCGTAACTATGTGTGATACTGATATTAAAGTCCTCTTCGATAAAAGGTTTTCCTGCCGAATTGTAGTAAACTTTCTGATATTTTCCCAAAAGGTTTGAGATAAGCAGACGACTTGCAAGCCATTCGCAACGGCGGCGTTCGTGCGAAAGATTCTTAAACTGCTGAACCTCAGTTTCGTCTAAATACGGGAAAATCATTTGGAAAAGTTCTTCGCTTGTTTCAGAAATTTTCCAAAATCCTATATAGAGGTCGTCGTTAACTATTTTATTTTTAATCAGAGGCATAGGTTAATGTTTATTATCCCACTGCAGGGTTTCGATAAGTTTAGTAATATCTTTCGACACAAAATCTAACACAGGAGCAATAGAATCTTTGTTTGGTGTGGCGTTGAAATAAAGCGACCCGCGCAAAAAACACTTAACGCTGTCGGTAGCAAAAAACTGTATAGGACTTGCCACATTGCCTTTGATGTTGTAAACCATTGCAAAAACATGCGTTGTGTCGTTGACATAAAATTGTTTATCAATAGCATCCGCCTTGATTGTATGCTTGTAGGCAAGCGTGTGCGAATCATCGATAAGAGTGTCGAGATTGTTATTTATATATTTGAAACTCAGATGAATTTTGGCATCCATCTTATCAAATACGATATTAGTCCAATACTTTTCGGCACCACGCGAATTTTCTTGTTCCAAAGAGCAATATTGCGGCATTTCAAACGAATATGGCAACTGCTCTGTAATGCGTGCATAATGCTTTTCGGGGAAAGTAATACGATAATATTCTCGCGGTTTGGGAGTTAGAGTAGAAGTACAAGCCGCAAGCACCATGGCAAAAAGTGCCGTTAATATAAATAATCTTTTTTTCATTCACTTTGTTTTTTTAATGCAGAAATATCAACCTTGATTTTTTCGATACGGCGAAGCGAAACTGCAGTAGCTGTTAATTTAATATCCTTATACACAATCACTTCGCCTACATTTGGAAACTCTTTTCTGAGTTCGAGCATTACACCGGCAAGCGATTCGGCATCACCTTTTATATCGTCAAAATAATCATCATCGATATTGATGGTTTTGCACACATCGGCTATAAATGTCTTACCGTCAAAGATATAAGTATTGCGGTCGATTTTTTTGTAGGTAGAATCCTCGTCGTCGTCAAACTCGTCGGTAATTTCGCCAACAATCTCTTCTAAAATATCTTGCATTGTAATTAAGCCGCTAATGCCGCCAAACTCGTCGGTAACTGCCGCCATGTGTTTTTTGTTTTGCTGAAAATATTTTAGAATTTCGCTAATTTTCTTATTTTCAGGGACAAAAGTAATACTCTTAATCAAAATGTTCCAATCAAAATTATCGCCTTCGTTGATGTATTTAATAAGGTCTTTAACGTAAACAATGCCAAAAATACTATCAAGAGTATCCTCGTAAACGGGTATGCGAGAATAATTTGATTCTTCGATAAGTTTTTTGAGTTGTGGGAAACTTTGATTTTTTTCAACAGCCACAATGTCGAGACGCGGTGTCATAATCTCCTTGGCTTCAATGTCGCCAAACGAAAGAATATTTTGTAGCATCTCTTTTTCGTCACCGCTTTTGGAGGAGGCATCAATGGCGTTAGAAATTTCTTCGCTACTATCCGATGATTTTTTGTGACCAATCGACGATAAAACAGCAAAAGGTTTCATAAAAAAACACACCGCTGGAATAAAAAATCCTGACTTTTGGGCAAACTTGATTTTACGTTTGTCGGACATTATGCGAAATGGTAACTCACTCACCATCACCACTATAAATACCGAACCTAAAATCAAACACAACGTCGGGAAAAACGGAGCTGGTGAAAAATCTATAAACGCAGTATATTCGCTAATTGGGTTTGAGGCATATTTTACAAACGCCATTATCGACATTGCAAAAATAAGGGAAGAAAACAATTCAGCTATTGCCAACGCACTGAGCACCTGTTTTTTATGCAAAAGCAAACGGCAAACTCTGCGTGCGCTTCGTGTTTCGGTGGTGAGAAGATTATCAATAGCGCTTTTGCTCAACCCCGAAAATGCGCACCGGCACGTTGCCAACCACGCTATCATTGCGAGCAACAATACCATTACACCGGCAAGAATTATTGCCTCACGCGGCATTGTCCTAAATATTATTGAATTTATAACGAGCGTTTCCAATTTTATAAAAAATTAAATTAAAAAGGGAGGCCATCGTCAGCAGGAATATTCTGCGGAATGTTTTCAAGATCGCAATCTGGTAGACCGCTGCCGGGAGTTTCGGGCTCTTGATTATCATTCTTCGGCTCTTGTTTGGGCTCATCGTGATGGGCAATAAGGTCGCAACGGTCGGCAATAATTTCGGTAACTTTGCGCCGTTCGCCTCCTCCTTGTTCAATAAAACGTGACTTTAGGCGACCTTCGATATACACCGTGTCGCCCTGACGAAGATATTGCTCGGCAAAACGGCTCATTTGACGCCACAAAATCACCGTATGCCACTCAGTATAACGGATTGGTTCACCTTTTTGGTTGGTATATAATTCGGTAGTAGCCACCGAAAGCCGCGAAAACGAAAGTTCGGCATTAACATACCGTGTTTCGGGCTTTTGTCCGAGGTTTCCTAATAATATAACCTTGTTTACTCCTGTCATGTTTATCTGATTTTTCAAGAGCAAATTTACAAAATAGTTTGGCAAAAAAAAATCTTATTTATAAATTGCCGCTGTTATTAATGTCAAAAAAATGAAAAAGACACACCTTATAATATTAGCAACTTTTTTTGTGGCAACGGCAAACGCACAGAGCCTAAAAGCCGGATTTGAAAGCATTAGCAAGCAAAAATACGACGATGCCGCCAAAGTTTTTACCAAGGCTCTCGACAAAGGAAACGAAACACTTGCCGCCATGTATGGAATGGGAATTCTGTACAACACACCTGAATATCAAGGATATAACACACTAAAAGCCTTTCGTATGGTTCGCAATGCCAACGATCGCTATGCCCGCGCTTCGGCAAACATCAAAAAAGTCTGCTCCACAGTTTACGGTTTTGACGGCGAGGCTATCAATGTAAAAATGAACGAAATTGCCAAAAACGAACTCAACAAAGTAATAAAAACCAATGCAAAACAAGATTACGAATGGTTTATTGCCAATTTTGACGGAGCATACAATTGCGTATCCGAAGCCAAAAAACACCTTGGAAAATTAATGTGGAAACAGGTAGACAGCGCAGGAGTTTTTCGCGAATACAAAAAATTTGCCGATGATTATCCCGAATCTGAATACGCTGCCACTGCTTTGCAAAAATACGAAGAGCAATGGAAAGCACTATGCCAAGAGTATTATTCCGAGGGCGAAATAATGCAGATGCGCCGTTTTGCCAAGCAATATCCCGATTATCCATTTTACACCGAACAAGATAAGCAAAATTATCGCACCGCCGAAATGTCAGAAAAGCTTATGTTTTATGGACGTTATAATCCTGAATATGAGGGATTTTATCGCGATTATATAGCACAAGCCGCTCCACGTCCATTGGCATTCGTGGCTGTTTTACGAATGATTTCGCAATATTTAGATTTTGGACGTTGGAACGAGGCGGCAAATATTATCAATGAGTTTCGCGATAAATTTCCAGACGACGAAGCCAACATTGATAAAATAATTGCAATTTTAAAAGAAAAATCTACAAAAACAGCGTCTAAATCGTTTTCTAACAGCATTAATACCGAAGGCGACGAGTACGCTCCTGTGCTTACAGCTGATGGACGGACACTATATTTTTGCGGACACGGTCGCACCGACAACATAGGCGGCGAAGATATGTATATTTCAGTAAAACAGACAGATGGCACATGGAGTAAACCTCGTCAAATGGGCGAATTTAACACACCTTTTGGTAATGAAGCTCCTTTGGCAGTAAGTCCCGACGGTAATATGTTGCTAATTTACAAAGACTCCAACATCTATTTTGCCCGCAAACGATATCAAGGATGGTCGGCAATGCAAAAGATGGAAACACTCAACTCGGTAAGTGCTTGGGATGCCGACGCATCGTTTTCGCCCGACGGCAATGCAATTTTCTTCATCTCCGACCGCGTGGGCAATATTGGTCGCCACCATCCCCACGAAGAACTTTTTCACGGTTCGCAATCGGGCAACACTGATATTTATGTCTGCGTAAAAAAGGGCGACGACACTTGGAGCGAGCCTGTAAACCTCGGCAAGGTTATCAACACACCTTTTGCCGAACGTAGCCCCATGCTTGCTCCAGATATGAAGACCCTCTATTTCAGCAGCGACGGACATTACGGACTCGGACGTTTGGATGTATTTATGAGTCAACGTCTTAGCGATACATCTTGGACACAATGGAGCGAACCAGTAAATATCGGCAAAGAAATCAACACATCCGACAACGATTATAATTATGCACTAATGCCTGATGGTAAGTCGGTGTTTTTCACCAAGTTTAGCAACAGCGGCAGCGACATTTGCATTGCAGAACTTCCCGAAGGCAAGCGACCCAAGGCTGTGGCATCGGTTTTTGGCAACGTTAAAGATACTCAGGGCAAATTTCTACCCGCTTCTATCAAATGGGAAGATCTTGAAACGGGCGAAATTCTCGGAAATCTTCAATGTGACCCAACATCAGGACATTATTTTATAACCCTCCCCGGCGGCAAAAACTATGGATATTTTGTTGAACACCCCGGCTATTATCCAGTTAGTGGCAACCTCAACACCGCTAAATTATTAACTGGCAAAAACATAGAACACAATATCATAATGCACTCTATCGATGATATTCTCACAGGAAAAGTATCTATCGTTTTGAGCAACATATTCTTCAACGTAGACAAAGCCGATCTTAAATCAGAATCGTTCCCCGAACTCAACCGTCTTGCCACATTTTTAAAATCAAACCCATCGGCACGCCTCGAAATATCGGGACACACTGATAGTCAAGGCTCAGAGCAACACAACAAATCACTTTCGGAGCAACGTGCACAATCGGTTAAAAACTATCTTGTAACCAAAGGTTGCAACACCGCCAACATCACAGCCGTTGGATACGGAGCCTCCAAACCCGTAGCCGACAACGCCAGTGAAAAAGGCAGAGCAGCAAATAGAAGAGTGGAATTTAGGATATTGAAATAGAATAACTATATTTGCAAACAAAAAACAATCAAAATGGCTTTTATAAAAAAATACATATCATCAATAATATTGGGCGCAGTAGTATTAATCGCAATTTTGGGATTCTACTCCCCAATGTACGCCTATCAAGAAGGCTTACAGATATTTATGACCGACGGCGATTTTTTTGCCGACACTTGTTTACGCCCAGGCGGAATGAGCGACTATATAGGTTGCTTTTTGGTGCAGTTTTTTATGTATCCGCATTGGCTGGCTATTTTTGTAACGGCGTTAGTTATTGGTCTACAATTGATTATCAAAAGCATAATAATCAAAAACACCAACGCCCAATTTGCCGACGTGCTCAGCGTGATATGCGCTGCGGGAATGATTGCGGCAGTAACAGAATTCAACGTTCTGTTTGGCGGATGCATATCAATATTACTGGCAGTATCGGCAGTGAAAGTGGCTGATCTGTCGAAAAATATGATTGTGCTGTCGGTTCTCACACCGATAGTTTACTGGATCACAGGCGGATTTGGCTGCATCATATATATAATAGGTGTGGCATCGGGCTATTCGTTAAAAAATGCAGGACTATTTTCCGTAATAAATATAGCCACCCTCTTGTTAACATTTCTAGTGGTAAAGAATATAATGCAAGACGACAGTCTTATAGACACATTCGTTGGCGTAGATTACAACCGCTATACCACTCATAGTTGCAAAGTTTGGAATGTTAGCATTTGGATAATAATAGCTTGCTTGGTCATTTCCACATTTCTAAAAACATTTCAAAACAGGATAATTATTTTATCGCTCTATAGCATCACAGCAATAGGGTTAACCACCACATTGATAACAAACTACGATGCGCGGTCAATGCTTGACTTTACAGTAGACAAGATGTCGAGATACAAAAACTGGGGCGGCATAATCAACACTATGCAAAACCGAAAATCTGTTACCAAAGTTTCGCTATGTTACTTGAATATTGCCCTCAACGAACTTGGATTGCTAAACAACAAAATGTTTAACTTTATGCAATTAGGCACAGAAGGGATTATATCGCAAGATATTGATTCTCAAGACAAAAGCATAGTAAACAGCGAAATATATTTCCGTCTCGGACTAATGAACATTGCAGAACGTTTAGCGATAGACGCAACAGAAAGCAACCAAAACCACCAAAAAAGTGCCCGACAATATAAGCGACTTGCCGAAATAGCCATCATACGCAAAGACAAACAGTTGGCTTATAGATATTTAAATAAATTAAAAAACACACTTTATTATAGTGCTTGGGCAAACCGAGCATTAGAATACATCAACAATCCCGACAAAGTAGAGCCGCTATCTGATTGGAAAATAGAACCTTTGAAATTTGAACAGCAAGACGCATTTTTTACTCCAAAATACAAATCAGATTTTATTCTTATCTTATTAGGCAACAATCCGCACAATAATAAATTATTCAACTATTATGTGGGCACCCTTTTGTTAGAAAAAAATATCGAAAAGCTGTACAATTTTGTTGCACAATACCGTCCCGAAGGCGACCTTGGAATACATGTTTATGAAGCCATACTTTTATATCTGAGTCTCAACAATCAAGAAGAGTTCAAAAAAGTAATGAACGAAAATACGCCACTCACCAACAAATTTCAAAATTTTTGCAATTTTATGGTAACAGGCGGCAATAAAGATGTTCAAAAAGCAGAAGAACTATACGGCAACACATATTGGTTTTATTATTCATTCTGCGAAAACTTACTACCGCAAAGTGCAAATCAGACCAATATATACGCTTTTGTTCAGTAATAACCTTATCCATTTAGTCAATATGAACCACACCAATTACATACTAACAAAACATTTTCACATCATTATCTTAGGTATAATGATATTTTTGTGCACTGCTTGTAAACCCACTGTACAACAACATATTAACACCGACAGCAAACCTACGCTCTATCCCGATTACGACAGCGTAACAATACCCTGCAACATTGCTCCACTAAACTTTTCTACCACGGCGATGGATTCGCTGCAATGGATTGTGGCTAAGGTAATTACCAAAAAAAATCAGGAATATGTGTTCGAAGGCAATAATTATGTGGCATTCGACCCGAACACCTGGAAAGAAATACTTGAAAACAATAAAGGTGGCGAACTACACATTCAAGTAACCGAAACCAAAAACAACATTGAATACACTTACAAGCCATTTACCATCTTTGTGGCAAACGAAGAAATCGACCCGTACCTCTGTTACCGCCTCATTACCCCGGGCTACAGAATTTACAGCAAGATGGGCATTTACTGTCGCAATCTCACCAACTTTGAACAAACCACAGTGGTAGACAACCGACTACTGAATGCCAACTGTGTAAACTGTCACTCGTTTTGCAAAGGAAATACTGATTTGGCGCAGTTTCACGTAAGGGGTGATCTTGGGTCTACTATAATTAAAAATGGTGACGAACTCACAGTATGCAAGGCTGTTACCGAAAAATTCAAACTCAACTGTGTGTATCCATATTGGCATCCTTCTGGTGATTACATTGCATATTCACAAAACAACACTGTGCAAACTTTTCACTGCGGCGACCCTAATCGTGTAGAAGTGTTTGATATGAAATCGCGTGTGGTAGTTTACGACAGAAAAAACAACCGTCTGATTACCTCGCCCGAACTCGATGATGAAAGTACATTCACCACTGAACCAGCGTTTTCGCCCGACGGCAAAACTCTCTACTACACCACATCCAAGGCTTTGAATATGGACATTGAGACCAAAAATGCCCGCTACAATATTTGCAAAATAGGATTTGATGCCGCCACTGCCAAATTTAGCGGTGTTGTTGACACATTGGTAAACGTTGTAAAAGATTCGATGACAGCGGCGTTTCCTCGTCCATCGTACAATGGCAAGTATCTGTTGTACACCAAGTTTAGTTACGGACAGTTTGCCATCTGGCACACCGAAGCCGACCTTTGGATGTTGGATTTAGAAAAAGACACAACATTTCCATTACAAAAGGCTAATAGTCAAGACGTTGAGAGTTACCATTCGTGGTCGCAAAACTCACGATGGATAGTGTTTGAATCGCGACGCGACGACGGATTCTTCACTCGTGCTTACATAGCATACATCAATAACGACGGCACAGCAGAAAAAGCATTTCTGTTGCCACAAGAAAGCCCTGAAGACAACCGCAAATTAATGTACAGTTTCAACGTTCCCGAGTTTGCCACAAGCGAGTTTAAATTAGACAAAGGCATTTTGGAAGGAAAAATCAAATCAGGCGAACGACTTCAGTTTGGATATTAAACGGTTACAAAAATGAACATTCTTAAAAAATTTACATACCCAATAATAGTAGCCGCAGCGTATGTGGCTGCTATGTTGTTTTTTATGTTCGGAATCGGAACGGAATGTTACTACATTATGCAGCATCCGGCGTTTCTAACCGACTGGGAATTTTTCAAAGATTTCTTGCCCACACCAGGAGGTCTGGGAGCATATCTGTCGATGTTTGTAGAGCAATATTTCTACATCAAGTTTTGGGGCGGATTTATGCTTACGTTAGAGATACTAATTGCGGCAGCATTGCTCAACTTGCTCATCAAAAGAGTTTTACAAAATAATATCTCCTCCAAATCGCTCCTTTGGCTTTTGCCTCTGTTCGTGTCGGTAATGTGCGCCAACAGCGTATATTTTGCATTTCACATTATCACACAACTTATTGTTATGCTGATAATTATGAACCTACTTCACCTTATCGGTAAAGACAACAAATTGTTCAGCATTATATTATTGGCAGCATCATTGATGGTATACCATTTTTGCGGTCCGCTCTATCTGTATTGCTTTTGCGTAAGCGAAATCATCATCCTCTATCTTACTAATAATTCTCAAAAGCTGTTAAACTCTGCCGTTGTTTTAGCAGTGGCAATATTCTATCCTGCAATACTTTACAGATTCTTTTTGCCACTTACGCCAAAATTCATATTCTATTATCCCGTAACAGAGCGGATAGTCTTAGAGCTGTTCCAGCCAATTATTGCGTCATTCTATATACTTGTGCCTCTGGCTGTTGTAATTCAATATTTCATAAACAAAGCCGACTTTGTAAAAATAAAAAAAATAGGCAAAAAAGACAAAAAATCAATCAACACCGCCCCATTCTATTATGCAGGAGTTTGCGCGTTGATGCTTGTCACACTGATAATTGTATACAACATCGACGATCAAAAACGTGAAAGATTCTCAGCCAAGATAAGTTTCGAAGCCGAAGCGGGACACTGGGACTATGTAATCAACAACAGCGGCAAAATCGGCGTCTACGACCGCAACATCAATTTCTATTTCGATATGGCATTGGCACTTACAGGTCAGATGTCAAACCACCTGTTCGATTACCCGCAACTTTTAGGTTCCGAAGGATTGTTGTTAGACGAACCTCTCGCAGGTATCATCTGCTACCCCACAAGCACGCTCTATTTCAATTTGGGACAGCTTTCTAACTCGCTGCGGTATGCCTACGAAAGCATAAATTATTACAAAGACAGTCCATACATCCTCCGACGAATAATCGACTGCCTTATAATCTCAAAACACTATACCGAGGCTGAAATATTTCTCAAAGAACTTAGCCGCAATATGCTGGCAAAAAACTTTATCAAAGACCGTATGCAATTTATCAAGGAAGGAAACAGCAAAAACATTCCTATTGAGTATGTGCGTCAAAAACAGGAACTTGCAGTAAAATGGGACTACATTATGTCGCCACCATTCCGAAATTTTGAACAAATGATGTTGTCAAACGGCAATAATATTCCTGCCACGGATTACATATTGTGCTACTGCTTGTTAGAAAACGATTTAGAGAATTTTGTCAATGCTCTTTTGGCATCGAGATACAACATCAAAAATCTTCCCAAACACTATCAAGAAGCGTTAATGGTATATCTGTCAAACACTGTCAACCCCAATCCAAAAATTCGCGAGGCGGTTATCGACAACGGAATCAAACAGCGCTACGCCCAATTTGCCAACATTGCCAACAATGGTGGCGAAAACGCTTACAGCATTGCTAAACAGAACTTTGGAAACACGTATTGGACATATTACGCATTCGAAAATCCAATGAGCAAAAATTTCAGTCTTAAAAAATCCCAACAATGAGAAACATTATCATATTTATTATATTGCTGACTATCAGCGGATGCGCATCAGAAATCACCAACTTTACACCCAAGGATGCCAAACCCGCCATATATCCCGACTACACCGACATAGTAATACCCGTAAACATTGCTCCGCTCAATTTCAAAGCCTCAAACGGCACTCTTGAAATGGTGGAAGTATCTACAAAACAAGGCGTTATAAAGCAACGCTGCAGCAATGGGAAACTTCTCTGGAATCAGTCGGAATGGAAAAACCTATTGAAAAACAACATTGGCGACACGCTCAAATTTACCGTCTATATCACTGATTCATTGGGAGTATGCTACCAATATGAGCCGTTTTTTCAAGCAGTTTCGCCCGACAGCATCGACTCTTACATCGCATACCGCAACATCGAGACAGGATACGTATTCTGGTTTAAAATGGGACTATATCAGCGCAGCACCGAAACATTTGATTGCGAGCCAATTATCGAAAACCAATCGATAGACAAAGCCTGTATCAACTGCCACTCGTTTTGCAAGCAAAGTCCCGACAAAATGCTATTCCACTCGCGCAAATTCAATCCGGGAACCACAATTCTTTGGAACGGCAAGTTGCAGAAATACAACACCAAAACCGACTCAATTATTTCAGGCGGCGTTTATTCGTCGTGGAATCCAAACGGATACATCATCGCTATGTCGGTAAACAAGATCGGACAGCGTTTTCACAACGATTTAAACAAACGCATCTACGTGTCCGACAGCGAATCTGACGTTGTGATAATGAATATGAACACCGAAACCGTGAGCACCTGCAAGGCTCTCACCACCGAAAACCTTGAAAACTTTCCGGCGTGGAGTCCCGACGGCGGCACACTTTATTATATTAGCGCACCAAAACGTGCCGAAGGTGACGACACCGACACATCGCTGCGTTACAGCCTTTTTAGTATAAAATACAACGCCGAAACCGATGTTTGGGGCAATGTAGACACTCTGCTCACCGACAGTGCGGCAGGCGGCAGCATCACTTATCCAAAACCCTCGCCCTGTGGACGTTACATAGCCTACACTATGGGCGAAAGAGGATACTTTATGCCGTTCAACCAAGAATCCGACATTTGGCTTTACGACCTGACAACCAAGCAGATAACCCGTCCCGATGGCATCAACAGCTCGTCGTCGGAGAGCAACCACAATTGGAGCCACAGCGGACGATGGCTAGTTACCGGCTCCAAATATCCCGACCGACTATTCACAAAGCCATATTTCGCACACTTCAACCCCGAGACCGGCACATTCGACAAGCGTTTTGTGCTTCCTCAGGAAGACCCCGACTTTTACGAACGCTACACCGCCAACTTCAACAACACCGACTTCATCACCGGCAAGGTGCCAGCATCTGAAATTGAGATTCGCGACGCAGTGAGGGGCGAGTTGAAAAGCGTGAAAGCCGGCGGAAAATAATCTGCCAATTTTTCGCTGACACTTTGTCATAGTTAACCGCACTTTCCATTTTATGCCGTTTTGACATTAAAAACTGCCTATATGTCCGTTTTTTTTGGTATGGCACGGGGTTTGAATATTGCTTTAACGAACAACAGAGCAGTCCGGCAATTGATACCGAACCCTACTCCGCTAAATTAAATGTTTAACAATTTAAATTATAGGAGATTTTAACAATGGGAAAAATCGGAAAAGTGCTCAAACCAAAACAGCACACAGAAAAACATCACAAACACGTAGCCGCTTACGAACAAAAAGAGATGGCATCAGCCGCACAAGCCGAAGAAAAACATAAAAAATAGCAGATATTAGAATTCTTTTATAGCAACAAGCCGCGAGTTAAATCGCGGCTTGATTTTTTTGTATAAGTTCGTATCTTTGTCCCACAATCACACCCCATTTAAAAACAACAATAACCAAACACGATGACAACACCAAAAATCCGCTACATGTCGATTT
>JAGCDD010000469.1 GCA_017651345.1 Bacteroidales bacterium | reverse complement strand
CATTCCAACTATCTCGGTGAGTTGGTCAAATCCCTCGAACCAATAAGAAGTTTTATATGGTTTAAATGATTTAAAAGATTCATCGAACACTACCTTAGTAATAGTAGAATAAATAGCCGATGTCCAATTCTTGTCGTTTTCCTCAGTCCTCAAAGGAAGTGTACCATTAGGTTTGTATGCACCAAAATAAAATGTGGCTGTTCCGTCTTTAACTATTGCATAAGCTGGATCATAGACGACTGAGCCTTTTTTAGTGAGATAACCAGGATCATCCTTTCCTCCATCGACCTTGGCGTAAGTAGCATCATTATAAGTACCTGGACCTGTTCCTTTTTCGCCAAAAAGCAAATCATTAAGAGCAAACATACTTTCAGATTTTGTTACAGCGTCTGTTGACCAATCATCTCCTACCAATATGTATTTTAGATGATAACAACTTTGGAACATCATTGCCATATCCTCAACGCTCTTGGTATTAAAGCCCGAAAGATCCAGATATGATAGACTACGACAAGAACTGAACATCTCATGCATAATTGTCACCTTTGATGTATTAAAACCGCTTTGTGAAAAATCAATACTTGTTAAATTATAACAACCTGCAAACATTTGACTCATATTTATTACATTTGATGTCCGAAAAGATAGCAAATTGAGTGTTTTCAGATTGTGACAATATGCGAACATTTCAAACATATATTGAACATTTGCAGTGTTAAATCCACTCAAATCAAGATTTTGAAGACTTTCACATGCCTTAAACATTCCCCCCATATTTGTAACATTCTCAGTATTGAGGTTATCTTTCATTCCGGATATTTCTGTGAGATTGCGAAAGTAATAAAACCAATACGCGCAACTCGTTGGCTTATATTCTTTGAAAGAATCATCAAAATCTACCTTAATTACTGACCCTCGAACGTCTTCTGTCCAATCTACAATGTCAATATTCGTCTGAATCGGCAACGCCCCTTCGGGCTTGTTGGTGCCGTAATAGAAAGTAGCAGTGCCGTCTTTGTCGACTACCACGTATGGTTCTTTCACACCTTGCGCAAATGTGGTAAATGATAGCAGTATAAGAATTAATGAAGTAAATAGTTTATTTTTCATAGTGTTATAAGTA
Organism: Bacteroidales bacterium; assembly: GCA_017651345.1. GTDB lineage: Bacteria > Bacteroidota > Bacteroidia > Bacteroidales > UBA3824 > UBA3824. The sequence goes on along the minus strand of JAGCDD010000469.1, from coordinate 17,748 downwards.
AAATTGTGAGACATAATAATCTAAAATTTCTCTTAGATTACACTGCAAATATAAACAAAATCTATCAGTTTTGCAAAAAAGCAAACAATTAATATTACCTTTGTGCTCAAAATAAAACACATGAACCACACCGAACTTAAAGATTTTTACAGCCGCAGGCTGAATACATATTCCGCAAATTACGAAACATACCGCAAAAAAGAGCGAAACACAAATATACTCAGAGGATTATCATTTGTTGGCGGAACGGCTTTAGCAATTATTTCTGCTAATTATTCAATGGTAATAATGACTGCGGTGATAATTGCTACTATAATCATTTTCTTATTTTTTGTAAAGAAAAACGCTGAATATCAATACCAAAAGAAAATCAACAAAAACCTTCGTGATATAAACGCAAGCGAACTCAAAGCCTTAGACAACGACAACTCCGACTTTGATGGCGGCGATGAATTTATCAACCCCTCCCACTCTTTCACATACGATTTAGACATTTTTGGCAACAAGTCAATTTTCCAAAAGGTAAACCGCACAATAACCAAAGGCGGCTACCTCCGACTTGCCGATGGATTTATAAATTCCACCAAAAATATCAACCAAATACTTGAAACTCAACGCAATACTACTTTATTTGAAAACAATGTTGATGCACGTCAACAATTCATTGCCGAGGGTAGAATGTACGATGATGATATTACAGAAAAAACCATCGAAAACATATCACAAGCAGAATACTACTTTACCAATTCTCCTATTTGGAAAATTATAGCCATAGTAATGATTGTGAGCACATTATCGGCAATAATACTTTCCTCGCTCGATATAATTAGCGTATACGTTCCGTCGGCTCTGTTTTTAACGCAACTTGCAATTTTTTCGTTTAACAGCAAGAAAACCAACGCTTTGAGCAACAAGATTGAAAAAACCGCCAAAGCATTCAAAAAATACTACACGCTGTTTGACATCATTGAAAATATCGAAAACGCTCCCGAAAAATATGCCGACGAAATCAAATCAAAAACCATCTCTAAGGCATTGGGCGAACTTGCCAATATTTCGCTCCGCTACGAACAAAGGCACAATCTGATGATTGCATTCTTCGGTCAGGGAATTTTTAGTTACGACCTGATAATCAATACAAAATTTGAAAAATGGGAGCGCAAATACTGTGGCGAAATCAAACGTTGGTTTGATATTATTGCCGAATACGATTTTCTGTTCAGCCTTGCCAACCTAAAATTCAACAATCCATCGTGGTGTTTCCCGAAACCTACTGAAAAACAGTTTGTTCTCAACGCCAAAAATGCTGGTCACCCATTAATACAAGATGAAAAATGCGTTAGAAACAACATCACTTTCTCCGACCGCAACTACCTTGTAATACTCACAGGAGCAAACATGGCAGGCAAAAGCACATATCTGCGAACAATAGGCACAAACCTTATACTCAGCCAATTAGGTGCAGTTGTATGTGCCGAAAGTTTTGAGTTTTCGCCAGTAGAAATACTCACAAGCATACGCACAAGCGACAGCGTTCAAGAGAGCGAATCTTACTTTTTTGCCGAACTGAAGCGTCTGCAAAAAATCATAGAAAAACTCGAAAGCGGCGCCACGCTTTTTGTTATCGTTGACGAAATGCTACGCGGCACCAACAGCAAAGACAAGCACGACGGAAGCCAGAAATTTATAGAAAAACTCTTAAAATACAACTGCTACGGCGTGTTTGCCACTCACGACATCGACATAGGCGAAATGAAATCCTCATACCCGCAAAACATTGACACTAAATGTTTTGAAATCTCGTTTCAAGGCGACGAACTCATCTTCGACTACACACTCAAAGACGGCATTTCTAAGAATTTGAACGCAAGTTATTTGATGAAAAAGATGGGGATAATTTAGATTTAAAACACAAACTATTATGAAAATTTTTCATAGGATATCAGCGTTCTATGGAACAAAGCATAATTAGTTATCTAAAGACTAAGTCTCTTTAAATCCTTTTTTAAATACTCTTTGCCTTCGCGATAAGCATTAAAATAAAACGACAATGCTATCTCTGCAACATTTTTGGGTGCGTCGAGCATATCTTTGTAGCCATAATATTTGTAACCTGCTGATATTCCAATTCCTGAAAAACGTTGGTATAAACCAAGCGAAGGCGAATGAAAAGCCTGACTTTTTGGACGAAGATCTACAGCTCCATCGTATTTACCGCTTCCGTAGGCAAACTGATAACCGATGTAGGCTCCAATATCGGGCTTTTGTTGATGGCGAAACGAAATGCGCTTTTCGATACCCATCTGCATCATCGTCAATCGCTGACGTAGTTGCCAATAAGATTTTTCGCCACGGGGAACAATGGAAATTTTGTACGACGGTCGAAATGAGATGGCAACATAAACGGCTGTGTTGTAACGCAATTCGTGGATACCAATGCGAAAACCCATACGATATTCGTTGTGACAAAATTCGTGAGTATAAGCCAACGAAACTCCCGATGGAATTATCATTTTGGAGGATTTAATTCCCTGATTTTCAAAAAATTTTGCATTACTATGATTGGTGTACATTTTACTTAAAACAGCTGCATTGTTGCCGTTGAGGTCAAGGGCAGAAATATCTGCTCCGTTACTACGCAAAAGTTCCGACATTTTGGCATCGGCATAAATGGCACTATAAATAATTGGTGTGCCAAGTTGACTTTTGGCGTTAACGTCCGCACCGTGACGTATAAGCCAAGATGCTGTTACATAATCGTTTCGTTGAATAGCAATGCAAAGCGGAGTAATATTTCCGGGTGCATGATTGATTTTTGCATCATAATCTAAAAGTAATTGTGCAAAAATTGTATCTTGATAATACACAGCTATTTGCAAAGGATTTTTATTATTGCAAACAATATTTGGATTAGCGCGGTGAAACAGCAACACGTCGGCACATTCCACATAACCATATTGAGCAGCGTAGTGCAAAAGCGATTTATGCTCAACAGAATCCACAACATTTGGATTGGCGTGATATTGCAGCATAAGGTCGAGAATACGCGGATTATTTTTTAAAACCACATTGGTAATTGCCGGTACTGCATTGTTGTACTGCGGGTTAAGTTCAGGAGTTGCGCCATATTGCAAAAGAAGTTCGCAAATAGAATCGTTTTCAACATCGGAAGCATACATCAAAGCAGTAAATCCGTCGGCATCGTATTGGTCTGGGTTGGCGTTATTATTCAATGCCTCTAATGCTTGCTGATAATTACCTTTTAAACAAGCAAATACAAGCAAATCGTTGGACTGTTGGGTAAAACCTTCAACCCAAACTATCAACAAAAACAGAATAGATATTACACGTTTTATTCTCATATTCAATACTTTATATAAAATTCATCCTTATCATCAAGATATTTTTTTGCAGAGCGGATTTGGGTGATGTAATCTTTTGTGATTTCGATTTTTACCCAACTTTTGCTACCGCGTATCTGGGTTACATCAAGATTGTATTCAGGGGTTTCGGTTTTGCTAAAACCCTGAGCGTTAACATTTAAAACGTATGCCTGATTTTCAATTGCACGGGCTTTGCATAGCACAGCACGGTCGCCAAGACGCTCCACAGGCCATTGCGATACGCACAAAAGTACATCGTAATTATCTGTATTTCTGCACCAAACAGGGAAACGCAAATCGTAGCAGATTATCGGGCGGAATTTTAAACCCAAATATTCAAAACTAATGATTTCTGAACCGGGTGTAACATATTTTTTTTCAAATTTTCCAAACAGATGGCGTTTATCGTAAAAATACTTGGAGCCATCAGGCAAAACTGCACAGAAACGGTTGAAAATATTATTGTTATCCTTGATATAAAAACTTCCGCAAATGGCAGTTTTATATTTTGTTGCCCACTGTTCAAAGAGCGCGATATTGTTTTCGCCATTAAAATTGGTTTCGGGCGAAACTTTGCAACCCGTGTCGAACGCCTCAGGAAGTACCCACATTTGGATATTCTTGTTGCGGGCAATTGCGTTTTGAATCACTGACAAATCGGTTTTGCCATCACGGAGATATTTATTTTCAAAAAATCCGATATTCATAGTTAGTTTTCGTTTTTAAAACCTGCCAAAGCAATGCGTATTTGGTCGTAAGAAAATTTTTCGCCAAGACCGGTGCGGATTTCGGTGAGTCCCCGCAACTTAGGATTGTCGTCGATAAACTTACCGATTGCTACATAAACCTCTTTGCCGATGATTTTTTCGGGCGGTATCTCGCCGGCTTCCACGTACTTAGCCAAATGTCCAAAAACTGTGGAACGTGCTAAACCTCGCTCCTCGGCTATCTGTTCGGCGGTATTGCCTTTGTTAAAGAGCGCAAGGGTCTTTTCTTCGGTAGAGAGTGCATCGAAAAGCGACTTTTGAAACAAATTCTCATCCACCGCAAAGCCGTTTTCAGCTCGCCATTTGTACACAATTTCAAAAATATGCTTTCCATAAGCCTTGCCTTTGTTGCCGCCCATTCCCTTGATTTTGATAAGTTCTTTATATTCAGCGGGAACTGCATCTGAAATTGCAAGCAATGTGCGATACGAAACTATATCGGCGGGCTCTAAACCTATCTCGTCTGACATATTGGCACGCCAATCAACAAGAGCCTTATAGAGTGTAGGATTTTTGCTACCCGACTTAACTGTCTTATTTGCTGAGCTTAACGATGTTTTAGTAGAAACATTTTCCATCGAAAGTTTTGCCTTAGTGTCGAGATATTGTTTTATCGAAAAACCTTCTTTAATCTTTTCAACGCAGCCATATTTTACCACATAAAGTTTTTTAAACTCTTCAAAAGCCTCCTCAATGCGCTTAGATTTGGACTTATCGTCGCAGTTGAATGCAAAATCGTTGGCAAGCGGTTTCAAAAATGCTTCCATCTTGTCTTGATAATATCCGCATCCCTTGGTAACGCGTTCCACAAGTTCTGGCAGTTGCTCAGGGTCGGGCAACGAACCATATTTTTCGTTGATAACGGCATTGAATTTTTCTGCCACGGTCATCATTTGGGCATAAATGGTAGAATCCACACCCTCGAAAAGCGACTTGTCGCCAAGAAACGAACTACCTGCCTCGGCAACAGCACGTTGCAAGGTTTGCACCGCGGCGTGAATTTTACTAAAATCAAACAAATCTGCCACAAGATTAAAGAAATATGTGCGGCGGTCGTTGGCAAGGTCATTGCCCGTAGGTATGTTGTTTTCAACGTCTTGCGCAAAATTTTGAATAGTGGGGTCGCTAATCACGTCAGCGGCGTTCAACGGTTGCAGCAAAACCAAACCTTCGAGCGTGCGGCAGCGGCTGAGAGCCACATAAACCTGTCCGTGGGCAAAACTGTGGCGGGCATTTAGCAGCAAGCGGTCGAATGTCAAACCCTGACTTTTGTGAATAGTAACAGCCCAAGCGGTTTTCAATGGAATTTGGGTAAACGTGCCCACGTTTTCTTCCTTTATCTCCTTGGTAATTGGGTCAATAGTGTATTTGTTATTTTCCCAACGCATAGGTTTTACAAAAATATCCTCGTCAGAATCTTTGCATTTTACCTTTACGCCGTCGGAGTCGAAACCTGTTATGCGACCAATTTTTCCGTTAAAAAACCTCCGCTCTTCGCCAGTGTCATTTTTTAAAAACATCACCACGCTGCCCACTTTAAGTGTTAGCTTCTTTTCCACAGGAAACGACGATTCAGGAAAATCGCCAATTACCTCAGCATCAAAAGTTTGCTTATCGGTATCGAGTTCGAGAAGATGCAGCGAATTGATACGCTCAGCTTGGGCATTGGTGGTAACGAGTGTTACCACATCATCGTCTTTATCGGGCTGATAATTAGGAATATATCGAGTGTTAAGGCGTTTCAATGTATTTTGATCTGCCACACCACTGCGTATGGCGTTGAGTATCGAGATATATTCGTTGTCGGTTTGACGAAAAATTTGGTTAAGTTCGATACACACATACGAGGTTTTTTGCCAAGCAAGACTACCGAAGAAATAATACGTTGAGTAATAAGGTTTTAGAATTTCCTCATCTTCGGGACGCACCACAGGCGAAAGTTGCTGCATATCGCCGATAAGCAACAGTTGAACCCCTCCAAATGGCTTTTTGGAACGCCTAAATCGCCGCAAAACTTTATCTACCGAATCTAAAAGGTCGGCACGCACCATACTAATCTCGTCAATCACAAGCAGTTCGAGCGAGCGGATAATATCTATTTTAATTTTAGAAAACTTATGCTCGTTTTCGGCTTGACTGTCAGGCGTTTGCGGACCAAGCGGCAGTTGAAAAAACGAGTGGAGCGTTACTCCGCCCGCATTCACTGCCGCCACGCCCGTTGGCGATGTAACTATCATTCGCTTAGGCGATAACGATTGCAAACGTTTAAGAAAAGTAGTTTTGCCAGTGCCAGCCTTTCCCGTAAGAAAAACGTTGCGACCAGTAAAACTTATATAGTCAAATGCTAACTGTAATCTCTCGTTGGTTACAAAATCCATTTCAACACCTTTAAATATTAGTCTAACAGACGGCTTGCAAGATCCGCCAACGAGCTACGCTCGCCGTGGGTAAGGTTGATGTGCACAAACGGTGTTTGCCCCTTCATCTTGTCGGCAAGATACGAAAGTCCGTTGGAGCGCATATCCAAGAAAGGACTGTCGATTTGTTCCACGTCGCCGGTAAAAACCATCTTGGTGCCTTCGCCCGCACGAGTGATAATGGTTTTAATTTCGTGAGGAGTAAGGTTTTGCGATTCGTCAACAATAAAGAACACGTTCGAGAGACTTCGTCCACGGATATATGCAAGCGGGGATATTAATAGTTTTTCTTCCTTAATCATGGCGTCAAAACTTTGACTTGCCTTGCTATTTACACCAAGGGCGTGTTTTATAACATTCAGATTATCAAATAACGGCTGCATATAGGGCGATATTTTTTGCTTTTCGTTGCCGGGGAGGTATCCCAAATCTTTGCCGCCAAGAGCCACCACAGGACGCGAAAGGTAAATCTGTCCATAGCCCTTTGCCTGTTCCAAAGCAGCAGCCAATGCCATAAGGGTTTTGCCTGTGCCTGCCTTGCCTGTTACGGTAATCAACTGAATATCAGAACGCATAAGAGCATCCATTGCAAAACTCTGTTCTGCATTTCGCGGAGTAATGCCCGATGCACGCACTTTCTTAACTTTCTCTATCACACCGAGATTTTGATTGTAATAGCAAAGCACATTTGACTTTTCGTCGCCCACTATAAAATACTCGTTGGCGTAAAAATCATTTTCAAGACCGCTCTTATCCATTGTAATTACACTTTCGCGGTAAAGGCGACCCACAAAATCGTCAGAAGTATTTGGTAATGTGCGCATTCCGTCAAAAATACGAGCGGTGTCTGCCACTTTGCCGGTCTTGTAATCTTGCGCCTCCATTTTCAAGGCACGGGCTTTCATACGCAGGTTAATATCCTGAGATACAAGGATAACATGTTTGTCGGGGAATTGTTCTTTTTCCCAAAGAGCCACAGCAAGTATCTTATGGTCAGGAATTTGCTCCGAAAAAGCCATCTGCATAGCCTTGTTGAAAGGTTTGCCGTTAATAATATAAAGTGTACCACGGTCTTTTCCGAGGGGAATACCGTCTTCGAGGTCAACGCCAATTTCGGTCAGACGGTCGAGTTCGCGCATAAATTCACGAGCCTGCAAGTTGATAGTTTCGTTGCCTTTTTTAAATTTATCGAGCTCTTCCAACACCACAATTGGAATCACAATGTCGTTTTCCTCAAAGTTAAAAATGCTGTGATAATCGTGCAGAATCACGTTGGTGTCAAGCACGAATGTCTTTTTATTTGATTGCTTCATAACGGTTCGTTTTAAAAATTAATAACAAGTTCAAATGTACAAAAAATAAACCAATAAAGCAACAGCAAAATGATAAAAAAAAACTACTCTCCTCTATTGAGCACATTCACTTTGGCAAGAAATTCGGGACGATAGTTGCGCGAGAGGGGTATCTGAACATCCTTTTTGCTTGTTTTCATCAAAATAAAATCGGGCTCGATAACCTCTATGTGGCTGATATTGACAATAAAACTGCGGTGAGTCTTGAAAAAAAGTCCGGCTGGCAGTTTTGTAGAAATATCCTTGAGCGTAGATTGAATTTCGTAGCAAGCATCGAAAGTGTTGATAAATATATTGTTGCGGTTAACCTCAAGCCAATATACATCGTGCCAATTAATCTTTACATAACGGTTGTCGGTGGTGCGGATAAAAAAAGTTGGCGAAGCCTCGGGTTGTGCCGTATTTTCCACCATGTTGCGCACCTTCGACACGGCTTTCAAAAAGTTTACTGGGTTTACAGGTTTGAGAATATACGCCGCCACATTGTTTTCAAGAGCGTCGATGGCATACTTGTCTTTGCTCGAAATCACCACAAATTTGATTTTTTCGGCCATAGTGCCGAGCGACGAAATCAGGTCGATACCTGTAAGTCCGGGCATCTCAACATCCACAAACACAAGGTCAATAAGGTCGATGTTTGACATAATAAAGCCCACCGCCACACTCGGATTAGAATAGTAGCCAAGCAGATTGAGAAATCCCGTGTCCTCTATCAGTTTGCGCATATACACGCCCACTGCCTCGTCGTCGTCGATTACCAAACAGTTCATAGTCTTGTTTTTTTATGTTACAAAATAACACCATTTTGCGCAGAATCCCAAAAAAAACGTTCATAAAAATTATCGCCAACTTAAATATTAGGCATAGATTATGCACTAAAAACGTTGTATTTTAATAAAGATGATGTTACTTAAAAAATTGATATACAAGCATTTATTTAAAGGTATAAATTTAGCCGCCATTGTAATAGCGATGATAATTCCGTCGCTAAACGCATATTCGCAAACCTCCAACGAGCGCAAAATCGACAGTCTCGATATTGTTTTGCAAAATTCATATTCCAACAACGCCTCCGACAAGGAAATCTGCTCGATTCTAAGCAAACTTTACAATCTTAGTAGCATTTCGCAGCCCTACCTTGCCCTCGAATATGCCGGACAAGCTCTCCAGATAGCCACTGCTGCCGAAGACAAGCCTTCGATGGCACTTTGGCAAGAAAAAATCGCCGACATATATTTTGACCAAAAGGTGTATTATATGGCAATGCAAAACTACCTCGATGCCTACACCCTTTACCGCGAACTTGATTCTAAACGCGAAATAGCCTACGCGCTGCTCAATATCGGCCGCACATACTTTATCCAAAACGTTGAGGATGTGGCAATGTCGTATTACATGCAGTCTGACAGCATTTTTACCCAAATCAACGACCGGGCGGGTCAGGCTCGTGCCAAAAACAACATCGGCACTGTAAACCTTGCTATGTATCAATACGAACAAGCCGAAATCAATTTTGACGACGCACTCAAAATAAGTCTCGAAACCAAAGAGCCTCAACTCATTGCCGAAACCTACAATTTTCTTGCCCTGCTCTACGACCGCAATGAGGAGTATGAGGAGGAGGAAAAAATGCTTGAACAAGCGGTAGCACGGTTTCGCATAGCCGGCAACAAAAAAGAGATTGCCAACGCATATTTTGCATTAGGCGAGATGCATTTTCACAAACAAAATTACCAAACCGCCTACAACAACTATCAAAAGGCATACAATCTTTTTGAAGAACTATCTATGTATCACGATATTGCAGCAGTTTTTACACGTCAGGGACGAATCAACTATTTGCAAGAAAAATATTACGTGGCACAGCAGATGGCGCAGACATCGCTCTCAATGTCTGAAATGAACGGTTGGCTCAGCACCAAAGCCGAATCGCTTCTATTGCTATCTGATGTAAACAGCAAACTTGGCAAAACCGACAGTGCATACACCCTGCTTTATAGGTATACACAAGTACAAGATTCTGTGTTTGAGGCACGTAAAGCCGAAAGTTTTTCAGAACTCCAAGTGAGCATCTCTACCAAAGAAAAAGAAAAAGAACTTGCCATTGCCGAAGCCAAACTCAGCCGCAACAAACTCATTATCACCATATTTGTAATAATTGGTGTAATTGGCATTGGCTTTATGGCGTATATCATCTACAACAGTCGCAAAACCAACAAGATAACCCAAAAACTCACAAGTCAAAACGAAGAAATCAACCATCAGAAGGCAGAAATCGAACGTCAGAACATAGATATCAAATCGTCGATCAACTATGCGGCGCGTATCCAAAACGCAATGCTGCCCGGCACAGAATTTCTCAAGAGGCATTTTAGCGACGGATTTGTATATTTTCATCCGCGCGAGGCTGTAAGCGGCGATTTCTATTGGTTTTCAGAGGTAAAAGTTGAGCGTCCGCCATCGCTTTTCCGCCGCAAAGATGCTGATATTGACGATGATAGCAAAATTCTACTCGCCGTAATCGACTGCACAGGACACGGCGTCCCCGGTGCGTTTATGAGTATGCTGGGCGATGCATTATTAAACCAAATAGTTAATTTTCAGAAAATTACACAACCTGATATAATTCTCAACGAACTCAACAAATTGGTGATTGCCACCCTTCAGCAAGATACTTCGCAAAACAACGACGGCATGGACGCAGCCATCTGCACCATCGACAAAAACACTCACACTCTGCAGTTTGCGGGTGCAAAATCACCTCTGCTCTATGTCCAAGACAACGAGGTGCACAAGGTAAACGGCGACCTCAAAGCCATTGGCGGTATTCAAAAGGGCGACCAGAAGAATTTTACTTGCCACAACATCGACATCAGCAAGCCCACCACCTTTTATATATATTCCGACGGTTACCAAGACCAATTCGGAGGTTCAGAGGGACGAAAATTTATGGCAAAACGTTTTCGCGAAATGCTTACCAACAACGCCAATCTTCCGTTTGAAGAACAGAACAAAATACTCTTGTCGACATTCAACGAGTGGAAAAACTCCTATATCCAAATGGACGACACCACGGTTATTGGTGTAAAAATCTAAAAAATTCCATTGACATTTATTTTTTCAATATTTATAACGCACTATTATTAAGTGCGTTAAAAAATATTGTGTTAAATTATTAAAAAATATTGCAAATTATTTTGAAATATCAGAATAATTTTTTGAAATTTGTATTACGCCCGTAAGCCAAAAAATAGGGGCAAAAGATTTATGGTAACAATTAATGATTAGAGAAAAAAGAAACGCGATATGGCAAAAAGAACAGACGATTTAGCAGAGTATCTGCACAAGTTTTTTGGATTCGACCGATTTAAAGGAGACCAAGAAGTAGTAGTAAAAAACGTTTTGGCAGGCCGCGACACCTTTGTATTAATGCCCACCGGCGGAGGTAAGTCGCTTTGCTACCAATTGCCCTCGCTTATGCTCGAAGGCACGGCGATTGTGATTTCGCCGCTTATCGCATTGATGAAAAACCAAGTGGATTCGATGCGCAGCATAAGCACCAACGAAAGCATTGCTCACTTCCTCAACAGTTCGCTGTCGAAACAGCAGATTGCACAAGTTAAAGCCGACATTGTAGAAGGCAAAACTAAACTGCTATACGTTGCACCAGAAAGCCTCACCAAAGAGGAGAACATCGAATTTCTCCGTGGGGTTAAAATTTCGTTCTATGCCATCGACGAGGCTCACTGTATATCGGAATGGGGTCACGATTTCCGCCCCGAATATCGCCGAATCCGTCCTATTATCGAGGAGATTGGCCGTAGCCCGATTATAGCCCTCACCGCCACCGCCACTCCTAAAGTGCAGCATGATATTCAAAAAAACCTCGGAATATTAGACGCCGACGTGTTTAAATCATCGTTTTTCCGCGCTAATCTTTACTACGAGGTGCGTCCGAAAATCGACATCGATCGTCAGATTATCAAGTTTATCAAAAACAACAAAGGCAAGAGCGGTATTATCTACTGTCTCAGCCGCAAAAAAGTTGAAGAACTTGCTCAAACACTGTGCGTTAACGACATCAAGGCTCTTCCCTATCACGCAGGTATGGATTCTGCCACACGTAGCGCCAACCAAGATAAGTTCCTTATGGAGGAGGCTGACGTAATTGTGGCAACAATTGCGTTCGGTATGGGTATCGACAAGCCCGATGTTCGTTTCGTTATCCACTACGATATGCCCAAGAGTCTCGAAGGCTACTATCAAGAGACAGGTCGTGCAGGTCGCGACGGTGGCGAAGGTCAATGTATCGCGTTCTACTCGTTCAAAGATATTCAGAAACTTGAGAAGTTTATGCAGGGCAAACCGCTGAGCGAACAAGAGATTGGTCGTCAACTACTTGCCGAAACAGTGGCATACGCCGAAACATCGATGTGCCGCAGCAAGATGCTTCTCAACTATTTTGGTGAGATTCTTCCCGAACCGTGTGGAAACTGCGACAACTGCCGTCACCCGCAAAAAACTTTTGAAGGCAAAGAGTCTATCCTATTGGCTCTCAAAGTTATACTCACCATCAAAGAAAAATTCAAAACCGAACACGTGGCAAAAGTGCTTGCTGGTGTTGCCGATTCGCAGGTTAAAACCTATAAACACCACAAACTACAGTGCTTTGGCTGCGGCGAAGACCTCGGAGACGAAAACTATTGGAACGCCGTGCTCCGTCAGTCGCTTGTGTACGGTTTCTTGCAAAAAGACATTGAAAACTACGGACTTTTGAAACTCACCGCCAAAGGACACGAGTTCCTTAAGAGTCCGTTCGACATAAAACTCGTTAAAAACCACGACTACGAAAACGAGGAGGACGACAGCGACGACACCACTCCACGCGGAATGAACGGCGGCGCATCCGACCCCGAACTCTTCAAACTTTTGAAAGACCTCCGCAAAAAGGTATCGAAACAGAAGGGCGTTCCTCCGTTTGTAATCTTCCAAGATTCTTCGCTCGAAGATATGGCGGTGCAATATCCTATCACATTAGAAGAATTGACCCAAATTGTGGGCGTAGGATACGGCAAAGCGCAGAAATTCGGCAAAGAGTTTGTGGAATTAATCAAGAGATACGTTCAGGAAAAAGAGATTGAGCGACCCCAAGATATGGTGGTTAAGTCGGTGGTTTCCAAGTCGGGACTCAAGGTTTACATTATCCAGAGTATCGACCGTCAAATCGACCTCGAAGACATCTGCGAAGCTAAGCAGTTGGAAATGGACGAACTACTCGGCGAAATTGAGTCGATTATGAACTCCGGCACAAAACTCAACCTCAACTACTACGTTGACCGCATTATCGACGAGGAACGTCAACAAGAGGTGTACGACTATTTTGACCACGCCGAAACCGAATCAATCGACGAGGCTCTCAAAGCTCTTGGCGAAGACGAGTACAGCGAGGAAGAACTTAGACTTATGCGTATAATGTACATCTCAGAAAAAGGACACTAAAATTATAACAAACAACAGCAATGGAACAACTCAAAGCAGGATACTTTACCAACGGCATCAACTCGCTTAAAACCAACGAGGCTATATCTGCAAAAGTAGACGCCCTCACCAAAGGCTTGTGCTACTTTGATTTAGATAGCAGTTTCGGAATCACCAAAGTACCGGTAGACCCCGCCATTGCTGTAATATATAATATGGTGTCGCGCGGCACGCCAGCATACGCCTCGCAGTTTGTGGAGGGTATATTGTCAAACACCATAGGCAAAACCCTCAAACGTATCGACACCGACGGCAACATCACTCACGAAATTCAAAAAGACGATGTTAAAGAGGCTGTTTTCAAGGCGTTGCACATTATCGACCCACGCATCTCCGAACCAATTCCGCTGCACGGCGAAGACAAAGAGGTGCTTATCAACGACTTTATCTACAACACTGTTCAAAATCAGTGGGGCGGCTACATTTCGCAAATTGTAGAAAAAGGACGTCCGTTTGAAAATATGTACAAGTTTAGTCGGCACAACCGTAGGCTGATGTCGGCTCTCAAAACTGACCCTGCATACGATTTTCTCAACGAAAAAGCCGACCTAAGTTTCTCTGCGCCTTATTCCGACAATTCGCCCGAATGTATAGTGTTTAATTTCGATGCTTCAACCGACGATATAGACCACACGAATTATCTCAAGGAGGAAGCGATTACCGAGCTGCTCAAAAACATCAACACCGATGGACGCATAATCATCAAGCGCGGCGAACAACTCAGCGAAGATGTCACCAACCATCTTTCAGCATTTATTCAAAATAGTTATTTTGATATTCTGCGCGAAAACTACACATCGCCGCTTTACAACAACGAGGACGGTCTCGAGGCTTTGCAAATAGCACTAACGCCACCCGCAGCCGCCCGTATCGAAAAAACTGTGCTTGAGGCAATCAACTCTGGCGCACTCGACCTCCATGCTAAATCGTGGAATATTTGCGTGATAGAACGCGACGTTCCTTGCGCTTTTATCGCCTTGGAAGATCTCCGTCAGCAGTTCAACAACCTCTTTACCCTCGAAAACAACGGACGCAAGTTTCCTACATTTAATCTAAGCATATTTTACACACCCGAATTTGCCGAAACATCGCAAACCCTTTTGTATCAAGGTCCTCGCGATGTAATTTCAGAATTCGACCCCTCAGTAGAATACGATTTGCTTATAGATGTGTCGATGCTTCAGCGTTTTGGCGATACACCTGTAAAACCTACCACCGCTGCCAAGCATTACGCCGTAATACGTTCGGCAAAATATCCCACTGCCGACACCAAGTTACTGTTCGACAGGTCGATACTCTACAATGTAGACATTAAAAAAGAGGCTCCCGAAGACCCCGACGAACCCGAAGATTTTGACGAGCAGGAAGACGCTCTGCATTACTTCCTCAAAAACATTTTCCTCAAAAAGGATTTCACACCTGTGCAGGTAGACTCGATAAGTAAGTTGCTCAACGGCAAGAACATACTCCATGTGTCGCCTCCGGGCAGCGGCAAAACTCTCATCGCGCTATTTACAGCGTTTATGAAACCTGGCTACAGCCTTTTCTTGCCGCCCACAATTGCCGCTATGAAAATGCAGTTTGAAATGCTGCGTTCGTGCAATATCGACATTGATTACTACATCAACCCCACCCTACAGAAAACCTACGACCGCACAATGGCTGTAGAATCTGTTACAAACGGGCAATCGGTGGTAACGTTTATTTCGCCGTCGCTAATGCACGACCCCTATATGCGCACCGTGTTTAAAAAAATCGACGAAAACAACATTCCGCTTTATCATATTTTTGTAGACGAAGCGCAGTTGATTTCCACTCAGACACCAGAGTTCCGTCCTTATTATCAGGACATTAAGAACACAATCATACGCAATTTCAAATTTGAAAACATCTGTCAGGTGCGCTTAGGAGCGTTTACCTCGAGCCAAGAATACAACGTTAAAAACGAGATTGTAGAAAAACTCGGCACAGATGTAACCCTCACATTCAACCAAAAATTATCGGATATGCCCAAAATTACCGTCCACGAATTATCCGACGACACACCTTCGGGCGAAGGTGCGGAGGCATATTACCGAAAACTCAAGCAAAAACTTGCCGAAAAACTTATAACGTCGAACAAAAACGGCTCTACAATAGTATACGGAGCACAAATGCCGTTAGACCCCAACGACACCGACGACACCACATACTATTACGGCGACTCCGACGAAAAAACCGCTCCCGTAACCAATTCGGCTGCAGTAGATAGCAGCAAAAATTGCAAAGAGTTTTGCAATTCTAAAAAAGGCGTAATGGCGGCGGTGCGTTCGGCAGGCATAGGCATTCACGCTCAGAATCTTAACTACGCAATACATTTTGAGCCACCCTATTCGCTCGACGAATTTTACCGAATGAACGGACGTGCAAAACGCGGAATGGTAAAAAAAGCCGACGTTATGCTCAACACCATTCAAAAAGAGTTTGCCGGCACCGAATCGGTACGCGACGAAAAGGGCAACATCAAAACCGTGGAGAATATCATCGACACCAACTACGATGCGTCGTACAACCTGCAACGCCTTGCCAAACTCTATCCGGGTGAGGACAAGGAGAAAAACGTGATGTACGAGATTCTCAACGGCATAATGACACCCCAAAAATCGGGCAGAGAAAATATTGTAGAGGCTGTATTCAACGAGTTTGGAATCGAAATCGAAACCGAAACCGAACCAATGACCGACCCCTACCAACTATACATTTACACCAACAACCGCGAAAAGAGTCTCGGCTATATCAACTTCAAAACCAACGAGTTGGTAATGCCCGAATCTACATACGACGCACCTTTGGCAGAGCGCATTCAGTCGTTTATTTCCGACATTATCACCAACAACACCGACAGTCCGCTCGACTATCTTGCCGTAATGGAAAACATTCAAGAGGCCGAAGAGTGTGACGGTGTACAAACCATTGCCGATACGCTCCAAACAGGCAGCACAGGCAGTCTCACAATTCCGTTTTTCAACAGCGCGTTTAAAAAAGCCGCCGACATACTCAATACAAAGATAGACCACAGCATACCTGCAAGGGCATTGTTGAGGCTCTATGGTCAGACTTCTTCGTTCGACGAATTTGAAAAACTCGTGGCAAGCGAATACGGCGTTAATCCAAAAACTTTGGACGACAAGTCGAAAATCAAATTTGCATCCCTCTACCAAAAATTCCGCAACAAACGCGACACAATGAGGGCTATAACGCTGCTCAAAGAAATCGACCTTATCGACGACTACCTTGTAAATCCCGCCACAGGCGAAATCACAGTTGCCATCACCAAGCACGATTTGGATTTTTACAAGATGAAACTTCTGCCCGTGCTTTCGCGAAACCTCACCCGCGACAAGGCTCTCGCTTACATTTCGTCGATCGAAAACGAAA
This sequence comes from Bacteroidales bacterium, assembly GCA_017651345.1. GTDB lineage: Bacteria > Bacteroidota > Bacteroidia > Bacteroidales > UBA3824 > UBA3824. Next base: position 874 of record JAGCDD010000469.1, on the reverse strand, counting down.
AATATCTTGTTCTCGAAAAATACACCGACGTACTTATCGGATTCTTTTACAACGAAATATACCCGCTTTACCAAAAGATGATTCTCGACTGCAACACATTTTTCAAAACCATTTTGGAAAAGCAGAAGAGCAATTCGGTAACGCAAGAATTGATAGCCACCAACTTACAAAACTATTTTGTATCGCGCTACAACTGCAAGTTCGTTTACAGCAACATATCCGAAAACATTCAGAATATCAACAATGTGCTTGAAATTCTTGAACAGACGGGCAGCAACATCAGCGAAATGCAGCACCTTCAGGAATCGCTCTCGCAGTCGAAACCCGAAAACCGCACACCTGCCAACAAGATTATATGCGGATATTGTGAACTGTTTACCGCCAAACCCGATGATGCTGTTGAGCGTTTCAACGCCTACGGACTTATATGTGAGGGACTTAACGAATACCGTTTTAATCCCGAAAACACAGTGGAGAAGTTTGAAACCGATGCCGAATCTGTTACCGACCGCATTGCTGCCGAAAACTTCGACCTCAAAGACGAGATGGAAACCGTTATGAAACTAAAACTGCAAACACAGTGGCTAAAACGGTTCAACTCGCAAATTCTTAAAATTTCGTAACTTAGAAAAAAACTATACCATATATGAAAGAACTGATCAACAACGAATTAGCGCAACTGCAAAAAGACCTTGAAAACCTGCAGTCGGCTGCCAAGCAGATAGCCAACGCCGGCGAGGCTTCTAACAACGTGATTGAGGAGGCCAAAAACATTCAAAACGATTTTTCAAAAAATCTTGAAAAACTCACCACCCTCTACACGCAGTATTTAGACCAAGCCGACAAGTCGTCGAACGAGCGCAACACCGAGATT
>JAGCDD010000468.1 GCA_017651345.1 Bacteroidales bacterium | reverse complement strand
TGTGGCGTGGTGGTAAACGCCGTCGAACTCCATTATAAGTCGCTCGCCTTCATTGAGTTTCGGCACTTTGAGGTTTTGTTTGTACCAAGCAACGCCGGTTTCAAAATAACCGTTTTCGTTGCCCGAAGGTGCGCTTTGAAACGGAGGTTTCAGGATGCTCCAATCGTGCGGGAGGTCAACATTTTGCCACGAAGTAGGCACGTTGGCGGTGTCGTTGTTGAGCGCAAACTGCCAACCAAGGTTGATGTTGTTAGCCAATTGCGCATTTGCTGCGGCCGCCATAAGCAACATCGCAGCGGAGATAATTGTCTTCTTCATCTTTGATTTTATGTGTTATAATACAAAATTTACAAGTTATTTTGCATTGGCGAAGATACGATTTTTTTTCGATATAAAAAACAAAAATGAAAAAAACAATTACAATCCTTAATATTCAAACAAATGCGTGCTCAAATACCTCAATCCGGTGTCGGCAAGCAATGCGACGATTTTTTTGCCGTGGAACTCTGGACGCTGTGCCAACTGTGTGGCAGCGTAGAGGGCTGCACCTGACGACGCTCCGACAAGTACACCATCTTTTTTTGCGAGAAGTCGCGCCGCTTCGTATGCTTGGTCGGTGTGAACTTCAAAATAACCGTCGTAAACCTTGCGGTCGAGGTTTGCGGGAATGTATTCTTCCTTGGTGTTTTCAAAGGGATGCACGCCGGTAATTTCCTCTTGGTCGGGACGTTCGGGACTTTGGAACGAATCTTCGGTTGGCTGAACACCAAAAATCTTCACATTTGGATTCTTGGATTTGAGGTAATTACCTACGCCAGAGAGTGTTCCACCTGTGCCAACGCAAGCCACAAAAGCATCAACATCGCCATCGGTATCATTCCAAATTTCGGGACCCGTAGTGTTGAAATGTATGTTCGGGTTTGCGGGGTTGCGGGTTTGGTCGGCAAAGAAATAATTCTTTTCGCCCCTTGCTTCGAGATGACGCTCCAAAGCCTTCACGCACTCAATGAAATCAGGACCATTTTTCTCAAAACTCTCCACAATTTCAGGCACTTCCGAGAGTTTTACGGTTGTGCCGCCCAAAGCGTGGATTACCTGAAAACGCTCTTTTGAAACTTGGTCTTGGATGTAAACGCGGAATTTGTAGCCCTTAGCGGCGGCAACGGCTGCGAGACCAACGCCCGTGTTGCCGCTTGTGAGTTCGATGATTGTGTCGCCTGGATGGAGTTTGCCTTCCTTTTCGGCGGTCTCAACCATTGCAAGCGCGATGCGGTCTTTTACAGACTGGTTGGGGTTGAAATATTCAAGTTTGGCTATGATGGTAGCCTTCAAGTCCTTAGCCTTGTTGTATCCGTTTATTTGCAGAAGCGGCGTTTTGCCCACAAGTTCTGCAATTGATTGATGGATGTTTGCCATATTAGTTACGAATTAAGAATTATCAGTTTTCAATTTAAACTTTCTGTTGTCAATTTTGTAGTAATAACCTACAATCTTTGATAGAGCCTCGTTGATTGGCAATTCCACGTCAAAAACCGATATTGCCTTTGCTTCAAGTTGTTGGCGGGCGTTCCTGCCGATTTTGGTGGCAACCACAGCGCGGCAATCTGCCACCAATCCAACGGTTTCAGTCATTGAGCCACCCGAACAGCCGCCGCCATTGCCACCATTACAGCCACCCTGACAGCCTTCTTGGTTTTCAGACTTGACAACCGTAACTTTCCGTTCTTCCAACAACTGAAAATCAAGATTTTCGGCGGAGTAAATCTTGAAACTATCCGCCCCGCCGAAATGTTGATTTACATTCAAATTGTCGGACGTTGCCACTGCAATTTTGTACGCCATTTTTTGTTAGATTTTGTAATCGTCAGAACTCTCCATAAATCCGTATTCCATAAGGATTTCTTCGAGGCGCTCCTGAGTCATCGGCGTGGGAATCACAAAACTCTCATTGTCGATGATAGCCTTGGCGAGGTTGCGATATTCTTGAGCCTGACCTGATTCGGGTTTGTATTGGATAACAGTTTGCTTGTGGATTTCGGCGTGCTGAACAATGTTGTCGCGGGGCACGAAATAGAGGAGTTGAGTGCCGAGTTCCTTTGCAAAAGCCCTGAGGAGGTCGCGCTCGTGATCCACCTTGCGACTGTTGCAGATGATGCCGCCGAGCCTAACACCGCCCGTCCTTGCATAACGCTGGATGCCCTTTGCAATGTTGTTGGCGGCATAGAGAGCCATCATTTCGCCCGAAGCCACGATGTAAATTTCCTTAGCCTTGCCTTCACGGATCGGCATTGCAAAACCACCGCACACCACGTCGCCAAGCACGTCGTAGAATACATAGTCGAGATCTTCGGTGTACGCGCCGAGATTTTCCAACATATTGATTGATGTGATGATACCACGACCTGCACAACCCACGCCCGGCTCAGGACCGCCCGATTCAACGCAGCGCGTGCCGCCAAATCCCTCTTTCATAATTCTGTCGAGCGATATGTCCTCGCCCTCTTCGCGGATGGTGTCGAGAACGGTTTTCTGAGCCAATCCGCCCAAAAGGAGACGTGTTGAATCTGCCTTGGGGTCGCAGCCTACCACCATTACTTTTTTGCCATGTTCAATCAAACCTGCGGTAAGGTTCTGTGTTGTAGTCGATTTGCCGATACCGCCCTTGCCGTAAATAGCAATTTGTCTAATTTCACTCATTTTCTTTGACTGTTTGTTTTTTATGTTAATATTAAATTTTGTATCTCGTTGTATGTGAAAACTTTTTCCAAAGCCTCATTGATGTCGCCGGGCAATGCCATTGCCTGAATGTTTTTTTGCTGCAATGCCGACATTGCGCCTGTGCCAATTTTAGAAGCCACAACATACTGACAATCTGAGAATTGACTGACATTTTCCTCCATTGCAGCGATGGAATGTTGACCGCCTTGGCATACTGGTTTTACAATGCGTTTTTCTACAAAAATCCATTCGTCCACAAGGTACTGATAAATGTAGAAATCGTAAGCCCTACCAAAGTGAGTATCAACAGTATAGCCATCGGTAGAAGCCACCGCAACCCTGAAAATTTCGTTTCTATCCATGGGAAAAAGTCTCCTCCAATTTAAAGTCCTGACTGTAAACTTCTTTTGAGAACTCACTTTTGCCCGGAATGCCCACAGCGTCGGCGCGGCAACGGTTACAATGACGGAAAACTTTGATGTATTTTTCAGCATCCTTGCGCGCCTGTTCAATCTGAAAACATAGCGGCGCTTTTTCGTTTTCGAGTTCAAAAGTCGGAATTAGCGGGATGATATTGTAAATCGTCGCACCCGCAGCCGCCACTGTCTCGGCAATTTTGGCTATGTGGTTTCCATTGATTCTCGGCACCAAAACTGTGTTTACTTTCACGGTTATTCCACTGTCGGCAATCTTCTTGATGCCCTTCAATTGATTTTCAATCAAAATCTTAGCCCCTTCAAGCGCGTCGTATTTTTTGCCGTGATAGATAACAAACTTGTTAAGTTTTGCCTCTATTTCGGGATCCACAGCATTGACCGTTACAGTAAGCGAATCTATGTGGGCACTGATCACCTCGTCCGCCTTTTCATTGAGCAACAATCCGTTGGTACTCATACATTTAAGTAGTTTCGGAAAATGCTGGTCAATCAGTCTGAACGTATCCAAAGCGGCGTTTGTGGCAAGTGTATCGCCCGGACCCGCAATGCCCGCGACACGAATGTCGGGGCAGATTTTCAAAGCCTTTTCCAACACGGTGATGCTCTGTTCTGGCGTAATCACCTTGGCAGTAACGCCCGGACGGTTTTCTGTGTCGTTCAAGACCCTGTGGCAAAACCGGCAACCGATATTGCAAGCGGGACTTACCGGCAGGTGAATACGTCCTGTGGTGGCATTGCCTTTTGAAAAGCAAGGATGATTTATCTCTAAGTTTTTATTCATTTCCTTTGGTTTATTTTTACGCTGCAAAATTACGGTCAGTAGAAATTATTACCAAGCAAAAGATAAATAACAGAAAAAGATTTTATAATGAATGGATATTGTAGATTAAAATTTCTGATTATATGCGTAGTTGTAGTAGATTGAAGAATTTTTTTAATACAACAAAAAAAAGCCTTCCCTGCGTTATTAGGTTGTAGATTTGCAAACAGAATTGCTCGAAGATTTTACAAATTTTCCTTTTTAAAGTCTTTGAACAACCAAATATAGTACAATACAGATAATAATGCTATTATCGAAATCAGAATGATTCCATCTTTTATTGTGCCCTGATAATCATATTGATAAATAATAGATTTGTCATCATATATTTTTATTACCTTCGAGTTCCACCATCCGCTTAGTCCTCTATTACTCACAACTTTATTATACCTATACAATATTGTTATTTTATTATGATATTTAGACATTTGTAGCACAGTAGTCGAATCCAACTGTTCTGATAGTACGAACAAGTCATAAAATTCTGTATTGCCGAAATGCACAACTGTGCAAGAATCTAAATAAATAATATGATTTTCATATTTTTGGAAATAACCAGTTGCGGTATAATTATCAACGGCTGTTGGTTCGTGATATAACTTCACATAATCATATATCAAAAAACCAATTAGTATCAATGGCAATAATATAACAAATAATTCTCGTCCAGGGTTCATTTTATAATATTTGTGTTAGTCGTATCGCGTTTTTTGTTATGCAGCAAATATACAAACAATTTTAATTTCCTCCAAATAAAAAAAACGCAGCCGCTTCAAAAGTCCCCTTTCTCAACGGCCGCTTTAAAGAAAATGAATAAAAAAACTAATTGAATCGTCTTACAGCAACAGTGTAAATGTCTTCTATTAAGCGGATTCCGCCAGTGTAGCCTACATAAAAACTGTCGAAAACTACCTTATCTAACACTGGCCACGAGATATTGAGAAAGTTGCCTTTGAGATTTTCGGTAACTTCTTTTTCGTAGTAGCCGCCAAGAATGAGCGGGTAGCCGTGGTAGTCGTGGCTCTTGATTTCTTC
>JAGCDD010000467.1 GCA_017651345.1 Bacteroidales bacterium | reverse complement strand
GTATCTTAGAAAAATACTCTTGACGCTGCAGCAATACAGTATTGATACTGTCCATGCGTTTGGCATTGGCAGTAAGTGTCCACTTCATCTCTTCGTCTTCGTGCTTTGGCAAAAATGCATTAAGCGGCGTGTAGATAAAAAGTAGGGCGGTAAGTATCGCTATCAATATTATCACCCCGCCTGCGTATGCCACAAGGTTTACCATATTTATACGAAACGATGTGGTTTCGTGAAGCGTGGTTTCGTTGTAAAGTATTATTTTATAACTGTCTCGTTGTTTTTTCTCTTTTGCCATTTTTGTCCTTGTATTTATTCGGCAAAGTTAGTTAAAAAATTATTAATCGAAAATTAAAAAATGCTAAATCGTTTTTATTATTTAACCTCTTCGTTTAAATAATTGTGGTAACTTGTTGCAATGCCGTCATTTAGTTCGATACTATATTTCCAGCCGAGTTTTTCAAGTTTTGATACGTCTAATAATTTTTGCGGTGTGCCGTTGGGTTTTGCTGAGTTCCAAACCACTTTGCCGCCAAAGCCTACTGTACGTTGCACCATTGATGCAAGTTCGGCAATTGTGAGGTCTTTGCCAGTGCCTATATTAATATGTGTGTTGCGAACTTCGGTTTTGGTGTAAGGTACGCTAAAATCGCTGATATTAAACTGCTTGCGAAGAATATCTGAGAAATCAACATTTTCCATAAGGAATACGCACGCCTCGCCAAGATCTTGAGAATGAAGAAATTCGCGACGAGGAGAACCATCGCCCCAAAGTTCTACTGTGGCATCTTTGCCTGTGCCAGAGATGCCGTATTTTTTAATGATTTCTAATTGTTGGGGTAGGGGAGATGAGCCGCTGATGCCTTCGATGGGACGACGGTCGAGGTCGCGTTTGATTGCTTCCATATCGTTGTTTTCGAGGCATTTGGCAAAGTGAAACTTGCGTATCATTGCGGGCAATACGTGCGATGTTTCAAGATTATAGTTGTCGTTGGGTCCGTAGAGGTTTGTGGGCATAACGGATATAAAGTTGGTGCCGTATTGCAGGTTGTAGCTTTCGCAGAGCTTGATGCCGGCTATCTTGCTAAGGGCGTATGGCTCGTTGGTGTATTCAAGTTCGGATGTAAGAAGAACATCTTCGGTCATAGGCTGCGGCGGATTTTTGGGGTAGATGCAGCTTGAACCGAGGAAGAGCAGTTTTTTTGCTCCGTATTTGTATGCCGAATTGATAATGTTGGTTTCTATCATAAGGTTTTGATAGATAAAGTCGGCACGGTAAGTAAGGTTGGCAATAATTCCGCCCACGTGAGCCGCCGATTGAAACACATATTCGGGTCGCTCTTTTTCAAAAAATACCTCAACGGTTTTGGTGTCGATGAGGTCGTATTGTGCGTGAGGGGTAAACACAAGATTGTTGTATCCTTTTTTGCGTAATGCGGCTGTAATGGCACTGCCAACAAGTCCGCGGTTGCCGTCTACATATATTTTGCTATCTTTGTTCATTGGTATTCAGTAGTTTATTCAAAGTAATTTAAAGTTTTGAATCCGCCTTCGTGTAGGTAGCGGTCTTTTTTCATAAGTTTGAGGTCGGAGTTAACCATTTCGGCGCAAAGTTTTGGCAGGTCGTATTCGGGTTGCCAGCCAAGTTCGGTGCGGGCTTTGGTGCTGTCGCCAATCAAAAGGTCAACTTCGGTGGGGCGAAAATATCGTGGGTCTACTCTTACCACAATATCGCCTACGTGTACGTGCTGTTTGATGTCGCGATATTTTGGGTCGTCGCTTATAGAATCAACAATGCCAATTTCGTCAACACCTACACCTTTAAATATTACATTAACTCCAGTTTCGGCAAATGCCATACGCACAAATTCGCGCACTTCGGTGGTGATGCCGGTGGCTATTACAAAATCGTCGGGTTTGGAGTGCTGGAGAATCATCCACATAGCTTTAACGTAATCTTTGGCGTGTCCCCAGTCGCGTTTGCTGCTCAGGTTGCCAAGAAAAACCTCTTTTTGCATTCCAAGGGCAATGCGGGCAACGGCGCGGGTAATTTTGCGTGTTACAAAGGTTTCGCCGCGGATGGGTGATTCGTGGTTGAAGAGTATTCCGTTGGATGCAAATATGTTGTAAGCCTCGCGGTAGTTTACCATTATCCAATATGCGTATAATTTGGCGGCGGCGTATGGCGAGCGGGGATAGAATGGAGTTTTCTCGTTTTGGGGCACAGCCTGCACTTTGCCAAAAAGTTCGGATGTGGAGGCTTGGTAAATGCGAGTGTGGTTTTCTAAGCCAAGTATGCGGATAGCTTCGAGCAGGCGCAGAGTACCTAAGCCGTCGGCGTTGGCGGTGTATTCGGGAGTGTCGAAACTTACTGCCACGTGGCTCATGGCGGCAAGGTTGTATATTTCGTCGGGTTTAACTTCTTGCACAATGCGTATGAGGTTGGTGCTGTCGGTGAGGTCGCCGTAATGAAGTTTAAACATACGGTTTTCTTCGTGGGGGTCTTGATATAGATGGTCGATACGGTCGGTGTTGAAAAGCGAACTGCGGCGTTTTACTCCGTGTACCATATATCCTTTTTTTAGTAAAAACTCAGCCAAGTATGCTCCGTCCTGACCAGTAATGCCTGTTATTAAAGCTGTTTTGCTCATAGTTTCTAATGCTAATAATATATTACAAAGGTAAGGAAATAATTTTTTACCTTTTTGCCGCAAATTTACAGAAATGTGTTTATATTTGCAACAAATTACTACTACAAGGAACGTCAAGGAATCAAAAAAATGGAACAAACAGAAAATCCGCGCCCTTCGGCAAATAAATTTTATAGGCGCAAATTATTTATGTCTACCATGTCCACCACGCTGAGTATTGCGTTGGTGCTGTATATGTCGGGACTTTTTTGTATGCTGATGTTTAATACCCAGCATATTAGCGATATGTTTCGCAGCAATATCAAACTTACCATCACTTTAAACGACAATAGCAGTTTGGCTTCTATTGAGCAATTTCGCAAACAGTTGGCTACATATCCGTTTGTGCGCGATAGCAAGTTTATATCCAAAGACGATGCTGCCGACGAACTCAAAGACGAACTCGGTGAAGATTTTGTGGCTATTCTCGATGGCAAAAATCCGCTTATGTCGCGTATAGAGGTAAAACTCAATAGCGATTACGCCACTCTCGACAGTATCAAATCGCTGAGCAAACGCCTCAAAACCAATAATGTGGTCGACGAGGTGAATTTCCCTCACAATGTTTGGCGCAATACTACCACGGTGCTCAACAAAATTTCGTCTATTGTCTTTATTGTGTGTGTGATTTTGTTAGTTATTACTGTTATATTTATTAGTAACACCGTAAGGCTGCAACTATCGGGCAATAGATTCGACATCCGCACTTCAAAACTTATTGGTGCTACTACATGGAAAATCAGCAAACCTTATCTCAAACGAGCTTTTTTTCAATCGTTGTTTTCTATTGCGATTGCAATTTTATTATTTACTTTAACCGTTAATTTTATCGATAAAATTGTTGAGGGTGTTGTTACACTTAATGCGTTTCCTACCACATTGTTGGTAATGGTTTTGATGGGATTTGCCCTTAGCCTTGTTACCACATGGTACTACACCCGCAAATATATTCTTGCCGACGAAGACGAACTTTATTATTAACACCATAACAATATGAAATACGCATTAGTAACAGGAGGAAGCCGCGGTCTTGGACGCGCAATCTGCATCAAACTTGCAAGTCAAGGATACAAGGTGCTTATCAACTATGTGTCGAACGAGGCAAAAGCCCAAGAGACACTTGAACTTACCAAACAGGCAGGTCAGGAGGGCGAATTAATTAAATTCGACGTTGCCAATTACGAAGAAACCACTGCCGCCATCGAAAAATGGATGAACGACAACAAGGGCGAATATATCGACGTGCTTGTTAACAACGCCGGCATACGCAAAGACAATCTTTTGCCCCTTATGCCAAAAGAAGATTGGGCTGCCGTTACCACTATCACTATCAACGGTTTCTACAATGTTACCCGTGCTGTGCTGTCAAAAATGGTTCGCAAAAAACACGGACGTATTATCAATATGGCATCGGTGTCGGGCTTGATTGGCTTACCCGGACAAACCAACTATTCGGCTTCTAAGGGTGCTATCATCGCTGCCACCAAAGCCCTTTCAAAAGAGGTGGGTAAAAAGAATATCACCGTCAATGCCGTTGCTCCCGGTTTTATCCGCACAGATATGACCGAAGGTCTCAACGAAGAAGAACTTATCAAAACTATTGCCCTCGGACGTTTTGGCGAGGCCAACGAGGTGGCTGAGCTTGTTGCTTTCCTTGCTTCGGATGCAGCAGCTTATATCACCGGCGAATGTATTGCCATCACCGGCGGTCTTATGGGCTAATTAATTTTTTGGAGGATTATAGTTTTGCTGCAAGGTCGTTGCGGGTTAAGAGTGAAATCTGATCCACGGCGGCCTTGTCTGTTATTTCAAATCCATCGCAAAAATATTTGTATACGTTGCCGTCGATGTAGTATGCGCTTTCCATATACGACGAATCCACGTCAAAAAACACATTGCGGTTCATAAATACAGGCCGCGACGAGCGGATGTAATAATCGGTGTTGCAGCCAATGCTGTCGAGTATCGATACCTTTACCACATCGCCATTGAGCGTGCACACTACGGCATAACCGTTTTCTATTTTGGTACGCTTAAAGTCAAATTGGTCGCCATTTTCGCGTATGGTGTTGACATATTGATCTATAGTGTCGATCAACGCTGATTGGTCGGCAACCGAAGTTGTGGCTTCTGTCTCGGTGTTTTGAGTCTCTAATCCCGAATGTTGGATAGAGTTGCGGCATCCGGGTATCGTTAAAAGTATGATTAAAGCAGCTGCCAAGATATTTAATTTTTCCATAACGGCTTTGAGTTTGAGTAGTTGTTTGTATAATTAAAATTTGCAATTAGTTGATAATAATGCAATTTCCCTGTTGTCTCACTTGATTTTTTTACCACTGCAATATACAATTAATAAATCAAACTACAAAATATTTTTACCAAAAAAACACGGCACTTTCATTTAACACCGAATTTAACAAATGAAACAAATATTCAATCACTACTAATAAATTAAAATTCAACAAGTTGAATTCTAATTTTACGAATTAAACGAATTTGTGCGTATTTGGTATATTCGCCACCGCTT
>JAGCDD010000466.1 GCA_017651345.1 Bacteroidales bacterium | reverse complement strand
TGAGCCTGAGATAATTAGTGCTCAACCATCCAACAATTCTATCAAACTTACTTGGACCCGCGGTAGAAACACAAACGCAACAGGATTTAAGATTTATCGTAGATCGCGTCCCGATGATTTTAAAAGCGATGTCTGCGAAACAGGAGTTCCTGCCGAATGGGAATACGAATTAATCAAGGTTGTTAGCAATCCCAACGATACAATTTTTACCGATGACAACAATGGCATTCTATTACCACAAGGGTTTTGCTACTGCTATAGAGTTACCGCCACTTTTGTAGACGGTGCTGAAAGTAAGGTGTCGAAACCCGCTTGTGTGGTGCTTTCGCGTGGAACTATTGCGTTAACACAAGCCACTGTAGTGAGTACATCCGATACCGAGGGCGAAATCCATTTAGAGTGGATGACACCTACGGGCATAGATTTCGATGTGGTTAAACCTCCATACGCTTATTTGATTTATCCCGCACATGGTATCTACGACGGTATTTACACCAATCCAATTCAAATTGATGGAATAAAGGATACCACATATACTCAAAGCCATATTGATACATACAGCAAAGGAAGCATTTATAAAATATGCTTTACTAATCAAGACCCCGAAACCGGGCGTTGGGTAGACCACGGCACTGCTTCTATGGCATCGTCGGTATTTATAAAACTTGAATGTTCTAACCGTGCCATCAAAATTACCCACGAAGCCGATGTTCCATGGCAAAACGACACCTTTATAATATATCGTCGCGATCCGGGCAAAGCCGATTTTGATTCTATTGGCTATTCTACCGATGGAACATATTTTGACCAAAATCTCACAAATGATGTAGAGTATTTTTACAAGATGAAAACCATTGGCTATTATTCTGAAGAAGGATTGCCAACACATATTGAAAATTGGTCGCAGATAGCATCAGGTATTCCCCTTGATACAATTCCACCATGTGTAAAGCTCAATCTTATATCTGATTGCGACAACGCGGTAAACAAGTTGCAATGGTATCCCGATACTGTTTGTGGATTAGATATTTCAAAATATCAAATCTATTATTCCGAAACTATCGACGGTGAGTTGCAAATGTTAGCCGAAACCGAGCCAACGGTACTTGAATACGAGCATCATCCCACAATAGGTATGGCGGGTTGTTATGTGGTAACAGCAACCGATTTTGCAGGCAACACCGGCACTCCCGAACAGCGAACCTGTATCGATAATTGTGAATACTACCGATTGCCAAATGTGTTTACACCCAACGGCGACGGTCTCAATGATGTTTTTCATCCTTATCCCTATCAGTTTGTCGACCATATTGATATGACAATCACTAACCGTTGGGGCAAGGTTGTATATAAAACCAACGACCCTGACATCAACTGGGACGGCAACGATCAACAATCAGGCACAAAACTTCCCGACGGTGTATATTTTTACCGTTGCACTGTTTACGAATACCGTCTAACAGGTTTAGAAGATCGCGAATTAGAGGGATTTATTACTATTATTACCGACAAAACCGAGAAAAAATGAAAACTATTCACCTTATATTATTAGCAATATTTCTGCCGTTGTCCACTATTGCGCAAGATACAGTGAATACTGCGCAATTGGCAGCTGCCGCATATATCAATGGGCTTTTGGATTCTGCCGAAGTGCTTTCAACACAAGCACTTGCCGAAAAATCTACTCCAGAACGGATGCTGCTGCGTGCCGAAATACTATTTGACAAACATCAGTATGCTGATGCTGCACGATATTTTACTGCAGCTGACAAGAAAAAACAGGGCTCGTCGGGTACTAAACGTGCCGAAGCTTACTCGCTTGCCGGAGCTGTTGATTCTGCATTTGCAGCTTTAGATGCCTACTACGGATATCCCGACCGCGTTTCGTCTGCCAAAATTGTTTCAAATCCTGCCTTTGAGAATTTGAAAACCGACGCACGTTGGCAATCAGTTATCAACAAAAAAGATATCAATCCTTATCAGAAAGATTTGGAATCGGCCGCACACCTTATTAAAACCAACCGTACCGCTAATGCCTTTGAACTACTCAATGGTGTGATTAAAAAGCATCCTTCGTGTCATCGGGCGTGGTATCTCCGTGCTTGCGCCTACCGTGTAGATAACAACAACAAGTCGGCTCTCGACGATATCGAACACGCTATAAAACTGCATAGTCGCGATGTAAAATATTGGAATTTGCTTGCTGAAACTCAGTTTTTTATGCAGCGGTATACCAAGGCTGCCGACACTTGGATAGCGGCTTTGAAATACAATGAACTATCACTCGATAATTATCTTTACGCCGCCACATCGTATTTGATGGCAAAAGATTACGCAGCTGCAGAAAAATATTCAAGACTCTATTGGGTTATGTTTGAGCATAATACAGATGCAGTTTCGGTTTTGTCAGAATCGCTTGCCTGCCAGGGCGACGGAGTGGCTGCTCTGAGGGTGTTGAACACTATGCCATATAAGGACGCGTCTTTTTATCGTTCGCGTGGCATAATATATTTGCAATCAGAAACATACCAATTTGCAATTGATGATTTTAACCGAGCCATCGACCTTGATCCAACACTATATGATATTTACTTGCATAGAGGTATGGCTTATTACTCTCTTGGCAAAAAAGACGATGCCAAAAGAGACTGGAACACAGCACTTAAAAACCGTGTTTACAAAGCAAACGACTATTTAGAAAAATACAGATAACATGGCTTCCGGCTTACGAAAATTATTTAGAAAAACAAAAGCCTCGTTTTTGAAATTGAGGCGTATGAAAATTAACCAAAACCTTTTGGTTTATTTAGTTTCGGTGGTGTTGGCCACTGTATTTTGGTTTCTCAACAAAACGGGTAGTTATATCTCTACCACAAAGGAGTTTAGGGTAGAATATTCAGGTATTCCGGGCGATAAGATTCTTCTGCCTGGTGTCACCACATCGTCGCTAAAGGTGGCGGTATCGGTAAAAGGTTCTATCTTGCTGACATCTGGAAGTTTTCAAGATTTTTTGCGTATCGACCTTTCAAAACTTAATTTGCGTAATGTGCCGCACGCCGATTCGACTCTCAAATATATTTCCGACGATGATATTCGTCAACAAATTGAAGCTCAATTACCTTCCGATTTTAAGTTTGTATCACTTCAACCCGACACTATATTTTTAGATTTCGGGCGATCTGTTTCCAAAAAAGTACCAGTTTTGCTCGATGCCGAAATCTCTTTTCAAAGTCAGTACAGGGCTGCCGATGGTATTATTCTTCAACCCGATAGTGTAGAAATTAGCACATCTGCCATTTTCGCTGATTCTATATCGTTTGTAAAAACCGAGCATTTAGAACTCACTAATTTAGAGCAACCAATTCAACGACATGTTCATTTTGTAATTCCAAGCGAAGTTACTTGTAACACGCTCTACACCGATTTAAAAATCAACACCGAAAAATATACCGAGCAGTCGCTTGTGTTGCCAATACGTCAAATCAATGTGCCTGATTCTATTACCATGCGCCTTTTCCCGCAAACGGCTACTGTAAAGTTTTATGTAGGATGGAGCAACTATCAAAAAATTACAAAAGATATGTTTTCATTAACGGTAGACTATGCCGACCTAAACTCGCCTCTCAAATCCGACATTTTAACAATTCATCTTACACGTACCCCCGAAAAACTTGGCGTAACAGATATACGCGTTTCGCCTTTGGGTGTGGAATATTTGATAGAACGCAATATCATCAATACAAATAGCGAACAATGAAGATAATAGGATTAACAGGCGGCATTGGCAGTGGAAAATCTACTGTTGCACAAGTATTTGAGGTGCTTGGTGCAAAACTTTTTATTGCCGACACAGAGGCAAATGTAATAACAGCCACTCATCCCGTTGCTATAAAGTGTATTAGTGAGGTTTTTGGAGCTGAAATCTATCAAAACGGTATACTTAATCGTAAGGCTTTGGCATCTATTGTATTTGAGAATCCTGACAAATTACAGACGCTCAATTCTATTGTCCATCCACTTGTAAAAGAGGCATTTGATAATTTTGTGGTTAAACATTCTAACGCACCTTATATAATTATGGAAAGTGCGATATTGGTTCAGAGCGGTTTTTATCGTTTTACCGATTTTAATGTATTAGTTTCTGCCCCCGAAGATGTTCGTATTAAGCGAGTTATGCAGCGTAATGGTATTTCTGCCGAAGAAGTTAAAAGACGTATTACAGCTCAAATATCTGAAAATGAAACTGTTCGATATTGTCAATATACCATTGTAAACGATGGTGTAAAAATGATAATTCCGCAAGTGGAGAGAATTCTGTAAAATTTTTTTCACTCTTGAAATTTATTTTCAACTATTATTGCAACAATATCAAACGCGGTGCGTTAGTAGATAAATGAAATTAATTATAACATTAACTATAAATTATTAACAAAATGAAAAAACTTACATTATTTTTTGTAGCATCTGTAATGCTTTCTTCTACATTCCTTTCTGCATCTTGTGGTGATGATGAAGACGAAGTTAAACCCGAAGAAATCGTTGACGAATGGCTTTCTGATAAAGCTATTGAAACAAACGATTTTTACAATCTCTATGAGTATGATGAAACCTTAGTTTACAACGAACAAAGTGCCAACATAACCCCTGGCAACATTAAGGACAACATCAATTACAACGACCAAAAGGTTGAAGCTAAAGCTCAAATTCTTTCAGAAACCAACATTGATCAATTTGGAACCATTAAGGCAATGTCTGATTTGAAAATTGAAGCTCAAATAGATCCTAAAACTCAAAATTGCTATACCGCTGCTGTGCTTTTGATGCAGATTCAAAATGGACAGATTCTCGCAATGGAAGTTAACAGCAAAAAGATTGTGGCTAAGGCTGTTGAAATCGACGCTAACAAAAAGTCGGTTCATCTTAAAGGTTATGCCCTTTTCCAAAAATAAGATTATTTATATTTTTGTTAATTATAGCGGAGAACTGTTTTTTCGGTTCTCCGTTTTTTTTATCCATTAACTTAACATATCATTAGCAATGTATTCACACATTTGCGTTTATTTTGCACTCCAAAATAATTGCAGATAAAATGTGGATTCCATTGGTAATTGCGTCGGCGGTGGTGCTCGGACTGTACGACGTTTGCAAAAAAACTTCGCTTAAAGAGAATGCCGTGCTGGCGGTGATGGTGATTTCGTCGGGAATGTCGCTACTGATGTTCGCTCCGATATTGATTGATTCGGTGTGCGGATTCGGATGGTTTGCCGGCACTATGTTTGAAACTCCCAAAACCACCGCTCACAATCAAATGTACCTTATCTTAAAGGCATTTATTGTAGAGAGTTCGTGGCTGTGCAACTTTTGGGCTATGAAACATTTGCCCATATCTATCGTGGGACCTGTGCGCTCGTCGGCTCCTGCGTGGACACTGCTCGGCGCTGTGCTGATACTTGGCGAAAGACTCAACGCTTGGCAATGGTTGGGAGCGGCTATTATCCTTACGTGTCTTTACCTTTACGCCCGGTCGGGTAGGAAAGAGGGTATATCATTCAGTCACAATAAGTTTGCGTTCTTACTTATTGCCGGCACATTGATAGGCGCAGCGTCGGCACTTTACGATAAATATCTCTTGCGCACCGTTGAGATGGATAGGATGGAGATGCAGGCGTGGTTCTCGTTTTATCAGTTTCTGATAGCCGCCATACTCGCCGCTGTGATTTGGTATCCACATCGCGAAAAAACCGACAAGTTTCAGTTCCGAATCTCGATTCCGTTGGTGGGAGTGCTGCTCACAGTGGCAGATTTTCTATATTTTTACGGATTGAGCCATCCTGAGGCAATGATTGGCATAGTTTCGCTTATCCGCCGTAGCAATGTGGTGATTTCGTTCCTTGCCGGAGCGTTGCTTTTTCACGAAAAGAATATCCTTCAAAAGAGTCTGATACTCTGTGGAGTGCTGGCAGGCGTGGCGGTGCTGTGTTTGGCGAAGTAAATTTTTTTTATTTTGCTAAAAAGATTTACTAAATTTGTACCCTCAAAACAAACACACAATGGAAAAGCAGTATTACAAAGTATTTACAGGTCAGGCTATTGACGTAAAAATGGTAAAAAATCACTTGGCACAGAACGGCATAAAGAGTTTTGCCGAAAACCGCAGCAATTCTACGGGTGTGGAGTGGAACAAGCGTGATTTTGACCCGTTTATGGAACTCAAAGTGGAATCCACCGACTTAGAAAAAGCGGTGAAACTTGTTGACGAGTTTCTTAACACAAAAGCCGAATAATTAAAGCATTTATAGTTTTGACATTTAACAATAAAAGACTACATTTGCAACCGAATTACTAATCCTTTTGCGACAAAAGCATTTATTAAACTAAAAGAAAATGAGCAACATTGTAGCCATAGTAGGATGCCCCAACGTAGGCAAATCAACATTTTTCAACCGCCTTACACAAACTCGCGACGCCATTGTGCACGAAACCGCAGGCGTTACTCGCGACCGCCATTACGGTAAGAGCGATTGGAACGGTAAGGAATTTTCTGTTATAGATACAGGCGGATACGTCAACAATTCTGACGATATCTTTGAGAACGAAATACAAAAACAGGTGCATTTCGCTATCGAGGAGGCCGACGCCATTATTTTTATGGTGGATGCCAACTTGGGCGTTACTGCTGGCGACGAGGTGATTACCGACATTCTGCGCCGTGCCGACAAACCTGTGTTTCTCACTGTTAACAAAACCGACAATCCCTCGTTGATGATTGAGGCTCAGGCGTTTTACAGTCTTGGCCTTGGCGATATATACACTATTTCTTCGGCAAGCGGCAGCGGCACAGGCGATTTGTTAGACGCTGTGGTGGCTACTTTTACATCCGACAAGGTGGATGATGAGGCAGGAATACCAAAGATTGCCATTGTAGGTCGTCCTAATGTGGGCAAATCGTCGTTTATCAATGCGCTCACAGGTACAGAACGCAACATTGTTACCCCTATCGCAGGCACCACTCGCGACCCCATCAATACCCGTTACCAAAAATTCGGACACGACTTTATTCTCGTGGACACTGCCGGATTGCGCAAGAAATCAAAGGTTTCGGAAAATATCGAGTTCTACTCGGTGCTCCGCTCGGTACGTGCAATTGAGGAGGCCGATGTATGTATCCTTATGCTCGATGCCACACAGGGTCTTGAATCGCAGGATATGAATATTTTCCGCCTTATCAAGGAAAACAACAAGGGTCTTGTGGTGGTGGTAAACAAGTGGGACCTCGTGGACAAGAGCGACGACAACAGCACCAAAAAATACGAAGAGTACGTTAAAAAAGGTCTCGAACCTTTCGACGATATTCCAGTGATTTTTACCTCTACCGTTACCAAGCAGCGAGTGCTCAAAGCAATGGAGTCGGCGGTGAGAGTTTACGAAAACCGCACACGCAAGATTTCAACATCGCAACTCAATAAGTGCATTCAGCAATATGTGGAGGAGACACCTCCGCCGTCTTGGAAGGGAAAGTTTATCAAGGTGAAATACGCCACACAGTTGCCCACATATTACCCCACGTTTGCACTGTTTTGCAACCTTCCGCAGTATATCCGCGACCCCTACAAGCGCTACATCGAAAACCGTTTGCGCAAGGATTTCGACTTCTGCGGTGTGCCTATCAAAGTGTTCTTCCGTAAAAAATAGAGTTATGAAGAAGTTAATTACAGTTGCCGCCATTGTTTCAGCATCTATGATATGGATGTCGTGCGAAAAGGTAGAATCTTACAGCGAGATTCCCGAAGTGGAGTTTACCAAGGTATATCTTGCCGACACTCTCGACAAACTTAAAAACGAAGTTAAGCATCAGTTGCTATATTTCAATGTGATAGACGGCGACGGCAATCTCGGATTAAACAAAGGGGATACCACCGATAAGTTTTCGCCCGAAAGCGAATACTATCACAATCTTTTTCTCTCGGTAAGTGCTAAAAATCAGGACGGTGAAT
This sequence comes from Bacteroidales bacterium, assembly GCA_017651345.1. GTDB lineage: Bacteria > Bacteroidota > Bacteroidia > Bacteroidales > UBA3824 > UBA3824. The sequence goes on along the minus strand of JAGCDD010000466.1, from coordinate 13,522 downwards.
ACGCTCCTCTTACCGAAATCAACGAAAACCTCAAATACCGTATTCCATACAACGAGCCCGTTGGACAAAACAAGTATCTCAAAGCCGAAATCAAGGTGGCAATAGATATTCCGCTTGCTTCGGTTAATTACGACACTATCCGTTACGAGTTTTTTGTTTACGACCGCGAACTCAACAAGAGCAACGTAACGCAGAGTTGCGCCATTCCGCTCAATATCCACGGAACTGTTTTTGCCGATGGAAGCATCAAAAAAGTAAAAGAGAAAGAACAGAAATAAAACACAACATTAAATACAACAAAGATGAACAAAAGTCCTTTACAGATTGCACGTGCGGCATATCAGCCCAAAGTGCCGGCATCTATCCAAGGTGCTACTAAATTAGTAGAAGGCAAGGCAACCGAATCTGTTGCCGACCAAGCCGACATCAAAAAACTTTTCCCCAACACCTACGGTTTGCCTATCGTAACTTTCGAAAAGGCTCAACAGGCTATGTCTACCAAGGCTATCAACGTAGGCGTTATCCTTTCGGGCGGTCAGGCTCCCGGAGGTCACAATGTTATTTCGGGTATTTTCGACGGTATCAAGGCTATCAACAAGGATTCTAAACTTTACGGTTTCTTAGGCGGTCCTTCGGGATTGGTTGACCACAAATACATCGAACTCACCGAAGACATCATCAACGAATATCGCAACACCGGCGGTTTCGACATCATCGGCTCGGGACGTACCAAATTAGAGGAAGTTTCGCAGTTTGACAAAGGTCTTGAAATCTGCAAAAAACTCAATATCAACGCTATCGTTATCATAGGCGGCGACGACTCTAACACCAACGCTTGCGTGCTTGCAGAATACTATCTCGCAAAGAACACCGGCATTCAGGTAATTGGCTGCCCCAAAACTATCGACGGCGACCTCAAAAACGAGATGATCGAAACTTCTTTTGGTTTCGACACCGCTACAAAAGTTTATTCTGAGGTTATCGGCAACATCGAACGCGACGCCAACTCTGCTAAAAAATATTGGCACTTCATCAAACTTATGGGACGTTCTGCAAGCCACGTTACACTCGAATGCGCTCTCAAAACCCAGCCCAACATCACCCTTATCGGTGAGGAAGTTGAAGCCAAAAACCAGACTCTCGACGACGTAGTTACTTACATTGCCAACGCTGTTAAGGCTCGCGCCGACAAAGGTTTGAACTTTGGTATCGTTCTCGTTCCCGAAGGCCTTATCGAGTTTATCCCCGCTATCAAGAAACTTATCGCCGAACTCAACGATATGCTCGCTGCTAATCAGGCAGAGTTCGACACCATTGCAGCCGACAAAAAAATCGAATACGTTTTGGGTAAACTTTCTAAGGAAAATGCAGAACTCTTCAAGAGTCTTCCCGAGGCAGTTTCACGCCAACTCGCACTCGAACGCGACCCCCACGGCAACGTACAAGTTTCGCTCATCGAAACCGAGCAACTCCTTGCCGAAATGGTGGCTAAGAAACTCGCTGCTTGGAAGAAAGAAGGCAAATTCAACGGCAAATTCTCTACACAGCACCACTTCTTCGGTTACGAAGGACGCTGCGCTGCTCCTTCTAACTTCGACGCCGACTACTGCTACTCGCTCGGCCGTGTAGCCGCATTGCTCATCTCTTCGGGCAAAACTGGCTATATGTCGTCGGTACGCAACACCACCAAACCCGCTACCGAATGGCTCGCAGGCGGTATTCCTATCACCGCAATGATGAATATGGAAAAACGTAACGGCAAAATGAAACCCGTTATCCAAAAGGCACTTGTAAAACTCGACGGCGGTCCTTTCAAATTCTTCGCATCAAAACGCGACGAATGGGCAATCGAAACCGCATACGTTTATCCCGGTCCTATTCAGTACTTCGGTCCTGCCGAGGTAGCCGATATTACCACCGAGACAATTAAATTAGAGCATTAACACTGATTTAATGATATTTTAAAGGCGGATAGTCATACAGATTATCCGCCTTTTGTATTTTTGTGGCATTATGGAAAAACTTTGGAACAACAACTATATCAAGGTAATGGTGGCAAATTTTACTATGTCGTTTGCCTTTTACCTGTTAACTCCGCTGTTGCCTATCTATTTGGCAGAAAACTTTGCCGCTCCTAAGGACACTATCGGTCTCGTGCTCTCGGGGTATAGCATTACTGCATTGATTATTAGACCGTTTAGCGGATATATGGTTGATAGTTTCAACCGCAAAAAAGTGCTTTTGTCGTGCCTGTTTTTCTATTTTATATTGTTTGGAGGATATTTGGCGGCAACAAGTCTTGCTGTGTTTGCCGTAATACGCACCATCCACGGCGGTCCTTTCGGGGCGGCAACCGTGGCAAACAGTACCGTGGCTATCGACGTGCTGCCATCGTCAAGACGCAACGAAGGTATTGGCTTTTACGGACTTAGCAATAATGTTGCCACCGCCATTGCACCCACTGTGGGCATAATGATTTACGAAGGCACTCACAATTTCAATATCCTCTTTTTGCTTGCTCTTGCAATAGCGGCGGTGGGTCTTGTGGTTGATAGTCGTGTAAAAATCCCTGAAAAAGAGATAATTAGAAACAAGTCGAAACTGTCGTTAGACCGTTTCTTCTTGCTCAAAGGCGTGATACTCGCCATCAATATGCTTGGATTCGGATTTTGTTATGGCGTATTGAGCAATTATTTAGCCATTTACGGCAAAGAAACCCTCGGCATCACGGGCGGCACGGGCGTATATTTTATGCTGCTTTCTATCGGACTGATACTTTCGCGAATGCAAGGCGCAAAGGCTCTGCGCGAGGGTAAGTTGACTCGCAACGCCGCCGAAGGCATAATTCTCTCTACCATTGGTTACACCATTTTTGTGGCTGGCGGCAGTATGTGGACGTATTACGGCTCGGCTATCCTTATCGGCTTGGGCAATGGACATATGTGGCCTGCGTTTCAGAATATGATGGTAAACCTTGCCCACAACAATCAGCGCGGCACAGCCAACAGTACCCTAATGACCTCGTGGGATTTGGGAGTTGGTCTTGGAATCCTCGCCGGCGGATTTGTTGCAGAGCATTTTGGCTATGCCTCAGCATTTTGGACAGTGTCAGCCATCCACGTAGCCTCGGCAGTGATGTATTTTGTGCTAACAAGGGGCAATTTCGAGAGGAATAAGTTGAGGTAAAATCATTATTTTAGCCAAAATCACCTCAAAAACTCCAACTTTGGCAGATTTATAGGGGTAAATCTGCCAAAACCACTAAAATATATACAACTTTGGCAAAAATTATGGGTAAAATTTGCCAAAGTTTGAAAAAATTCGTAAATTTGCTTCGTAATTAAAGACCACTGACTATGAATGAGAATATTATCGGCAGAGCGGAGGAAAAAAAACTCCTAAATAAATTGTTGGACTCCAAAAAGTCGGAGTTTATAGCGGTTTATGGCCGCAGGCGTGTGGGCAAAACATTTTTGATACGTGAATTTTTAGACGAGAAAATAGTATTTCAGGCGTCGGGACTTGCCAATTCGGGAACGAACGAACAGTTGAAGAGTTTTTTTCAATCATTAAAACGGTACGACGAGTCGGCAGAAGTGATGCCTAACGATTGGCTTGACGCGTTTGAATTGCTAATCAGTTATTTATCCAAACTTACAGTTGCCCGCAAGGTGGTTTTTCTCGACGAACTGCCTTGGATGGACACTCCAAATTCGGGCTTTTTGTCTGCGTTAGAGCATTTTTGGAACGGTTGGGCGTCGGCACGCAAAGATGTAGTGCTTATTGTGAGTGGTTCGGCTACTTCGTGGATGATGAATAATTTGATTCTTAACCACGGCGGTCTTTACGGGCGTCTCACACATAAAATTCATCTTAATCCTTTCACCCTCGACGAAACAGATTATTTCCTTAAAACTAAGCACATCAACTTTACAAAATACGAACTTGCAGAGTGTTATATGATTTTGGGCGGAATACCTTATTATTTAGATTTTTTGGAAAAATCGCTAAGCCTTGCCCAAAATATCGACCGTATGATTTTTAACCCCAACGGTCAACTTTACCGCGAGTTTGAAACCGTTTATTCGTCGCTGTTCCGAAATAAAGAACTGTATATCAAAACAGTAGAGACTCTCAGCAAAAAATCGTCAGGACTTACCCGGAACGATATTATCAAGGCTGCCAACCTCAAATCGGGCAGCGCGTTGTCAACAGTTCTCAACGATTTGGAAAACTGCGGATTCATCCGAAAATACAGTATTTTGAAATCTCAGAACAACGCTATTTATCAGTTGTCTGATTTTTTTACTATTTTTCATTTCCGTTTTGTTGTTAAAAGTTCGTTTTACAACCTTCAATTTTGGAGCAACATTCAGCGTACCCCAGAATTTTATGCTTGGGCGGGATGCACGTTTGAAATGTTGGTAATGCAAAACGTTGAAAAAATCAAGCAAAAACTTGGCATTCAGGGCGTTCAAGCCGACATTTACGCTTGGCGCAGCAAGACATCCGACCCAGGCGCACAAATCGACCTTGTGATCGACCGTCAGGACAACACCATCAATCTTTGTGAAATCAAGTTTTCTGAATCGGAATATGTGATTACCAAGTCGTACGACAAGGTTTTGCGAAACAAGATTTCGGCATTTGTTACCGAAACAAAAGCGCGTAAGTCTATACAACTCACATTTATAACCACATACGGACTCAAACGCAACGAATATTCTTCAATAGCCCAAAACGAAGTGTTGATGGACGATTTGTTCTGAGCCATTAATCCTCACTGATGTCTGCGTGGTTTGGAGCAAGACAAGGCACGATGAGATATCGTTTATCTTCATAGCCAGATGTACAGTCAATCTTCTATCACTCAATTGGCAAACCGTTTTTATATTTTGTTGTCTTTACGATTTTACCTGTTTTGGAATTTACGTATTGTTCTTCGGTTATCAACGAATTGTTAATGATATAAACTATTGTATCAGCCTCTATATCTTCATCTTTGTCTATTGGTAACTGATGTTTACCAGTATAGGGTGCTCCATCGAGCGTATAAAATCGTCGTGGTGTAAGTGAGTCATCGAAATTAATTACTTGGTAAATATTCTCATCATTGTAGTAAAAATATCCTTCTCCTACTGCAAATCCCAATTTGAAATTGATTTTGTTGATTATTTCGCCATTATCTTCGTAGTGTATCCATAGACCATCTCTGAATCCATCTTTAAGACTACCGATTGACTTAGTGCTGTCGCTATAATAATCTGTCACAGTACCCGAATATGGCTTATTGTCCAAAGTATAATATCGATTGACATTATGAGTATTGTCATAATCGACTGTGCGATAGTATCCAACTTCGTTTTCGTAGTTGTATAATTTCCACATTCCGGTAGCGGATTCGTGAGTGTATTGACCTTCTGTGAGTATGCGATTCTGACGGTCAAATATTTGATATTTCCCGTGTTTATAGTAATGTCCACCATTGTGCATGAATCGATCGGCATCTATTTGGTATAATTCAAATGGTTTTTTAAACCTCGAAGGCAGACATTCATATAAATAATCAATTGAACATTTACTATAATCATTACTATAAAAACTTGTTCTGTTAAGTGTAAATGATTTATCGTTGAAAATGATATTTGAAAATATTTCTTGGATTGATCCGTCATCATTATAACGAATCTCTTTTTGCAATATGCCATTTTCGAAATAATCCTCGCACCATATGGAGTCCTTGTTGTTGCAACGGTATGAAATTTGTCTGCCGTTCAATTCTCCGTCTTTGTAGTTAAATAAATGTTCATAACTTGTTGTTTTACCACGATTTTGTTCATATTCAATTACTTGCCCTTCAAGTTTTCCATTAACATAGAAAGACTTACGTTTTATTTCTCCGTTGTCAAAATAGGTTATTTCTTCACCTTCTTTTTTGCCATTGATATAGAATGTTTTTGTTTCAGTATTACCGCTATGATAATAAGTATACTTGTAACCATCTATCAATCCATTTTTTAACACCCACTCACCCATAAAATTTCCATCGTAATAAAATGTATCTACCTCAATTATTGATTTGTCGGAGCATAAACTATCACCGCAAACTATTAATCCATCGACATAAGTGTTTTTTCTTTTGATGTCTCCGTTTTTATAGTAAGATATATATTCCCCATCTATAACTCCGTTTTTATAGAAAAACTTTTGTTTTATAGTTTCATTGTTGAAATAGACGATACATTCACCATTTTTTACTCCATTTTTCATATACCATTTCTTTAATATGTTTCCATCTGAGAAAAATGCTTTCTGTTCACCATTTTCTATCAGTCGAGGTTCTCCGATTGTATCAATTGTTGTGTAAAAGCCTTCGGCCCAAATAGTATTACTTATGATTCTACCCGTAATTCCTGAATAACCGTATTCTCTGAATGGTTTAAGTCCATCATTCTGATTACGTCCGTTGAATAAACGATAAAAAGAAGCGCGGAGATCTTCTTTGGTTATAGGCATATTATTATTGTTATAAAAGATAATGTCTGTGAATTTTTGTGACGTATCAATTGTGTTTTCAATAGATGAAATTAGTTTTGTTGTTTTTAAATGTCTAATGTCTATTTGGAAACATGTATCACCAATTATGTCAAAATCAATAATATATTTTCCTTTTTCTGTATCATTCAAAACATATCTTTCTGCACCATTGCTTATCCTATCATAATAAAATGGTTTTAATTCGTTTTTTAATGCATTCAATGAATAAACAGGAAATAGTAATTGAAGTTCTCCATATATTTGTGCGTGTTTTTGTGTTTTGCTCTTTTTGATATAATTAGTGCCACATTCGGCATATTTGGAAGATCCTATGTTGTTATATATCATGTAGGTTGGTTCTAAATCCGTATTATCATTTGGACTCTTGTTATAGTACTTGAATGGTCCCATCAATTTTTGAAATTTATGTGAAGAAAAATCAACTATTGATGTAAGGTTTTTTACTGTCGGCGTGATTGTAAATATTGGGAGTTTAGAAAATCTTTCTCCTTTTATGGATAGCGCAAAGTCTAATGTTTTGAGTGTTGGTTCTTGTTCTTCTAATAATTGTTTCTTAATTATTAGGTCTTTACCATAATACGATGTATGTTTTATCTTTCCATTTTTATGAAAAGTGGTATCACCGGCATCGTGAATACCATTTGCCATTGACCAACTTTCGTGTATTTTACCGTTTTTGTAGTAGTTTTTCTGTATACCATCTTCAACCATCCTACCTTTTTCCCACACGATTGTTCCTTCGCCTTGTAACTTGCCTGAAATATAATAGTCGCGGTATGGTTTGCGGCCTTCGGTAGTGTCGGAGGCATTGTAGAGTCGGTAAAATGAAGCCGATGATTTGTCGTTTACCTTCTTCCAATTTTTGTTGTAATAGATAGTGTCGTTAAGCGACTGCCCCGCACAGATGTTGGCGAGTGTTGCGGTTAATACTGTAAGAATTAGGTGTTTTGTCATAGTGGTATGAGTTTAAGTGATTAATATTATTTATCTACTTTTGGAGTTATGGAGAGTTATTCACTCCATATATCATCAAATTGTGGATTGGCTATCAAGTTACTATGTTTCTCAATTAACAAATAGAGTTTGCTTTCTTGATTATCTTAACATAAACAATTATAATTTATTACAAGGATTCTAAATCCGAAGTTGTCAATTCTTCAATGCCTTTGCTAATAGCCTTTGCCCCTTTGTTTTGTACTAAACAATGCTTTTGGGCATTTGGTGAAATTACGTAGGTTTGAGACCAATTTTTATAATTATTGTCTAATATGGCGTTTATTCCTTTATCGCCTCCACTATAACCAACCATTATCAGTTTTTCTGCTATGCTGATATTTTTTCCAAATTCAGACAGTAAAGTTTGAAATGGTTCTTTGGAATAATCCTTTTCTTTTGATATTTTCCCCGTTAGGAATAGAGGTAGAATACTTGCAGAGAGTTGATTGTTCATCATAAAAGCATTTCCATCGCTATATCCATCAACAACTTGGATATATTGTCGAGTACTATTCCCTCCAAGAGATGATAACTCATGCATGTCAATGCTGCCATGAAGTTTGTAAATACGGATAGCCTTGTTGTAGTTTGAGATGTCAAAGCAAGTATATTTTCTACCAAAAAGTTCTTTCTTTTCTTCACCAAAACCATTACATACTTTGTCTTTGAGTGCTGTGTGAGACAATAAACTTTCTAATATCAAGTCATGATTTAATGTGTGTATGTCGATTATATAGCCTTGCTGAACCAGATAATCAACAATATTAATGAAACCAGTATAACAAGGATGCTGTTGTACAAGTTTTCCGTTGTTTGTGTTTACAAGAAGATTTTTTGCAATCGTGTCTTGATACCATTGAATAACGTTTTGTACATAATCAGAGTAGTTTGAACTATCTTTTAATAGTTCATTATACATTGTTCGTATTGTGTTGGTTTTCATTATGTCCTCTTCACCACCACCTCTGCTACACTTCCATAAATAGCCGTACAGTCCTCTTTCTATGAAAGATAGTAGTTTTTCTTCATCCAATTGGCTCTCTTTCTCTTTTGTTAACAAGTCGAAAAATTGTTCGTAATTAAAACTACCACATAAATCACTTTCTAACAGGACTTTTTCCAAAATGAAACTTTTCATTAGATTGCCTTCACCATCTTGGAACGATAGTCTAATGTTGTTGTAAATTTCGGAAGTGATAATACTATTTAGCACATTGGCTGTCGGCATTCCCACAGGCATAGAAAAACCTGCACCTAATAAAAATGCAATATGTCTTTTCTTTGAATTATTATTCATTGTATTTTTGTTTTTAGTGTTACAAATCGTCTCCGCCATTTGGATAATTATATAGGTTATCGTAAAACATAATTATTCCGTAATATGTTTTATTATCATGTTCTTCTTGATGTATCATAAACCATACGCATTTGTTAAAATCAATCTTTTTGGTAGTATTTGATATTTGATAGAAATAACATTCAGGACGTTGTTTATTTATATTCATTTCGTATTCAACATTATAATTAGTCGGTAATCTTTGGTTTGGTTCGTCAGTTTTGTATTTTGGATTATTTTCAAACTGCCAGCACAATTCATTGAACATCCCTTTTATGGCAACACAATCACTATATCGTGTTTCATATCTAACCACAATACGATAAACTTTTTGTTTGTAAGTTACGATGTAAAGATTTACAAACTTGTCATTGAACATACCAAATAGATAATCTTCTCTATGTCCAGAAGGATCGTATCTTCCGACTTTGAATCCTTTTTCCACTAATTTTTTTTCCATTTCTTGATATGTCCCGTCAATAGGAATACCCATAAATTTTGTAACATCTCGTTGCGCATTTGCAATATTTAGTATGTTAACAAACAATAGGGTTAACATACTTATCAACAATTTATTCTTCATTTTATTATTCTATTTAAAATTCAACATTTTCTTCTTAGTGTCGCCTTCGCCCGAAAGGTTACACTTTTTTTTCATTTTTTTCTCCCTTTGCGACCCGAAAAGGATTAACCATCTAAAAACAACGAAAGCGCAGACCGCATATACTAATTGTATCCGTAGAATGGAGGTCCTGAGATTACCTTTAAGCAAGAGATACAATTATAACGGTCTACGCCTATACGATAGGCGAAACCGTTATGCATCTTCCTGCTTAAATTTTGATTCTCAGGTCTCCATTCTACAAGAAAAGCATAACGCTTTCGTAAAAATCTTTTACTATGTCGGATGCCGGGGGTGTTGAGCCGGATATCCGTTACAAATATACGGAATTAATCTTTATTCTGTTTGCGATTTAAAACAATTATTTTTATAAAAACTTGGATACTATGGGGCAATTTTGAGAGGAATAAGTTGAGGTGAGTTAGAGTAAACCTGCCATGTATAGTGGAATATACAAAATACCATCTTCCACTTTAAGATCGGCGGTGTGTATAACGCATGGCGATGTTATGCAATTGCCAAATTTTGCTATACATTTTCTCAATGATGTTAAAGTATAGCGTGTGCTCGACTTTACTTCTATTGGTATAATATTGTGGCGGCTCGTTACCTTGCTTTTTTGGATGAGGAAGTCGATTTCCATGCGGTCATCTTTGTTGTTGATGGAAGAATACGAATAAAAATATAGTTTATGACCTGACGCTTTTAGTGCTTGTGCTACAATGTTTTCTACAATCATTCCGCTGTTAAATTCGAGATGGTCTTTGAGTATTTTTTGATACACTTCTTCTTTTATTATTCCATTTTCATCAAAAGCATGGCTAATGAGTAGACCTGTATCTGCCATATAACATTTAAGTGTAACACGGTCGGTATTCATGTTCAAACCAATAGACGGCTCGGTTGTATTATAGCAAATATTTACAATTTTGGCATCTGATAGCCAAAAAAACGAACTTTCATAATCTCTGAGCCGTGCAGTTTTGTTTAGGTCAGCAAGACGGAAACGCTTTTCGTGGCGTTGCAATTGTGATGGAATTTCATCGAACAAATTTACCACTTTGTCGGCATATTTGCCAGCATATTGTGCTGCGCTGTTGCGGTAGAGGGTGAGTATTTGTCGCTTAACTCGGTCGGTTTCTTCAAAATCTTTTGTAACAAGATATTTTTCAACGGCTTGCGGCATTCCTCCTACAATCATATATTGCCTGAAATAGTCCATAGCCTTGCGGTGCATTGCATTGCCCAATGGTTGTTGATGTAGGTAATGGTCGCGAATAAAGTCCATAAAGATTTCATTCCCCGAAGCCCAAAGGAACTCTTCAAAATCCATTGGAAACATCTCTAATGTTTCTTCTTCTGATGGCAGCATTATACCTTCAACGCTTTGTTTGATGGAAACTAACGAACCAGTTTCAATGTAGTCGTACCTGCCGTCTGCAACTAAATACTTTATTGCCGCCCTTGCTCTTGGACAGAATTGAACTTCGTCGAAGATTATCAGTGAATTTCTTTTGTGTAGTTTTATTCCTGTATAGTTCGTTAGGTACATAAACAGCGTGTCAAGGTTACCGAGATAGTTGTCGAACAATTGACGAATGTCGTTGTCTGCAATATTGAAATCGATGAGGATATATGACTTGTACTCGTTTTTAGCGAATTGTTCTACTATGTAACTTTTACCCACGCGTCTTGCACCTTCTATGAGTAAGGCAGTTTCGCCATTTCTATTTTGCTTCCATTCAAGTAGTTGCGAATATATCTTCCGTTTCATTTCACGTTTTCGAGATTAGTAAATGTTTATTTTTGCACGTTTTCGATATTATAAAATGTATATTTTTGCACGTTTTCGAGATTATTGAACGCGCAAATGTAATAATTGTTTCTGAAAATTAATCTTTTCTTCATCAAAAACAATAAAATGAAGTTTCTGAGAATTATTCCTTCTCCTTCACCAAAAGATACAATTGATCGTGTATTTTTGTCCTCACATCGAGTTTGGAAATCAGGGTGCTGCGGCAGGGAAAGGTGCTGTTGCAGAGGAAAACTATCAGAAGTCCGTTTTCGGGGTCTGCCCAAGTGAATGAGCCTGTAAAACCTGTGTGTCCGAAACTTAGGCGGCTTGCCATCTTGCTCGGTGTGCCGTTGATGGCGGTGTCGAGGGGCGTTTTGTCAAATACCAATCCTCGGCGGTTGTCGGGATATGCCTGTGTGGTAAACTTGTCTACGGTTTCGGGTTTGAGATATTCTACATTGTTGTAACTGCCTTTGTTTAAATACATTTGCATAAGTACGGCAAGGTCTTGGGCGCGACCAAAAAGTCCCGCGTGCCCCGACACTCCGCCCATAAGAGCCGCTCCCTCGTCGTGCACAGTGCCTTGAACAATGGTTTTGCGCCAAATAGTGTCGTTTTCGGTTGGGGCTATGAGTTCTTTTGGATAATAGCGCAACGGCTTGAAACACAGTTTTATACCAAGCGGTCGATAAAATTCGTCGATGAGAAATTGTTCAAAATCTTTGTTGTAATACTCTTTAACGAGGGCAGGGTAGAGGTAGAATCCGAGGTCGGAATAGAGGTAATTGCCACGCTCGTTGAGGGGTTGATTGCAGATGGTTTGACGTATTTGATTTTGAGCGTTTTCCACGTTGAAATTAGGCGAGTTGAGCAGTTCGTACGAAATGGTTGCGAGTTGTCCTCGGAGGTTGATCCACGGTTTAAAACCCGCCTGATGTGCAAGCGCGTCGCCGAGAGTAGCACCGTTAGAGTCGAGGTCGAAATATTCGTTGAGGGGTTTTTCGAGGTCAATCTTGCCGTCTTGATACATACGCATAAGGCAAGGTGCGCCGGCTGCAATTTTGGTGATTGAGGCAAAATCGTAGAAAGTGTTCATAGTTACCGGAATAATGCTGTCGTAATCAATATAACCGTAGCATTTATTGATAAGAATTTGTCCGTTTTGTGCTGCCAGCAAACGGCAACCCGGCATAGCGCGTTGTTGTATGGCGTCGGTGATAATGCTGTCGATTTTAAGGAGTTCTGTCTGGTTTGGAGAAATCAATCGAGATTCTAGTTTGGTAACAGGTTTGTTGCATCCCGCAATGGCGAGGATTAAGCACAAGATTGCAGCGAGGGCTTTCATTATTTTGGGTTATTATTCAGTTATTATTTTTTCAGCCGCAAAGATAGTGAAAATTATAATTTTTATGCGGGGAAATGATTTTATAAAAATAAATTTGCTATTTTTGCCAAAAACAAAAAACATATTACCACTATGCTACCTACAACCGAAGATGCCAAAACTGAATTTAAGCAATCATTCTCCGATGATGTGATAATTGCCCTTGTTGCTTTTGCCAATTCTAAGGGTGGAAAGGTTTATGTAGGTATGCGCGACAACGGGACAGTTTGCGGCGTGTCGTTGGGCAAGGAGGCGTTGCAAACTTGGCTCAATGAAATCAAACAGAAGACCGAGCCGTCGATAATTCCTGATTTAGAGGTGATTGACGTTGACGGCAAACAGGTGGTGATGCTCACAGTTCAGGAGTATCCCGTAAAACCTGTCTCCACCAAGGGACGTTACTACGTGCGTCAGGCTAACAGCAACCACCTTATGTCGGCGTTTGAGATTTCCAATTCGATTTTGCAGACCAAAAATTCGAGTTGGGATTATTATCCGTGTATCGGCAAAACGCTGTCAGATATTGACATTGAGAAAGTTAAGAAGGTGATGCGGGTGATTGCCAAACGCAACGACAGGTTCAATATCACCGACCCGATGGAGTTTTTGCGCAAATACGAATTCATCGACGACCAAAACCGCATTTCCAACGGCTGTTACCTGATGTTTTGCAAGGACATCAACATCCTTACAACCATACAGATGGGGCATTTTGCCTCGGAGATTGTCATCAAGGACGATTACATTGTTGACAGCGACATCATAGAGCAAGTGGATGAGGTGATGCAGTTTATCCGCAAGCACATCAACAAGGCTCTCATTATCGTTGAT
>JAGCDD010000465.1 GCA_017651345.1 Bacteroidales bacterium | reverse complement strand
GACGTTGATTTTTGCAATCGTGCCTTCCACATTCCAATACACATCGGCGTATCGGTCGGCGGTTATCTTGCCGTTGCTCACTATCTCGCGGCAAAAAGGCTGCATCTCGGCTTTCACCACCTGAACGTCCTGTGTTTCAGTCGCCAAAATGTTTTGCTGCCTGTCGTCGTCGGGCGGCGCGTCCTTGGCACCTCCGCCACACGAGGCAACAAAAATCAACAACGAAAATATTTGCAATAAATGCTTCATCTGTTTATATTTTTTGCCGCTTACACGGCTGTTATTTTCAACAAAAATTTAAAATAATTTCCAATTGCAAAGTTATTATATTTTTGATACTCCAACAATACCCTTTGGTGGATATTTTGCGCCTACGGCGCATTTTGTGAAGAATCAAAATTTTTCAAAATTTACTACAAAATTTAAACAAAATCTTCATTTTTTATTTTGTAAAATTTTGAACAAATTTTGTCTAATTTCTTTCCCGTAAAATCAACGCCGTAGGCGTTCAGTACACCAATATCACCTTTCCCACGATAAACTCATCCGGCACAAGCCCCCAAAACCGCGAGTCGAGCGAGTTGGGCGCGTTGTCGCCGCACATAAAGTAATAATCTTGGTGCATCACGTGATAACTGATGGGCGAGCCGTCGGGATTGCGGAATCCAAGGCTGTCCCATATTATCTTGTGCCCGAGTTCATACTCAATGTACTTGCGGTAGATGCGGACGTTCTTTTCGTCAAAATGGATTGTGTCGCCTTTCTTGGGTATGTACAAAGGTCCAAAATTGCGGACGTTCCATCCAAGACTGTCCCAAAACGGCAGCGTCACGTATGGGATCCCAACGCGGTGGACGTATGCCGTGTCCCGCGTGATGCGCTCCGTCATATCTTGTGCGTCAATCAATCCCAAATCCTCGTCGCAGCCCACCACCTTGTAACGGCAACTGTCGATATAAAAACTGTCGCCAGGCAGAGCCACGCAACGCTTCACAAAATATTTCATAATGTCGAAGGCGATGGTGTCCCAATTGAGGAAACAAGTCTGATTGAAGACCATCAAGTCGCCACGCTTTGGCTCCGACATCGCCCAGCCGCGACTTATCTTGCCGTGCCGCACCGAATCGTAGCAAGGCACGTCAAAATATCTCCTGCCATACGCCATCTTATTGACCAACACGTGCTTGCCCGCCATCACCGTCGGCTCCATCGACGGCGTAGGCACTTTGAAGGTCATCAGCACGAAGGTCTTCAACGTGTTGTGCGCCGTGTATATCAGGGCGGCGATGAGGACGAGCCATAGGAGGCGTTCTATCCATTTGTTTTTGAACATATTATTTATTCCACTTTGCCTTCTATTGCAAAAACTCTCTGCGAATCTTCGCCGTTGATTTTTACATAAACTTCTCTATAAAAACTTCCTGTCCCGTCCGGTGTATATGTAACTGACAAAAATGCAGATTCATTTTTTGGGATTCTCGTTTTGTCAATTATTGCCTTCGTACATTCGCACGATGTAAAAATTGAGTCAATTTGCAATGTTTTTTTGTCAGGGTTTTTGATTTCAAATTTTACTGTTTTTGATTCATTTTTAGACAAAATGCCCAAACTAATTTGAGGATTTTTGCTTGCTTTTTGCATATTGCTTTTACCTACTCTTTCACAAATAGTACGGATGTACAAGTCTTTTATTTTCGGATTGTGAACAGGATTCCCAATAAGGATGACGCGGTTGTTTTCGTCAAGTAGGAAACAACGAAAACGCTTATCATCAGAAAAATTATTCTGATTGAAAAAAACATCGTCGTTATCGAAAAATAACGGCAAATCACCACATTGATTTTTTAACTTTTCTTCCATGTCTTTATTTGGATGCATAATCAAGCAAACCGTTATTTTGGCTATGCTGTCTAATTCTTTTATGAATTTTCGCCAGCCATTGGGAGCAATTTCGCAAACTACACAATCGGCAGCCCCTGTGTAACTTACAATCTTTAAACCATAATTAGCCTCAAACAAACAATCAGGGAAGATGATTTGTTTGTTTATCCACTTGCCATACTCCGACTTTGTATTGTCGCAACAAAACAAAAAAATTGCAACAAAAAACAAAACCAAACACTTTTTCATCGCAATTCTCCTTTATAAATCATCCATTCTTGTTCATCAGGATCAAGGCAAATTGCAAATATTTCGTTGCCCTTTATCGTAAATGAACGAATCCTTTGTTTAAGCACATATAGCTTTTGAATGTTGCCTTCGTAATCGATTTTGTAAATTTTCGGGACTCCTATATCATGCATGTCTATTTCAAGGAATGGGGAATCCCACGACCTTACATAGAAATAATCATCGTTGGCTATTACAAAATCAAAAAACAAAACATAATTCATATCATACATCGCAAAATCACCATCCATAATAATAGGATTTGTGTCATATCCTTTAAAATACAGTTTTTTTATGAGTTTTTGTTGTTTTGCGGATATGATGTCAATGATTTTGAAATTTTGATAAGCGATTACAATATTATCATTACAACTACCGTATGTAAACCTAAACAAATTCATGTTCAAATCAAAAAAACTGGCTTTTTCAACGGACTTCGGTTTTTCATAAAAATTATATCCTACTCGCTTTTTTGACACCATATCAAAGAAGGAGAGTTGGTATTCATCAGTCCTCCAGAAGGCAAGAACAGAATCTCTAAAACAAGCGACTTGATTTACGGGTACTATCTCGTCGGGAAAATTGATTATTTTGTTTGTTGTCACATTTCCAACCGCATCCAAATTAATTTGAACAAATTTATCTATGTCTCCAACCCAAAAACATGAATCCTCAAATTTGCCACAATCGTGTAGGAAAGGATGTTTGAAATCTTCAGCACCTTGACCAATGGATCCAAACTTTGACACCATCTTTTGATTACGATAGATTTTGAACAAGTCAGTTTTGACTTTACTAACATTCTCTTCCACTACCAAATTGTCTCCAGCCCAAAAAATCGACATCGGATACAAAGGCTGTTCTTCTAAGTCCAAACGATGTAATTCGACATACATTGTGTCAATATCAATGTCATCCACAAACGTAGTTGCAGATGACACCGAAGATGAATTTACGCTGTAGAAACAACTTGACAAGGAAGTCTCTAATACAAATAAAAATACAAGTATTTTCGTTTTCATTAGTGTATGATTTCCTTATACGAATATTACTTTCCACTGTATAGTACAGCACTCCATGCCGCATCGGAACACAAATACTCCCCTGTACATGAGCGACGAGAACGATAGTAGCTAATAGGCGTACAATCACAATACGACGAATGAGAACAATTCCATCGTTCGTCATTCGCTTTGTAGTACTCTGCCACGCCCCAAGGACACCACTTATCCTCATCGCCTCCCAACGCCTCCAAATTCTCAATCTGAAGGTCGTCCAAGGCAATGCTGTTGCTTGACTGCGTCACAGTGTAAGTTCCAAAGACTGCAACTGCCAACACAGACAAGATCAAAAGAATCTTTTTCATTTCCTTATTGCTGTTTTTGTTATTTACTTTGTTACCTGTGTTTAACGTCCCGAACCTCAGCCCAAGACAAAGAAACTCGCGAGTGCCGTCGCAAAATTCTCCGCCGTCCGTCCTTCCGTGCGCATCAGATGAACATCAGGCCTTGTCTTTTGTTCTGACGCTGCAAAGATACGATACAAAATCATAAAAAACAATACCCTTAGGGGTAGAAATGCATACCCTTAGGGGTAGATTTTAGGTTTGCAAAATGCAGCCCGATGCCAATTGGGACAATGCCACAATGCAATTTGGCGTGTTAAGTTTTTTCTTCAATGCCTTGCGGTATGCCCTGATTGTTTCTTCCGATTTACAAACCTCCGCCGCAATTTCTTTGCTTGTAAAACCACGTGCAATCAGTTGAAGAAGATGTTTTTCCTTGGCAGACAGTGGGTTAAATATTTTGCGCTCCCAGAAGTGGGAGGTTAAATTGTATTCAAAAACCGAATTGTCGTCGCTGTTCCTCAATATGATGTGTCCCGACGTTTTGCAATACGACAACGAAACTATACAGAGCGAAAGCCAAATTTTGCCGTCTTTGGCAGAAAGCGGCGTTACACGATGGTTGAGCATTACGTTTTTCCCATCTATACCAAAGCGGAAGTCATACGATATCGAATACAAATGGCGTTCTTCCTCAGAAATAGATTCAAACTTCTCTAAGCCTATCTTATTGATTGTCTGCAATATCGACAAATCCTCTGACGGAACGTGTTCTGCATAAATGTCAAATCCTTTTGCAATGATTTTGGATGCTTTAATGCCATACAAATAATCAATATTTGGCGAAACATAAAAGAAATCGTTTTGGAAATGGTCTAACACGAGCATCCCACATCCACTTAGCAATGCCAAAGAATCCAAGAGGCTTTCGTTTGACCAAAATGTATCTTTTTTATTGCTCTCCATCATATTTTGAATTTAGAATTGAACATTCCTTTTCCTCCACCAATCTCCTCAAATCCCGCGTCGCCGGGGATTCGGTTTTGATTGTCATATTCATAACGTTCTCATATTCAATGCGTCTTAGGCTGTCATTTTCCATATCGCAATACAGGAAATACAACAAATAATGCGGATACAATCGGCTTGGAATCCTATTGACGGCGCGGCGGTAATAGGATTCGGCGGCGGTGAATTGATGCAACGCCTGATGACATTCGCCGAGGACGTTGAGCGGCATCGGGTCGGCGGAATGTTGGGCGGCGTTTTCGAGGATTGGGATTGCGGCTTCATATTGCTTGGATTTGTAGAGCGAATGTCCATATTCATACGCAAAACGCGGATTCCAACTCATTGAATCATAAATGGTTGAATATCTATTAACAACATCGCCATAACATTTGTTTCGATAGAGGATTTGCATCCGTGTCCAAGACGTTACATTTGTTGATTTTTGATTTAGCGAGGAAAGATTAAAAGCGGAAAACAAAACCACCGCAATTGGTATTGTAATCGCAAATATTTTTTGAGAATTGTTTATGATTATTCCGAAAAAAATCAATATCGCAACCGCCACAAATACAGGCAGATGCAGTGGATATGATGTAAATGCAAACACCATTATCGCAATTAATGCGCCTGAAAGTCCGAGTGATTTTTCGCGGTATGATTTTCTAATAATTAATCCCAAAATCAACAACTCAAAAATCAAAACTAACACCCCATATTCTACGCCAATTTGCAGATATTCGTTGAAGGCGTAGTCGGGTGAGCCGGCGGCAAGTTTTTCGGAAATGGGGGCGTCATTGTTGGCAAAATATTCTTCCTGCGCCGCGCCGTATGCCGCCGCAAAATTGCCACTGCCCAAAATCGGTGCGTCGGCTATCGCAAGAGCCGAAATTTTCCACAGCAACAATCGTCCAAGGGCAGAATCGCGTTTGATGTGCCACAGGAAAAACGCACCGACTAACATACAAAACGTAAAAATTATGATGGAAATTTTTGGATGTTTTTTGATGGGTGCGGGTAGGGATGCCCACACTCCTACGAGTTTGCCGTTGCCAAATAAAACGTAAATTGTTGAAATAATTGCTGCAATCCACGCCGTGCG
>JAGCDD010000464.1 GCA_017651345.1 Bacteroidales bacterium | reverse complement strand
GGGGCAGCGATTGCAACAACCTTATGCTAATAGTCTGCGGCTCGTCCACTACCTGGATGACAAGCAAGATTATTGGCGACCGTGGCGGACTCCACAACCGTCTCACCAAGCGTATGTACCTCGCGCCCTTCAATATAGGCGAGGTGGCGCAATATCTCCGCAGCCACAATATTGATTGGTCGTCCAAACAAATCGCGGAATGTTATATGGTGATGGGCGGCACTCATTATTATCTAAGCCTTTTGGACAAATCAAAAACTCTCAATGCCAATGTTGACGCGCTCTATTTCAACAAACGCGGCGAACTGATGACGGAGTACTGATTTTTGTTCCGGTCGCTTTTCAACGATTCTACCATCTACTCCAAAATCACAGAGATATTAAGCAAGACTTCCGACGGTCTGACACTCAAAGAGATAGCCGAACATCTCGAAACCTCAAAGGGTGGCAGTCTCTCCGCTGTGCTCAAAAATCTTTGCGACTGCGATTTTCTCGCCGAATATCACGCCTTTGGCAAAAAACAGCGCGACACCATCTACAAACTCGTGGATTTTTATTCACTGTTTTATCTCAAATTTGTAAAGGACGGCATACTTTCCAATTGGACTTCCACCCCCGACGACCCGGTTTGCAGGACATGGTTTGCAAGCGCATTTGAGTTGTTATGTTTTAACCACATCGACTACATCAAACGTGCGCTCGGCATATCAGGAGTGGCTACCGAAATTAGTTCGTGGCGATACAACGGCGCAGAAGGCGGCGCACAGATAGACCTCGTAATCGACCGCCGCGACGATGTAATAAACCTCTGCGAAATCAAATTTTCGCGTTTTCAATACGCAATAACATCGCAATACGCCGAATATTTGGAGGAGCGCAAGGAACTATTCCGCGCCGTCACCAAAACCCGCAAATCACTGCGTATCACGATGATAACTCTCAACGGCATCAAACCCGGCAAATATACCGACATCATCAGCGACGACATAAACCTGTCGGAAATAATGGGACTGTGAAAGATTTTTTAGGGGTACGAACATAGAGTTCGTAATGGGGGCATATCTTTGCAGCGTGAAAAGAAAAAAGTTTTGCTGACTTGTTCGCAAATCCGCATTTTTTTTGTAAATTTGCAATATAGTATAAATTCAATATTTGAACACTATGTCATACTACTTGTCATTAGGCATAACAACAAGACTAACAATCCAAAAGGAACAGGTTCTAAAATCTTTTCAGGATTTGGACTTTGTGGTTAACTATGTCCAAACAAATTTTAATTCAACTAATCTTTATGATGTCAATGAAGATGAGGCGAAAATTGAATGGACTTTAAAAAGAGATATTTTTGATGATGAAATTGTGGATTTTTCAAAAGATTTCTTTAAATACTTGCCTGATATTCACGAATCTGATAGCAAAGAATACAAAACAATTATGCTCGACATTTTATCAACTGTTGAAAATGCTCAACAATTGTTTAATCAAGTAAATAAATTGATGGAACAAGATTATTTCCCTTATTTAAGATTTATTGAACTTGATGAGTATATCTACAAAAGTCAAGAAGAAAATTATGACGCGCCAACAGAATTTTTTGAAATTTTGTCAATGGGTAAATGTTTAGAAACTTTCTTTTTCCCTTTTTTCGAGAAATTAATAAAAGAAAAGTTTCAACAATACAGAATTTCAAGTGTGATAATGTTAAATAGACTTTAATTATGCTCCCACTCACCTCCATATTATCCACCCCTGAATCTTCGTACTTAGAAGGCAAGAGTGCGAAGGGCGGCTTTCCTGATTCGTTTTGGGAGAGTTATTCGGCGTTTGCAAATAGCGACGGCGGCACGATTGTGCTTGGTGTTGAAGAAGACGGCAATGGCAATCTTTGCGTCAAAGACGGTTTGAAGGATGCTCCAAAAATGAAGGAAACTTTTTGGAAACTTGTCAACAACCGTCAGAAAATCAGTCATAACATCGTCTTGGAAAAGGGCGTTTATATTCTCGAAGCCGACGGCAAACAAATACTTGTAGTTGAAATTCCAAGGGCTGAACGCACAGTCAGACCTGTTTATAAAGGCACTGACCCACGCAATGGCACTTACAAGCGTTTTGGCACTGGCGACCACCTTTGCACCACCGAAGAAGTGGGCGCAATGTTGAGAGATTCAAGCATTTCGCCGCTCGATGCCGTTGCTGTGGAGGATATTGACCTGACGGCTTTGAATATGGAAACCGTCAGGGGCTATCGTCAGATGTTTAAACTGACCAACCCGAGCCATCTTTGGAACACCCTTGACGATGAAATTTTTTTGCGGCGCATCCGTGCCATTGGCGCAGGTAAAGACGGCAAATATCATCCCACCGAGGCAGGTCTCTTGATGTTGTTTGGCTACGAGTACGAAATTACACGGCGTTTCCCGCAGTATTTTCTTGATTATCAGGAAGACAGGAATATTGTTGGCGTTGCTAAGTGGAAAGACCGCATAGTGTCGTCGTCGGGCGATTGGAGCGGCAATGTATTTGATTTTGCAATGAAAATCTTGGCGAAATTGCAGTCCGATTTGAAAATTCCATTTGTGGTGAAAGGCTTTCAGCGTATCGACGACACGCCGCTGCATCGTCTTCTGCGAGAGGCAGTTACCAATTGCCTTGTTCACGCCGATTATTACGGACGTCAGGGAATTGTAGTCAGCAAAAACAAAGACGGTTTTGTGTTTGCCAATCCGGGCGGAATGAGAATTTCAAAAAGCGAGGCATTGTCGGGAGGCGTTTCCGACCCACGAAACGCTACTTTGCTGAAAATGTTTTCCTTCATCCGTTTTGGCGAGCGTGCCGGCAGCGGTCTCAACGGCATTGTGTATGTTTGGAAAAAGGTTTATCACACCGACCCCGAAATTTTTGTCAAGGAAGAATACGACCGCACATTCCTAAAACTTCCGACCCTTGGCAAAGAACCCGACGTAGAAGCAATGGCAGAGTTTTACCCTGACGAAGAGGCAAGCGATAACCAAAACACGAGCGATAAACCAAGCGATAACCAAGCGACAAATATCGACACTGTTGATAAACAAGCGACAAATATCGACACTGTTGATAAACAAGCAGTAAATATCGGCACTGTTGATAAACAAGAGCCAAATATCGACACTGTTGATAAAATTAATACCAAACAATCAATGCTATTGCAGTATATGTCAACGCATCCAACTTCAACAGCCAAAGAATTGAGCCAAATGCTTGGTATAGGTATTACAAGGTTGAAGCACTTTTTGATTCCACTGGTCAATTCAGGACTTGTTTTGGCAAATGGTGCCAACAAAAATCGCACGTACAGTCTAAATATCGACACTGTTGATAAATTAGACAAACAATGACAATGCAGATGTCACGTTAAATGTCACGTTAAAATGTCACGTTAAAATGTCACGTTAAAATGTCACGTTAAAAAGGAAATAAATTATGCCCACAAACAAGAACGCCCTTGCCCGCATCGCCATCCTCGACGAACTTCTCGCTGATCGTCATCATTATTATAATCTTGACGACCTGACCGAGAAGTGCAACGAGCGGCTTGAAGATATTGGTGTATCAACCGTTACGCGGCGGTGCATCGAGAAGGATATTGATTTCATCGAGGGAGCATCTTTTGGTGGCAACATCAACAAGGGTACAATTAACGGCAAATATTGTCTTCGATACGCTGACCCGTCGTTTTCGATATTCAAAAAGAAACTTTCTGACGATGAGAAAAACCTTTTGCAGGAGATTCTCAGCACCATCGGGCAGTTTGAGGGATTGGATGATTTTGAGTGGATTGACGACCTAAAAAAGCGTCTCGACATTGAGGAGCGTCCAAAAATCATTTCGTTTAGCAACAATCCGTTTTTGAAAAACAGCAACCTTTTAGGACTGATTTTCAATTATATATCGCACAAAAACGTTGTGAGGGTTTGCTATTCGGCGTTTGTGAAGGCGAAGGCGGGCATTGAGTTGCATCCATACCTTTTGAAACAATACAACGACCGTTGGTATCTCATCGGTGCGGCGGATTCTGACGGCAAAATCCTCACTCTCGCATTAGACCGCATTACAAACATAGAACACGTTGCAAATAAGGATTTTATAGAGCCTGACGAAGATTTTGCGGAACGGTTCGACGACATTGTGGGCGTTACGCTTATTGATGATAAACCATTGGAACACATTGTGATTTGGGTTTCGGATATTTCAAAAG
>JAGCDD010000463.1 GCA_017651345.1 Bacteroidales bacterium | reverse complement strand
TCAGGATGCCGTCGTCAACGCCTTCGGGGATGTCTTTGCGCTTATCAGGATCAAGGGCAGATGACGCGCCAGCAAGGAACAATCCGCTGCGGCTCAATGAATTGTCTTCCTTGTTGCTCTTGTCGTTGGTCATTAGGAAATCAGTCGTCTTCTGCTCCTTGTTTTCGGGTTCGTAAAAGCCGTGGGTGGCGATGTGGAGGATTTTTACGCCGCTGCCGGAAAGTTTCTTGAAATTAGTTTCTGTACCCAACACGCCAGTACCTTGCGACACGAGGTACTTGTTGTTGCGGAGGATGTTGACAATCTCGTCGGATTCCGATTTCGCGCCTTGGAGGAAGGTGATGCCAGCCCGCAGAGATTCCGACACGTCGGGCAAATCGCGAAAACTCGTTTCCATCGCGATTTCATCTTGATAATCCAACAAATCCTGCCAATCGCCCCGTCCAAAATCATAAACGAGACCGCCATAAACAGCAGCATTTTTGTTGGGATTGACAGTATGTGACAACGCAAGTTCACGCGTGGACGACAGGCGGTAGGCGTTATATTTTTGGGCAAAGATGTCGCCGCTGTCGTCTGGAAGGTATTCGATGGCAATGGTGTGGAACTTGCCGCTCGGCGCAAAATAGACATTCTCTACACCTTTCAAATATTTTTCGAGCGGTTTCCAAATGGCATTGTACAAATTGGAGTTTGTATAGCAGTTTGACAAATCGGTTTCTGAAAAATCCAACTTGACAAAATCTGGATTGTTCATACCTTTTTTAATGATTAAAGCCACATAAACTTGTGCTTTCTCATCATAAAAATCAGCAAATTCTATTGCAATATCTTTATTGGTCAATTTGTTTTGAACATTATTCCAACTGATTGTAAGGTTGCGAGTATAGTCGCCAAATTCAGTGGAACATTCCAAAAGATTTTTTTCTTCTTTCTCTATAACGGCAGCAAGCGAATCCGTGTTAACCCGTCTTTGAGCAGGTGAAATTAAGAGAAGCTGGTCTAATATTGCACGGTCGCCGCGTATCTTGTTGTATTTGTCCACAAAATTCTTGTCCCTTTTTTGTTCAATTAGATTTTGGATTTCGAGTTCGGAATTAAGGAGCAGACCTTTAGCAAAAAGTTGACCATTGTATGCAAGCGCATTTTGGACGGGATTTGGATTTTTATAAGCTGCGAAAGGCAGCGCGGAACTAAAAAAAAACGAGTGTTTTTGCCAAAAATTACTGCGTTCTTTATATGTCATTGTAGAAAAGTTTCTCAAAATATATGTATTTGTCAGTTGATACTTTTTGTTTAATAGGAACGAAGCCGCTTCATAGTTGCCGATGCGTATATTGTATGTAGCAAGGTTATTAAGCGAAGATGCATAGTTGGGATGTTCCTCGCCAAGTATTTTTTTCCTGATATTCTTAGCGATAGTCTCGAGTTTGATAGCCTCCGAATAGTTGCCGTCATTGCAATAAAAGACGGCAAGGTTGCTCAACGATGATGCATAGTCAGGATGGGTCTCACCCAATGTTCTTTTATATATTTCAGTTGCTGTAGTTCCCAGTTTGATAGCTTCGACAAAGTTGCCCAAATCAAAATAATACAATGCAAGATTGTTTAACGACGACGCATAGTCAGGATGTCCGTCTCCATTTTTTTTCTTAAATAGTTCCATTGCAATAGCTTCAAGCCTAATTGCTTCAACTTTGTTTCCGATTTTTGAGTTGCAATAGGCAAGGTTGTTCAATATCATTGCGTATAGAGTATTGTCTTCACCGACAATCTTCTTACATAAATTCAGTGCATTTGTACCATGCTTGACAGATTCGACGTAGTTGCCGATTGACGCATAAACAATAGCAAGATTGTTTAATGATTGCACATAATTAGAATTTGTTTCACCGAGAACATCTTTTTCTATTTCCAGAGCTCGTGTTTCATTTTTGACGGCTTCTATGTTGTTGCCAGAGGCTGAATAAAACGCAGCAAGGCTTTTTAATGTTTGTACGTAGTCAAGGTGTTTTTCTCCGAGTATCTTTTTCTGAATTCCAATTGCATTTTTTCCCAATCTTATTGCTTCGTGATAATATCCCAGCTTTGAATAATAATTTGCAAGATTATTAAGCGTCGTCGCATAGTCAGGATGTTCCGAACCAAGTGTTTTTTTTATTATGTTCACTGAGATAGTTCCCAACGTTACAGCTTCATTGTAGTCGCCTGCGGCACAATAAATAGATGCAAGATTGTTAAGTGCATTGGCGTAATCAGGGTGTTGTTCTCCGAGAATTTTCTTTAATGTTTGAGTTGCACTTTTCCCAAGTCTGAGAGCCTCTGTGTAATTTCCGATGCAACTATTGTAATTAGCAAGGTTGCTAAGTGATTTAACATAGTCAAGATGACCTTCTCCCAGCACTTTTTTTTGGATGTCCAGTGCGACAGAGCCTAATCTGATTGATTCCGCGTAATTACCTATTTTGGAATTGCATTCGGCAAGATTGCATAGTGATTGGGCGTAATCGGGGTGTTCTTCGCCAAGTACTACTTTTTTGATTTTAATTGCCGCGCTTCCTACATTGATAGCTGTTTGGTAATTACCCATATAATAATGATATAACGATAAGTTACCGAGAGACTGAGCATAATACGGATGACCTTCGCCCAAATTCTTTTTTGCGATTTCCGTAGCTTGAGTTCCAAGTTGTATAGCCTCTGTATAGTTGCCAATTTTAGAGTTATAATCTGCAAGGTTGCCAAGCGCCTGAACATAATACGGGTGGTCCACGCCAAGTCTTTTTTTAAAGATGTTCAGTGCAATGGTTCCATATTTGATAGCCTCGTTGTAATTGCCTACGCAATAATTGTATGTTGCTAAGCTATTGAGCGATTGTGCATAATCGGGATGTTCTTCGCCAAGAGTAGTTCTACGGATTTCCATTACTGTGTTGCCAAGTTTAAGAGCTTCTGCATATTTTCCAACACCTGAATTATAATCTGCAAGGTTGCTCAGCGACGTGGCATAGTCTGGGTGATTGATGCCGAGTGTTTTTTTTCGGATTTCTAATGCAACAGTTTCTAACTTGATTGACTCAGGAAAGTTGCCAGTGGTTGATGTGTACAATGCAAGATTGCTAAGCGAAGTCGCATAATCGGGATGATTCTCGCCAACGGTGTTTTTGCGGATTTCCAAAGCTTTTTTTTCGAGTCTAATTGCCTCGACAGAGTTGCCATGGTTGTAATTGACGATGGCTAAATTGCCGTATGACGCAGCAATCACCTGTTCAGAACGATGGTATTGCGGCGAAGACGCATTGAATGATGTTTTGTCAAGAGAGGCACTCTTTTGAAGAATTTTTATCGCTTCTTCGTACTTCCCAGCGTTATACAATTCCAATCCTTGGTTATAGTATGCGTCAGATGTCTCTCGCTGCGCGATCCCCAACACCGGCAGCAACACAAACATCAATATCGACATCAAAATCCTCATTGTCATACGATATAGTTAATTAATATTTCCGCTTGCAAATATAAACAAATCTTATTACTCAAAGCACAGTTACATTGTGGAGTTCAAGTACGTATTTTCAAGGGGGGGTGACGTGGCGAAAATGGAGGAGGTGTAATTTATTCTATTCCATCCACCATCACAAACGCCGCCCATTTGCGCGGGTCTTGATACTTGTTGCGCAAAAAATCTTGCGCCGAGATGAACGCCTCGCGCTTGGTCTTGCCACTAACCAAGTTTTTGTAAAACTCCGTCATCAAATCTTTTGTGGCGTTGTCGTCCACAGACCAAAGGCTCATCACGATGGTCTGTGCGCCCGCCTTCTTGAACCCGCGCTGCAAACCAAAAACGCCTTCGCTCGTTACCTCGCCCAAGCCGGTCTGACACGCGGAGAGAACAACCAAGTCAAGCCCCTTGAAATCGAGGCGCGAAATCTCCTTGGCGGTCAGGATGCCGTCGTCAACGCCTTCGGGGATGTCTTTGCGCTTATCAGGATCAAGGGCAGATGACGCGCCAGCAAGGAACAATCCGCTGCGGCTCAATGAATTGTCTTCCTTGTTGCTCTTGTCGTTGGTCATTAGGAAAT
>JAGCDD010000462.1 GCA_017651345.1 Bacteroidales bacterium | reverse complement strand
GGTGAAGCAAGGGGGGGATTAACAACATTGTTTAAACTCAACATTCGCTAACGCCGCCATCAAACCATGATAATCAAGAGTTTGCAACGGCTTTTTTCCACCGGCATAACTGCAAAAGTTAACTTTCTTGTCCCACGAAACGCTGCAAAAATCTTGCGGCGGAGTGCATTTCAATAGGCACGACGGACTTTGAAACGGTTTACCGCCCGCAATCGCAGCCAACTGTTTGGGTGTTGGCGTGTCGGAAAACCTTTGCGGAATCAAGATTATCTGTTTCGGCGTCAAAAAAGTAAGAAGTTTTTTATAAACTTGTTGGCAAACATCTGTTTTATTGCTGTTTACAAGAAGATTTACACCCGGAGTTATATTGGTTTTGGAAAGTTTTTCAAGCGTTTTAATTACCCTCGAAACTTCCTTTTCATTGTCGGGAAAATGTATAGTAATGTGTATTTTATCGGGCGGAGTTTCGATTACTTTTTCAAAAAACTTTTCGTCCTGCAACATTAATCCGTTAGTAGTTACCGAAAGATAAACTAATGGCTGCAACGCAGCAATTATCTCAAAAACACCCTTATATTCAAACGGTTCACCACCACCGAGCGAAACTGCCTCGATACCGTTTTCAACACAACTTTTGGCAAAAGAAATCACCTCGTCGGTTTTCCAAAGCGTCTGTCCAACGACGGAACTTTTGTTGTAACAAAAACTGCACTTTTTGCTGCAAAAGTTTGAAAGGTCAATCGAGAGAAGTTTTATCATTTTTTAATTTGATATTTTTTAATATCGCTTTTTGTCAATTTTGTCGGAATTATAACGCCACGATACTCTTTGTTTGAATATTCCACAATCTCGTCGCGGTGCTGTTCCATTTCCGAAAAGAGGAAATATGGAAATATTTGATTATTGATTGTAATTCTGTTATTTTCAAGTTTATAATAATGCTCAAAAACAAACTTAATCTCGTCTTTAATCAAAATCAAATACGGATTGAAAAAACGGATATTGTTTTCGATGTATGATTTTGAAAAGTATTTGATTTTGTCTTCCGAAGAATAATTTTTATAACGTTCTTTAATTTCGTAATCTTCCGAAAAAGACCAAATTATTGGCAAATAAACATAATTATTTGCAAAGAAATTGATAAATCCCTCTGTATCTTTCCAATACATACCATCAAACGGTTCGGCGATTACAAAAATAGTCGGGACAAAAGAAGCCTGATACTCTGTCTGAGCCAATACAAAAATTTGTGCATTTAATACGCTTGACATCAGATAGTATGAAGACCCCTCCGTGGCATTGCCCAATTTAGCATATTTAAAACTAAAATATTGTTGAGGAAAAACTTCATAGAAAACTTCATTTTCACCCCAATCGGTTCTTGCAATAATAGGCAAATACTCTGCAATTTGTAAATAGTTATGCTCAGAAAATTTTATCGGCAGTATTGTAATTGAACCTTGTGTGTATTTAGGCAATTGTGAAATCTTAAACGGGTATTTAGGCTCAAAAACCTTTTTCATAGGATATGGAGTCCAATACGGCTGAGCAAAAATATAAAAAGGCATATATGGCTTAATGCAATCATAATCAACGGTTTTTGTTGATTCATTGTAATTGTCGAAAACTATAAACTCTTCTGCATATCCAACCTTTTCAATAAGGGTTAACAATTTTTCTGTTATTTCGATTTCACTTTGTACGTATAAGATACCCTGATTTTTTGAAAGGCAGACTATATCATCTATACAATAAAACTCCGAATCAAAAACGCCCTCGTTGTTTAATTCCTCTATAAATTCGTCAAATTTATTTTCCTTGATTTTAATGTATGATTTTTCAATGTAATCACCAACTTTATATTTACTTATATCTTCATCAAGATAATTGCTACTTAATTCCCACAACTGTTCATCAGTGAATTTTACTGATGGCATCAACATTCCGTTGGTTATCGGTTCTTCCGCAAATTCATTAGCCATCATAGACTCAAAATTATCCACAAATGCACACTGTGGCACAAGACCATTTTCGTTGAAATCAAAAATAGCCACATTACCATCCTTGTCAGCGGCAAACCAAGCCGTTGACATTGAGTGCGTTGCAGGATATTCTTTATTTGTTTTCATAGTGGATAATTTATATTGAACCCAAAGTTAGCAATTAGTTTTGACTTTGCAAAAAATATTTTAACCGATTTAGCCATATAATTTGTACAAATACCTCTTTTAGATTAACTTTGCATTGTCTTTATTTACATTAAAAATTTGATTCATATCGACAATCTTTAAGTAATTAAGCCGAATAAAATCCACTTATTTTTTAAAATATTTGCATTTAAGCAAAATATTGCTTTAATTTGCAAACAAAAACGCTATGCAATACAGCGAACTTTTAGAAAAACAGATTATTACCCGCTTACGCACCGATAATCCTTGGTGGACAGAGGGTTGCATTCCGTCGTATTATGCGCAAATGCAGCCTCGACCATATTTTGAGCGTTTCTACACTCTTGCCACCGACACAGATATCGACCGCGCCGTGGTACTTATGGGTCCGCGCCGTGTGGGTAAAACCGTTATGTTATATCACACTATACAACGACTTATACAACAAGGTGTTAACCCTCAAAACATAATTTATGCATCAATCGAAACACCTTTATATTTAGATGTGTATTTAGAATTGATTTTCAACCTTGCTCGTCGCGCTCTCGGCAAAGATGAAAGTAACCGCAACGAACGTTTCTACCTCTTTTTCGACGAAATTCAATATCTCAAAAATTGGGAAATTAATCTTAAATCATTGGTAGACACTTATAAAGAATGCAAATTCGTGGTTTCGGGTTCGGCGGCGGCGGCGTTGCGAAAGGGCAGTTCAGA
This sequence comes from Bacteroidales bacterium, assembly GCA_017651345.1. Lineage (GTDB taxonomy): Bacteria > Bacteroidota > Bacteroidia > Bacteroidales > UBA3824 > UBA3824. The sequence goes on along the minus strand of JAGCDD010000462.1, from coordinate 2,425 downwards.
AAGCGGTGCAGGACGTTTTACCGATTTTATGCTACCCCCGTTAACGTTTTACGAGTATGTTAATATGAAATCGTATGCAAACATACTTTACAAAAACAATCAGGATTATTATTCCGCCGTTGACATCGAAAAACTCAACACTCTTTTTGTTGACTACATTAATTATGGCGGTTATCCCGAAATTGTTTTTTCTGCCAAAACACGCGAAAACACCGAACTATTTATAAAACACGACATTATAGAAAAGGTTTTGCTCAAAGACCTTCCCGGTATCTACGGAATCGCTGACAGTCAAGAACTTAACGCGCTATTTACTATGATAGCCTTCAATTCGGGCGGACAGTTTTCGTACGAAAAACTTGCTCAACAATCAGGCATCAAAAAAGACACGCTAAAAAAGTACATCCAATATCTCGAAGCATCGTTTTTGATTCGTCGTGTACGCCGTGCCGACCACACAGCACGCAATTATAAACGCGAATCGGCGTTTAAAATATACCTAACAAATCCATCGTTGAGATGTGCATTGTTTAAGGCTGTGGATTCGTCCGATGAATTTATAGGCAATATGGTTGAAACTGCAATTTTTGCTCAATTAAATCCTAATAATCAGAATATTGCATACGCTAATTGGAATTCTGGCGGCGAAGGCGAAGTAGACCTTGTAACCTTTAACCCTGCCACTCAACAACCCGACAAACTAGTAGAAATAAAATGGACCGACAAACCATTTGCCAACCCATCGATTCTCAAATCGTTAGAATACTTTATGGAAAACAATTCCGTAACATCAGCCATTGTAACATCTCTTACACAGCAAGGCACAAAACAAATTCAACAAGGAAAACTGCAATTTGTACCTTCGGCTTGTTTTGCTTACACTCTTGGTGAACGTTACGCTAAAACTTTATAAAACAACATATTACATAGCCAACAAAATGATTTACAACAACATACTTGAAGCCATAGGCAACACTCCTTTAATTAAACTGCAACATATTGTACCCGAAAATTCGGCAAGGATTCTTGTTAAATTTGAGGGTCTTAATGTGGGCGGATCTATCAAAACTCGCACCGCTCTAAATATGATTATAGATGCTGAAAAACAAGGACTTATCAACAAAAACACTATCATTGTTGAGCCCACAAGCGGCAACCAAGGCATCGGTCTTGCTCTTATAGGTGCTGTGCGAGGCTACAAAACTATCATCATTATGCCCGACAGCGTTAGTGAAGAACGCCGCAAACTTGTAAAGCACTATGGCGCAGAGGTTAAACTTGTTCACGACTATGGCGATATTGGTCGCTGCATTCGCGAATGTGTGGAAACTGCCGAAAAAATGAAGGCTGAAAACCCCAATGTATTTATCCCTCAGCAGTTTGAAAACCCTGCCAATCCTGCCATTCACCGTATTGCCACGGCTCAGGAGATTCTTAGAGATGTGGACTCGCCTATCGACGGCTTTTGTTCGGGCATTGGCACAGGCGGAACACTCTCAGGCATAGGCGAAGCCCTCCGCGCTGCAAATCCGCATATCTATATTTGGGCTGTGGAACCCGAAAATGCGGCTATCCTCAGCGGCGGTTCTATTGGCACTCACCTTCAAATGGGCATTGGCGACGGTCTGATTCCCAAGAACTTAAACCGTCACATTTTTGACGACATCTATATCGTTACCGACGAAAAAGCAATATTTACAAGTTGCGAACTTGCTTCAAAAGAGGGACTTATGTGCGGAATTTCGAGCGGAACAAACGTTGCCGCCGCTATTGAGATGGCAAAAATTCTCGGTCCGGGCAAAACTGTTGTAACCATTCTTCCCGACACAGCAGAACGCTATTTCAGCACACCGCTGTTTGATAATGAATTTTTGTAAAGGGGAATTTTTAAAAAGAAATGTGGGGAGTGATGGATTCGAACCACCGAAGGCGTAGCCAGCAGATTTACAGTCTGTCCCATTTGACCGCTCTGGAAACTCCCCGAGGAGCAAAACATCTTTTCCGTTTTGCGGGTGCAAAAGTAGAGATGTTTTCATAAAGAAAAAAATCTTTTTATAACTTTTTCCCGAAAAAATTACAACCTCCTATCCTACCGCATTGTAAACCTCGGCAAAATGGTCGGTGAAATATTGCATCGATGGAAAAACCACGTTTGCGCCCTCGCCACTGAGCACTTCGTCGGGCAGCGGACCTGTGTTTACGGCTATTGTAAATATTCCTGCGGCAACTCCTGCCCTCACTCCCAACGGTGCGTTTTCTACCACCACGGCTTCGTTGGCTTGTACGCCTGCTTTCTTTAATCCGATGAGGTACGGCTCGGGATTAGGCTTTCCATATTTCACGTCAAAAGCCGTAACCATATTCTCCGGTGAAAAAATACCGGGGAAACAGCGGTTCAATTTGTCTAACAGCGATTTCTGTCCGC
>JAGCDD010000461.1 GCA_017651345.1 Bacteroidales bacterium | reverse complement strand
GCTTGATTACGAATATCGGTTACGTAAAACCCCTTGCCAAAATCTAATCCATCTCGACCTATACCCACCAACGGTGAATCTATTTTTTTATCCGAGCCGTGATATACTGTTCTCATTTATTGTTTTTTACTGAGTTTTTCTTCCCAAATAGCAAGTGCTCCCAAAATATCTTCGGTAACGTGTTCGCGGCTTTGTGTGTGCAAAGCATCGTAGCATTTGAAAATGAAGTTTTTTATAAAGTCTATCTTCTTCATTCTTTGATACATATCAGAGGATGATATACCAAGTTTCCGCGCCGCTGATTCCACACACGACGATGCAAAAATAATCTTGTTTTGTTTATAGCGCTGTGATTCGGTCATAGTTTTGTGCTTTTGTACCCGCAAATATAGGGATTTTTTGAATTGTAAGAATAGTTTCTTTTTATGAATTGAAAAACTTTTTGATTTCGGTTATCCAATCTGGGACTTTATAGTTTCCTTTTCGAAATCTCCAACGGCTATGAGCACGTGCCGATGGTATCCGTCATCCAAATTTTTTGAGAAAAATGAATAATATAATAGAGGTGTAGATGATAAACATTTTTTACATTTGCGCCAACACTAAATTGATTAAACACCCACCCCTATGGACTTACAAAAAATAGAAAAATTCATCAGAAAACGCAAGGTTAGTTTTGTTTGTTCTATTGATAATGAGAACTTTCCGAATGTGAAGGCAATGCTGGCACCAAGAAAAATTGTTGGCATTAAAGAGTTTTATTTCTCTACCAACACGTCGTCGATGCGGGTAAAGCAATTTCGGGAGAATCCCAACGCAAGTATATATTTTTATCGCAAAGGTTTGATTAAATACACAGGCGTAATGCTTGTTGGTACAATGGAAGTGCTTACTGATCAGAAAATTAAAAATGATATTTGGCGCAAAGGCGACACACTTTTTTATAAACAAGGCGTTACCGACCCAGATTACTGCGTTCTCAAATTTACAGCCACTAAGGGCAGATATTACTGCGATTTAGAGACTGAAAGTTTTGAGGTTTAGCATTTTTATAAATATCACATCCCCCTTTCTACTTTTTTATAAAAATCAGCGGGATAGGCGGTTTCGTATTTTTTTATGATGTTGATGTTGAGGTTTTCAAGGTCGGAGAAATGGATTTTTGAGTTGTCGGAAACGGGTTTGTACCACGGCTGTTTTGAAAAATACGTTTTGAGGTCGGGTGAAAGGAATTTGTAGCCGCGACGGGCAAAAATCTCGTTGCGCATTAGGCGTAGTTGGGTTTTGTCGCAAAAGTACGACAACATTCCAACATTAACTATCGAAGTGCTGGTGTATTGCCAACGACCTGTGAGCGGTGGTTCTTGTGCGGTTTTTTTGCGGAGTTTTTTGTAGAGAGTGGTTTTGTTGTAAACATCGCCAAAAACCATTCCGCTGGCTTTTCGGGCGTTGTAGATGTTTATGCCATTGTCGGAGAACATTATTTTGTACAATTTGCCTTTGTATTTGATGTTGTTGGCGTAGGCATATTCGTCGCTGAGCACTTCAAAAGGTGTTCCGTTGATGGTGGCACCGTCAAAAATATACTCCTTGCCTGCTGCGTCGGTGTAAACGCCGTCGAGGAGCGAAAGAAAATTGTTGGCAAGAAGGTCGTCGATAGAGCCATCGAATTTGTAAAACACCTCTGTCATTTCATCCTTGTCGTCGTAGGCAATGAGCAGTTCCAAAGGAGTGTCGGAGCCGTCGTCTATTGTGCGGTATTCCACGTACTTACCAAAAGTGTACGAGCCGCCTTGTTCGGTAGAATATGTTGTGCGTCCGCGTTTGATTAGTGTGAAATCGTAGCCCACTTCGCCGAGCATTGCCGAGCCAAAAAATTCTATTCGGTCGTCTTTTTGTGTGGCTTCAAACGAGCCTTGTCCGTTAGTCCAGAATGTTCCGTTGAAGTTTTGTGCATAAACGACAGCGCACTGAATTGTAATTGCTGCCGCCAAGAGGATGTTTTTCATAAAGAGTTTCAGATAGTTTGTGGTATTGATTTAAGTTCGAGATTATTCCCACTCAATTTTGGCAGATAATCCGTGTTTGAAGATTTTGAGAAAACCGTCGATTTCTTTTACGTAGTGTGGCCATTTGAGGCGTTCGTATGAGGCTTTGAGGTTGTGCAATAGGCGTTGGATGATTACGGTGTTGCTGCATTTGTTGAAAAACTGATTTTGTGGCGAAATGTTCTGCTGTTTAAGGAAAAAGACTATTTCGTCGTCGTTGAGCACCGCGCCCTGATTGAATGGGTTGATGTAAAATAATGGTTTGCCGTCGTCGGGACTGATGTAAGCGAGTATAAAGTTTTTGGGCAAGTTTACACCATAGAGCGGAATGTGGCTCTGCTGTGCCAAAAGCATATACGCTATTGCCATTGTGATAGTGTTGCCGGTGCGTTTTTCGAGGGCGTAGGTGATGTACGAGTTGTCGGGTAGGAAAAAATCTGGCGGCGCACTCGATGCAAATCTCAGTATTTTGTAAAAAATGTGGTTGATCAACTTGATTTGCTCTAATGGCGAAAAGTTTTGAAAATTAATGGCTTTCAGGTTTTGCCCCATTGTGTTGATCTCTTCGAGCAGCGAGTAGTAGCCCCTTTTTGGATATTCGTATTTCGACACTATCCACGCGCCTTTTAGCAGGTCGTTGTCATCGTCTTTCCATTTGGTGAGGTTGTCTATCACATCGTTTTTTAGAATCAGGTGCGAAATATTACCGATACGGCTTTTGAGCAATCTTGTAGAAGATTCGCTGATGGCATTTTTCAGAGGTTGCAGCACACCGATTCCTTCGCTTACAAGTTTCTTTTCCAAGATGTTGTAAACGGTGGGGTCAGGGTCGTCCAAAAGCCGTATTATTGCATCTAATTCGTTGTCGGTCATAATGTTATGTGGTAAGAATGTCTACAATTTCGGCTACGAGGTTTTTCATAATTACGCGGTAATCTGTGCCGAAATCTTTGCAACGGCGGTTGGCAATTACTTGACAAATGGTGGCTGTGTTGTGTCCGAGCAAACGTCCTAGACCGTTGATTGCGCTCGATTCCATTTCGTAATTATTGATTTTCAAACCTTTATATGTAAATTGTTCTAATTTTTCGTTAATACCTTGGTCAACGATTTTTAGGCGGAGTTCTCTGCCTTGCGGACCGTAGAATCCGGGTGCTGAGAGAGTTATGCCTTTGCGGTATTTTTCAAGTTTTTTTAGTAGCACGGGCGACGATTCCACAAAATAAGGCGATGCCAAAAGACTGTTGCGCTGAGTAAATTCGTTGAACTGGCGTTCGAGTTCAAGGTCGCAAACCTCGTTGCGGCGAGCGTAAAAGTTGAGTAATCCGTCCAAACCGCCTGCAATGGCAGTAACAATGGGTGTACCAACGGGAATATCGGGTTGGAGCGAACCGCAAGTGCCTATTCTTACGAGGTTTAGCGTTTTGTGCTCCTCTTTTGGAATGCGTGTTTTGAGGTCGATGTTTACTGCTGCGTCGAGTTCGGTGAGCACGATGTCGATATTGTCGGTGCCTATGCCAGTGGAAACCACCGAGATACGTTTCCCGTTTTTGGTTCCAGTGATGGTTTTAAATTCGCGGTTTTGCACCTTAAAATCAATGGTGTCGAAATTTTGCGCCACCACGTCGGTGCGGTCTTGGTCGCCTACGAGAATTATGTTGTCGGCAATGTTTTCGGGCAAAAGGTGGAGGTGAAACACCGTTCCGTCGCCGTTGAGAATAAGTTCAGAGTCTTCTATCGGTTTCATATTTTAGATATTAAGTTTCGGATTTGAATTTTTCCAAAAATAGTATTATTATTTCAAACCACAAAATTTTTTTGATGTGTTTTAGAAAAAATGCCGCAATTTTCTTGCCGATTTTTGCGATAATCCTCAAAATTATTTATATTTGCGGAGGATAATAAAACTGATACGATTATGTCTAAATACCTTGACCCGAAGGCGGATTTGACCTTCAAGAAAATATTCGGACAGCACAAACATTTGGTGATGAGCCTTTTGAACGCGCTGTTGCCTATGCCCGATGGTATGGAGATTAAATCGGTAGAATATATGCCTACCGAAAATGTTCCCGACAATCCGGCTAAGAAATACTCCATAGTTGACGTGTTCTGCACCGACAACTTCGGTAGAAACTTTATTGTGGAGATGCAGTCGTATTGGAACACCGAATTTTTTGCCCGCACATTGTTCAATGCTGCATCGATATTCACCAAACAGTTGAAAAAAGGTATGTCGTTCGGCGACCTAAAAGATGTATATACGCTAGGACTTATCAATGACAAGAAGGCATTCAACTACGGCAATGATGAGTATATTCAAGAGTATTATCTCACCAATAAGAACCATCCTGAAGACGACCGTCGCACTGAACTGTCGATGGTTTTTGTTGTATTGCCAAACTTCAAGCCTCAGAACCGTGCAGTTAAAAAGATGCACAACCTATGGCTCAAATTCTTGACTGAAATAGACGAAAATACCACAGATGCTGACCCAGAACTTATTGAAAACAAGGATACCCACGAGGCATTGGAATTGCTCCGCACTTCTGCCTTTACCGAAGGTGAAATGCTGGCTTATGAAAAGTACTGGCTTGATGTTAGCACAGAGAGGTCTGCCTTGGAGCGTGAGCGAGCCGAAGGAATTGCCGAAGGAATTCAACAAAACAAAATCAACACTGCTCGTATGATGAAACAACACGGCGATGACATCGGTTATATTGCAGCAATCACAGGTCTGACCACTGAGCAAATTCAAGAATTGTAAATTTGATTGTTGCCGTAGTATTTTTGCGGCGTTTTTTATATCTCACAATTTAAACTTATAACAGTATGAAAAAGAAACTATTTACATCATTATTCCTTATTTTATTATCATTTGCCACATTTGCGCAGAGTGTAAAAGTGCCATACGTGGTAATTAATGATGGCACTGCCACATTCTATTACAAAGACAAAGACAGCAAACCCACAGGGGCGTTGGATATTAGAACTTCCTCTAATGATGAAAATTGGAGCAAAGATATTTCTTCTTCAATCAAAACTGTAACCTTTGACGAATCGTTTGCAGACTATGAACCAACAAGTTGTTCATATTGGTTTTATTATTTAGAAAATCTTACAACCATAACTGGTATGAAAGAATATCTCAATACCGACCAAGTTAGTGGAATGACTAGTATGTTTGAGGGTTGCTACAAATTAAAAAGTCTTGATTTGAGCAAATTTAATACTTCCAAAGTAGAATCTATGGGAAGGATGTTTAATAATTGTGAGAGCCTTTCATCATTAGATTTGAGTAGTTTTGATACTAAAAACGTCGAATATATGTATGATATGTTCTGGTCTTGCACAAATCTTGAACGCATCGATTTGAGTAGTTTTAAAACTGATAAAGTAATATTTATGACTAATATGTTTAGAAATTGTCATAATCTTCAATACATATTAGTTGATGATGGGTGGAATACATCTTCTGTACAATCCTCAGGTGATATGTTTGAATTTTGTTATGTTCTCTTTGGTAGTAAAGGCACATCTTCTTCTCAATTGTCTGTGTTTGATGATACCTATGCTAAAATTGACGGTGGCGCAGAGAATCCTGGTGTCTTGACCAAAAAAGGCGAAAAGGTGTACGACCCTGCCTACGCAATTGTTGAAAATGGTGTTGCAACATTCTACTTTGGGGCTTATAAACCTGAAAACTCTTTGCCAATGCGTTCAGAAGAAAACGACAAGAATTGGACATCGGCTATTTATTCTACTATTACTAAGGTAGTGTTCGATGAATCTTTTAAATCATTTAAACCATATAAAACTTCTTATTGGTTCGAGGGATTTGACCAACTCACCGAGATAGTTGGAATG
>JAGCDD010000460.1 GCA_017651345.1 Bacteroidales bacterium | reverse complement strand
TGCTCCTTTTTGTTTTCTCCATCATTTACAGGCTCATTTACAGGCTCATTTTTATTTAATCCCTCATTTAATCCCTCATATTTGGTTACTTGTACCTTTTTTTTCTCCATCATTTACTTGCTCCTTTTTGTTTTCTCCATCATTTTCTCCATCATTTACTTGCTCCTTCTTGTTTTCTCCATCATTTACAGGCTCATTTTTATTTAATCCCTCATTAATGGTTACTTGCTCCTTTTTTTCTCCATCATACAAAAAAAATCGCGAAGAGAAGTTTTTTGCGCTTCCCTCCGCGAGTATAATGGATATCAACAATTGTTTAGTTGTAGCAAGCCTCGCCGTGTTCGTAAACATCGAGTCCTTCTTCCTCAATGCGTTTTTCAACGCGGAGACCGTGAGTTTTCTTGATGATGATAAACACTACATAACCGATTGCGAAAGCAAAAGCGGCTACTGCAACTGCGCCAAGTGTTTGAACACCAATTGATACCTCGCTACCGTTGATTGCCGAATCACAGAATACGCCGGTGAGAACTGTTCCGATGATACCGCCAACGCCGTGTACCGAAACTGCACCAACGGGGTCGTCGATGTGGCATTTCTTATCAAGGAAAGATACTGAGAAACACATAATTACAGATGTTACCACGCCTATTACAGCGGCAGCCCATACCGGAACGCAGTCGCAACCTGCTGTGATACCTACCAATCCTGCAAGAATACCGTTGCAAACCATTGAGAGAGAGGGTTTTCCGTCGATAATCCAAGTGTAAACCAATGCTGCTATACCGCCTGTGGCAGCCGCCATATTGGTGGTTACAAACACGTGCGACATACTTGTGGCGTTGTCGAAACCTGTTGCAGCCACAGTAGAGCAGGGGTTGAAACCAAACCAACCTACCCAGAGGCAGAATACGCCTAATGCGCAGAGTGTGAGGTTGTGACCGGGAATAGCCTTAGATTTGCTGTCTTTGCCGTATTTGCCAACCCTCGGACCTAAAACTATTGCGCCAGCCAATGCCAACACGCCACCGCAGAGGTGAACTACTGTTGAACCTGCAAAATCGTGGAATCCAAGTTCGGAAAGCCAGCCGCCGCCCCAACTCCAATGTCCTTCTATCGGGTAGATTATCAATGAGATAACAATTGAATATACAAAATACATCGAGAATTTTGTACGTTCTGCCATAGCGCCAGAAACTATTGTGGCGGCGGTGGCGCAGAACACCGTCTGAAAGATAAATGTTGCCTCGGCGGGTACGTTTGAATCCGAACCTATAAAGCCGAATCCTTCCCAGCCTATAAATGCGTTGCCTGCTCCGTACATAATCGAAAAGCCTGCTATCCAGTACAATACCGAGCCGCACATAAAGTCACAGAAGTTTTTCATAAGTATGTTGGCGGTGTTTTTTGCGCGTGTGAGACCAGCCTCCACGAGTGCGAATCCGGGCTGCATCCAAAATACCAACATCGCGCCCAACAATACCCAAAGTGTGTCAAGACCGTTTACATAGTCTTTTGCCTCCTCTACAACGGGGGCTATATCTAATAAAATACTTTCCATAATAATTCTTATTAATGATTACTAATTATGAATTATGCATTATTTCTTGTCTCTCAGCACAGTGTCGCCGTGTTCGCCGGTGCGTATCGACCAGCAGTCGATAACGTCGCTAAGGAAGATACGGCCGTCGCCGATCTCGCCTGTGTTGGCTGTTTTGAGAATTACATTTATGGTGTTTTCTACGCATACTTCGCGGCAGATAATGGTAAGTGCCACACGTTCAATCATATCGGTATTGTAAACCACGCCACGGTATATTCTCTCCTGACGCGACTGACCGATTCCGTGTACATCGTGATACTCAAACCAGTTGATGTCTGAGTCTAAAAGCGCCTCTTTAACCTCGTCAAACTTGGTTTTTCTGATAATTGCTTCTATCCTTTTCATAGTTTTACGATTTTTACTTATGGCTCTATACGTGTAATACGTATTTAACTATAAATATATTAAACTTTACATTTGCTCTAAAAAAATTAGTTAGAATGCGAAACCTACGCCTGCTGAGAAATAAGCCTCGCCGTGATCGCCAAATCCTGTGGGATTGCACATTATGTTTACATTAGGCGTTACGGTGCAGAAATTTTTGAGATTGTAAGTTTTTGACACTCCAAATTTTGTGTTGCAGACATTGAAACCGTCTTTTTTGGTGTACATCAGTGCCGATTCTTCGCCTTCCAAAGCCATACCCACGGCAATGTCTAAATCAATTCCGCAAGCGAGCGACGGGGCAAAACCTATTTCTAAGTAAGAAGAATAGCCTTGTTTGTCGTCGGCTGTGCGATTGGCACCGGCAAGCATTACGTTGTAACTTATTGAAAGCGGCAAGTCGGTGATTTCCGAAAAATCGTATCCCACGCCGAGTTCAAGAAAATGGTACTCTTTGTAAGGTCCGAAATATTCAAACTTGTCCATCGTCCACGAATAGTCGGTGAGCGAAACAAAAGCACCCTTAAACTGATAACTTATATAAAAATCTAACTCATTGTAGTCGTCTTTGCCGATAGCCGAGATAGCGTCAACACCTGCGCTGAATCCGGCAACTGAGTAATTAATAATGCCTTCGGCTGAGAGACCTGTAACGTGTGTTCCACGCCAAAGTGCATTTGAATTTAAATTTGTTTCAAACGTTAGCGGACTTTCTACCGCTTCTTCCTCTTGTGCGGCGGCCGAAAAAACTGCTGCGGCCATCATCGCTGTTAAAAATAACTTCTTCATTTTTTTTCTACTTTTAGTTATTACTATTTCTTGTTTACGGTGCAAAGATAAAGCACCCGAAACCCCTTTTGCAAGTGTTTGTGAGGGGTTTAAGCGAAAAACTTAGTGCAAAACCGAAAAATACGTAACAGCGGTTGCGTTTTTTTCGTACATTTGTAGGTAGTAACATTTATTTATTAATCACTTATAAATTATGAAGTTATGAGAAAAATTCTATTGTTAATAACCCTATTGGCGTTATGCACCACCGCATTTCCGCAAAGTTTTGCCAATCTTGTGGGCAAAACCTTCAAAGTAGATTCTCAATGTCGTGGACAGGTATCTGGCGGCAAGGTCAGCCAATCGGGAAGCGTGGAGAGAATAGGCGGTCGCGACGAATTTGTGCTGGCGTCAAACGATATTTTTGTATGGCTCAACAGCGGCAGCCTTAATGTTTATAAGGTGAATATCGATTCGGATGGCGACATTGAAGTAATATCCACAATATCAGGCAGTCAGCGAAAATGGTTTCAACTCCTCAAATCCGACAACGGTTCGCTTACCATTTGGAGCGACGATTCGTATCTGCGTTACTGCACCGTTGCGGGCGGAGTATCTAACACCAACAATATCAGCAACAACAATGCCTCTGCCAGCCTTCCGGCAAATTTCAAACCCGGCAACTTTACGGCAGATCAGATAGCCAAGGCCAACACTGTGGGCAATGCGTCGTATCTTACCAACGAGGAGAAACTTGTTATAATTTATTGTAATCTTGCGCGTCTTGATGGAGCAACATTTGTGTCGAGTTATCTTACCGATTTGCGTAATTCAACTAATTCTTACGAACGTTCTCTGTTAAAGGAACTTCCTCAGGTTAAGAATCTTCCAATGCTTTATCCCAATCAGAAAATGTACAACGCCGCCAAATACCACGTCAACGACATCGGTCCAAAGGGTTTGGTTCAGCACGAATCGTCCGACGGTACAAGTATGGGCAAACGTCTACGCAATTATTTTGGAGGCGGATTTATAGCCGAAAATATCTCGTTTGGATATTCCGATGCAATGCAGATTGTGCGTCAATTACTTATAGATGATGGCGTGTCAGGCTGCGGCCACCGTCGCAACATTTTAGGCGAAAAATACACCCGCATAGGCACCGCCATCGGCACCCACAAACAATACCGCAATATGTGCGTGCAGGATTTCAGCGATAGCCAAGGGGATTAGATATGTTGAAACACTTGTCATAATTATTTTTGTTATGTCAAAACAATTCTCTATTTTTGCACATAACATATAACCAAAAAAGTTATGAGCGATTTCATTGATTACGGCAATAGCGATTTTAGGAGCGTTATCAACAGCAATTTTGTTGACAAGTCAGGATTATTGACCTTTTTAAACAATAATCTCGATACAGAGAACAAGTTTATCTGCATTTCCCGTCCCCGCCGTTTCGGCAAGTCGGTGGCGGCTCAGATGGCGTATGCTTACTACGACCGTTCGTCAAAGTCGAAAGAACTGTTCGAGGGCTTGGAAATCACAAAGAATCCCGACTTCAAGACCCACCTCAACAAATATCCCACAATCTACATTGATTGGAATAGGTTTGCCGACATTCCCAAAAACGAGATATTGAAAGAGGCTCAGAAATGCTTTGTTGCCGACCTAAAAAAATCATATCCTTTTTTGCAAGAACAAGAATCTTTTGCCAAAGCACTTGCAGAAATCAACGACAAAACTGGCGACCGCTTTATCCTCATAATCGACGAGTGGGATATGCTCGTGAGAGATGTAGATCAAGATATTCAAGACGAGTATGTTAACTTTCTGCGTGCTATGTTCAAATCGAACAATGCTAAAAAGATTTTCCTCTTGGTGTATATGACTGGTATACTGCCCATTATCAAGATAAGGACTCAGTCGGCGTTGAACAATTTTGTGGAATACAGCATCGTAAATCCGGGCATAACCGACAAATATTATGGTTTTACCGAAGACGAGGTAAAAATACTCTGTGCGGAGAACGATATGGACTTTGAACTTATGAAACACGCCTACGATGGCTATATTATAGGTCGCGAAAAATCTATGTTCAATCCGTTTTCGGTAATGCAGTCGATTCTGTTTCGCAACTACAACAGTTATTGGTCGAAGACGGCATCCTTTATGGCTATCGAAACCTACCTTCACACCGACGCAGACAATGTAAGGTCAAAGATTATAGGTATGATGAACGGAGAGAGTGCCACAGTGAGAGTGTCGAGTTTCCGCAACGATATGAAGAATATCGACAATTGCGACGACGTGCTAACCCTTCTCGTTCACCTCGGATACCTTTCGTACAATCCTGAGACCCGCAGCGTAACAATTCCTAACACAGAGGTTTCCGAAGAGTTTGAAAACGCTGTCAGTGTGGCAGGTTGGGGCGAACTATCTAAGGCGGTGAACTCGTCGCTCAACCTTTTGGACGACACTCTCAACTTGCGCAAAGATAAAATCGCCCGTGCATTCGACTCCTACCATTTTGAGGCATCATCCCTTTTGGAGTTTAACGACGAAAATTCAATGCGCTGCGCCATCGTATTGGCATATTACGCTGCCAAACCTTTTTATAAGATATTCCACGAACTACCTACGGGTAAAGGCTTTGCCGATATGGTGTTCATACCTTTGCATAATTCATCACATCCTGCCATCGTTGTAGAACTCAAATACGACAAATCAGCCGACTCTGCCATCGACCAAATCCACCGCAAAGAATACCCCGCTTCGCTCAAAGGCTTCTCCAAACGCATCATCCTCTGCGGCATCAACTACAATAAATCCACATCCAAACACGAGGTGGAGATGGAGGTGATTGAAGGTAATCGATAACGGTAAACGATATATTTTTACACATAACTGATAATATTCCAAGAGACAAAACTCCGTATAAAAATTTATCGACAATTCAACAAGACTTTTTATTTGACATTACAATCGATGAACAAATATTTAAATAAAATATCAGTAGTGGTATTTTTAATGGTAAATACAACTTTGCTATCCTGTTTTGGAATAGGTGATTCTATAGTGATATTTTTACAATATGAGAGAATAGAGTCTTGGAGTGATATTGTTGGTATTTACAATAATGATTATGATAGAAATGAATATCTTATTCTTCATAATGACACCACGTTCACTCATATTTATTATTCCAATCCAGAGAATATAAAATTCAGTAGAGGAACCGTTAATTTTTGTCTAAATAGTAAAGGTTATTCTCATATATATTATGACAACTGGGAATACTATGGTAATTATATAAATGAAGGAGGAGGATATTTGAGACCAGAAGATATTGTTAATAATCACACTTTAAGAAGTGGTTGTATTGATCAAATGGAGTTCGACTTTCATAAACTTGGTAAAACTGAGCAATCTCTCAAACAGTTTAACTGTAAAATAGAAAGTGCATTTTCCTCTGACGAAGAAAGAAAACGGAATCAAACTCCTTGACAACCGCTAACATTTTGCGGAAAGTGCAGATTTTGCCTAAAAAAATATTGCGGAAAGTGCAATTTTTACCAAAATAAATTTTGCGGAACGTGCAAATGTGTCTTAAATCAGTTAATTACGGTTATTATGGTATTTAGGCGAAACCACCTGCCTTCCAGTATACTTTGCTCCGTTTGTGTAGTAGGTTAAAAAAGTTTTGGATTCTCCGAAACAATCGCTATTTTTGCGCTAAACAAATTTAATTACTCAACTAATGCCCACATTAAACGACAGATTAAAAAACTACAATATAATTCTTGCATCGCAGTCGCCGCGCAGACGGGAGATTTTAAAAATGCTCGGCGTTGATTTCAAGGTAGTTGTCAAAGATACCGACGAAACTTTCCCTCCCGAATTGCAAGGCGGAGCAATCCCTGAGCATATTGCCGTACTCAAAGCCTCGGCTTTCGATTCTGAATTGCAGTCTATGCCCGATAATACTATCATTATCGCCTCTGACACAATAGTTTATATCGATAATAAAGTAATAGGCAAACCCAAAGGTCGCGAAGGAGCAATAGAAATGCTGCGCACACTTTCGGGACGATGCCATCAGGTGCTCACGGGTGTCTGCATCAAAACCAAGGATAGACAACGCTCGTTTTTTGCCGAATCAAAAGTGTGGTTCAGAGAACTCTCCGACGATGAAATCACCTATTACGTAGACAATTACCAACCGTTCGACAAAGCCGGTGCATACGCCGTGCAAGAGTGGATTGGCGCAGCGGCTATTGCCAAAATCGAGGGAAGTTATTATAATGTAATGGGTTTGCCGAGCCAAATGCTCTACAACGAACTTTTAAAATTTATTTCATAATGGCGCACAAAACACTGATTTCTAATGCAATAGTAGTTAACGAGGGTCGCACTTTCAAAGGCTCGGTGCTTGTAGAAGACGACCGAATAGCGCAAATTATAGAATATGGCAATGGCAATGAGAGTCTTTCGGGCATTGACGATGAGTTTGACGCTTCGGGACTGTTGCTATTTCCTGGATTTATCGACACCCACGTGCATTTTCGTGAGCCGGGACTTACCCATAAGGCAGATATTTTTTCAGAATCGCGTGCAGCCGTAGCCGGAGGTGTTACCTCTGTGTGCGAAATGCCAAATACCAAGCCGCCAACCACTTCGGCAGAACTACTCGACGAAAAATTCCGCATTGCCGCCAAAAACTCCGCTGTAAACTATTCGTTTTTTGCCGGAGCCACCAACGACAATTTTGATGAATTGATGCGGCTTGATTTCACCAAAGTGTGTGGCATTAAGGTGTTTATGGGTTCGTCTACGGGTAATATGTTGGTAGACAGCGATGAAGCCTTGCGAAAGTTGTTTTCAAATAGTCCCGCCACCATTGCCGTTCATTGCGAAGACGAGGCTGTTATCAAGGCAGAAACCGAACGTTTTAAGGCTCTCTATCCCGATGGCAACGCTCCGTTTACAATTCATCAGCACGTGCGCAACGCCAAGGCTTGCTACGAAAGCACTCAGAAGGCTGTGAAACTTGCCGAAGATACTGGCGCAAAACTCCACGTTACGCATATTTCTACCAAGCGTGAGTTGGAACTTTTTGAGGATATTCCTTTGAATAACAAGCATATAACAGCCGAGGCGTGCATACCTCACCTTTGGTTCGACGACGACGACTATCTTACTCGCACCTATCGAATCAAATGCAATCCGTCGATTAAGAGTCGTCGCGACCGCAATAATCTGCGTAAGGCGTTGAATACCAACCTTATCGACAGCGTTGCCACCGACCACGCACCGCACCTGCTCAGCGAAAAAGACCAACCGTATTTTCTTTCGCCGTCGGGTATGCCGAGTGTGCAGTTTTCGTCTACCATAATGATGGAATTGGTGCAGCAAGGCATTATCACTCTGCCTGTTATGGCTCAAAAAATGTGTCACGCGCCCGCCACTATTTTTGGTATTCAAGAGCGTGGCTTTATCCGCGAAGGTTATTATGCTGATTTTGCGTTAATTAATCCCAAAAAACGCGTCCGCATCACCGACAAAGACGTGGTAAGCAAATGCGGTTGGACACCATTCAACGGACTTATGTTTGGTTCGCAGCCTGCCGCCACTATGGTAAACGGTAAGTTTATTTTTCTCCACGGACGAGTTTACGATACACAATCGGCTATGCAGTTGAAGTTTAATAAAAAATTATAAAGCATTATGAAAAAACACATTTCATCATTACTACTTTTTGCGGCTATGGCTTCTGCCGCAATGTTTACATCTTGCAAAAACACTACTCCACAACCACAAGAGGCTCGTGTAGACACGGTTATAGTGATAGAAAATCCGGCATATGCCGAAACAGTCTCTTATATTGATGCCGCTCCCGGCAAATCGGTGGTGATTGCCAACCCGATAACATATCAGTTTAACGTTAAAAACTACAATCCCGACGATGATTGGACAGCCGAATGCCTTGCCCACACCAATATCGACGCTCTTGCAGCCTGTGTGTTTCAGGCAGTTATCAAAGGTCGCCTAAAAGCCTACGACTATTATTCTGAGCAGGAAATGTCGGTGGCAGATATTAAGAAAATGGACAAAGAGCGCAGCCGCAAGTCGATAGGTCAGATTCAGTTTGAAGAAGAGTGGTTTTTCGACGAGAAAAATTTGAAGTTTTACAAAAAGGTTAAGGCATTGACTTGGGGCTACGAAGCTCACCCTGGTACCAACGAAAACGGTTTTAATCCGGCATTCCGTGTGGTTTTTCCCGACAATGACTCAACCAAATAATTATATTTTAATATAAGGTATCACAAGTGGCAGCAACAGCAAGAACGCCTCTTATGAGGCAGTACAACGAAATCAAAGGACGTTACCCCGACGCAATTTTGCTTTTCCGCGTGGGCGATTTTTACGAAACTTTTGCAGCGACGCTGTTAAAACGTCTGAAATTCTTGGTATTACGCTTACCAAACGTGCGGGCGACCCTCTTGCAGGATTTCCGTATCACGCTCTCGACAATTATCTTCCTCGCCTTGTGCGTGCGGGTCAGCGTGTGGCTATCTGCGAACAGTTGGAAGATCCTAAACTCGCCACAAAACTCGTAAAACGTGGTATCACAGAGTTGGTTACGCCCGGAGTTTCGCTCAACGACAATGTTCTTGAAAACAAATCAGACAATTTTGCTGCCTGCATCAACCTCGGCAAAGATAAGTCGGGAGTTGCTTTTTTGGATATCTCTACTGGTGTTTTTCTTGTGGCAGAGGGCAGCACCGACTATATCGACAAACTACTTGCCTCGCTTATGCCCAAGGAGGTGCTTTACGAACGTGCTTGCAAAGAGCAGATTATCTCGCTTTTTGGCTCTATATACTATTTTTATCCGCTCGAAGATTGGGCTTTTGTGCCCGACACCGCCCGCGAACGCCTTTTGCGACAGTTTAGCACCACGTCGCTCAAAGGTTTTGGCATCGAGGATATGACAGCCGCCACCGTTGCTGCTGGCGCAATGCTGCATTACCTTGATATTACGCAACATACGCAATTGAGCCACATTATGAAAATTTCGCCCTTAGACGAGGGTAAATATGTTTGGCTCGACAAGTTTACCGTGCGCAACTTGGAGATTTTCAATCCGTTAAGTCCTTCGGGCAAAACTCTTTTAGATGTTATCGACAAAACGTCAAGTCCTCAGGGCGGACGCTGCCTAAAACATTGGCTCGCATTGCCTTTGCGCAATGTCAACCTTATCAACGAACGCTTGAATCTTACTCAGGCACTCGTTGACAATCAGGAACTTTTGGATAATCTCCGCGCCTGTATGCGTCAGGTCGGCGATATGGAGCGACTTGCATCTAAAATTGCTATGCAGCGTATCAATCCGCGCGAGGTTAACGCTATCAAGTTGGCTCTCACCAATATAGCCGAAATCAAAAGACTTCTCAACGCTGAAACTGCCAAAGGTGTAAACGTGTTTATGCCTCTGTGCGAGCAACTTAACCCTTGCTCCAATGTTTCGGAGCGCATTGCCCGCGAAATCAACGACGACCCGCCCGTAATGGTGCAGAAGTGCGGCGTTATCCGTCAGGGAGTTAGCGACGAACTCGACGACCTGCGTATGCTTTCTACCGACAGCAAAGATTATCTTGCCAATATGCGCGAAAACCTTGTGCGTCAAACTGGTATCTCATCGCTCAAAATTGGCTACACCAATGTTTTTGGATATTATCTCGAAGTGCGCAACACTCACAAAGACAAAGTGCCCGACGATTGGACTCGCAAGCAAACTCTCACTGATGCAGAGCGTTACATTACGCCAGAACTCAAAGAGTATGAGGAAAAAATCCTCAATGCACAAGACCGTATGACCGAAATTGAACAGCAAACCTTCAATGCCCTTGTGGCTTTTCTTGGGCAGTATATCGAGATTTTTCAAGCCGATGCCAAACTTGTGGCAAAAATCGACTGCCTTGCATCGTTTGCGCAGGTTTCTATCGAAAACCACTACTGCCACCCCGTTATCAACGACAGCGACTATATCAAAATTACCGAAGGCCGCCATCCTGTTATCGAAAAACAGTTGCCCGTGGGCGAACCGTATATTCCAAATGATGTGTTTTTAGACTCTGAAAACCAGCAGATTATGATGATTACGGGTCCAAATATGGCGGGAAAATCTGCATTGCTTCGTCAAACGGCACTAATAATGTTGCTTGCCCAAGTAGGCTGTTTTGTGCCTGCCAAGGCTGTGGAGGCTGGCTTTATCGACAAGATTTTTACACGTGTGGGCGCGTCAGACAATATTTCGAGCGGCGAATCCACCTTTATGGTAGAGATGAATGAGGCGGCTGGAATCCTCAACAATATCACCCCTCGCAGTCTTGTGCTTTTTGATGAACTCGGTCGCGGAACATCCACCTACGACGGCATTTCTATTGCACAGGCTATTGTGGAGTATATTCACGAGTTTCCCAATGCCAAAGCCAAAACAATGTTTGCCACCCATTATCACGAGTTGAACGATATGCAGGAGACATTCCACCGTATAAAAAACTATAACGTTTCGGTAAAAGAAATCGACGGCAAAGTGATTTTTATGCGCAAACTTGTCCCCGGCGGCAGCGAACACAGTTTTGGTATACACGTGGCAAAACTCGCCGGAATGCCTCCCGTGGTTGTAGCCCGCGCCAACGAAATTATGAAAGAACTTGAATCGGGAAGCCGAGGAGCGGCACTTTCTACCCCTCAGTCTGCTGCACCAGAGGTAAAAGGTGTAAAAGAATCCATCAAGCCAAAAAACAAAGCAACCGACGGTATACAATTGAGTTTCTTCAACTTAGAAGACCCAGTATTAATGCAAATCCGCGACGAAATCCGCAAAATCGACATCAACTCGCTCACACCCATCGAGGCGCTCAACAAGTTGAACGATATTAAGAAAATCTGCGGATTGAAATAGGCTTAATAAGATAAGATAAACTCCACGCGCTTGCGGTCATCTTTTTCGTTGGGGTTGGTAAGTTCGCCAAAGCCCTTGCATGTAATGCGGGTAGGGGAGATGCCCTGCTGCACAAGGTATGCTTTAACAGCTTTTGCACGATTTTCAGAAAGTATTTCCAACTCTTTTTTGTCGATACCCGAAGCCGTGTAGCCGTTTACTGTCAGGAGCAGTTTTGTATTACTTTTCATCAACTTAACAAGGCGTTTGAGTTCGTTGGTAGATTCGGTATTCAATTGGTGCGACGATGGCTGAAAATACACTTTCCCAAGCGTAAAAGCCACACCATTTTCTATCTTTATTAAGTCTATATTGTTGATATAGATGTGTTTATCTTTTTTGATAGTGATAGAATTTTCCCAACCGATATAATTGTTTGATTCGGTTTCGATAGAGTATCGTCCGCATTGCCTAACGCTAAACGAATATGCACCTTGGTCGTTGGTGAAGCAATTGCCTACCACTTTGCCCGACGCATCTTTAAGAATAATTTTGGTAGAAACCGCTGCCCGATGTTTGTTGTCCGCCACAGTGCCACGGATTTTATAATGTTCCAACGGCAAAAGTTCCGCAGGTAGTTCGGCAATGTAGATATTTTCATCGGCAGAGGCGTTCGACGATACCATATACACCCTCTTATTGTCGGCAGAGATATGCAGGTAGGCATCCCAATAGGGAGTGTTAAACTGAGGGCCGAGGTTTATGGGTTCGGTCCAATTGGTCCATGTGTCGTCTAAGCGGCGGGTCATAAAAATATCCGCGCTGCCCATAGAGTTGTGTCCATAGCTGCTAAAATATAAAGTGGTGTTGTCGGCAGCTATAAAAGGCGTACCGTCGTTGAATCTTGTGTTTACCGTTGCGCCGAGGTTAATAGGTTGAGAATAAGTATTTTCGCTTATCAAAAACGATACATAAAGGTCTAACTGACCAAATCCGACATCACGGTCGGCGGCAATAATTAGCACATTGTTGTTGGCACTAAGCGCATACGACGAGTGGATGCTTTTGTTGTTGAGATTTTTGATGGTGATAGGAGTGATATGCCATTGATTGTTTTTGAGTTCTGCCCTTGTGATGCCGTCCGACGAAACATGCTCAAAACTACTATTGTAAATCCCTTCAAGAAAAAGCGTATTACCCGAAGCCTTGATTACCACATTGTCGCTGACACTATTTGGGGGCGACGGCATCTTTTTGGGAGCGGCAATCTCTCCGTTGGTATTTAAGTCGGCAAACCACACATCGCAGTTTCGTTCGGGATTACCCTCGGGAGTAATTCTTGCAAAATAGAGCCTTTCACCATTGTCTGATTCTACGGGGGCAATTTCGGTATGGTTGGTGGAGATTTGCGAGAGGGGCGTTTTGCGTAACGGCTGAGTTTGTGCACAAACATCTTCGGGGCATAATAGCCGTGCCGCCACGCACACCATATATATAATAGATAGTTTCTGCATAATTTTTTTCGCAAAAGTAAACAAAATAGCGCAACAATGCAACTGCCGCTATTTTTTGCATTTAAATACAAATTGTAAGTTGGAGATTGCAATATTTAGGTAAAATTGCAAGTTGGAGATTGCAATTTTTGGGTAAAATTGCAAGTTGGAGATTGCAATTTTTAGTATATTTGCAGCGTTATACCTCGTAAAAACATTACATGTTATGGAATACTCAGATATTAAACCATTGATTAACAATTATAACCAACTATTAAGAGACACAGATTGCCAGTTTAAACGCTATTTGTATTCGCAGATAGATTGGACAGACCGTCTTATTGGCATCAAAGGTGCTCGCGGAGTGGGCAAAACCACACTTATGCTGCAATACATCAAAGAAAATTACAACAATTACGACAAGGCATTGTATGTTTCGCTCGACAATCTTTGGTTCAACAAGTACGATCTTGCAGACCTGGTGGAGTATTTGTATCAACAAGGAGTGGAGACAATTTTTCTGGATGAAGTGCATAAACTAACAAATTGGCAGCAATATCTCAAACATTGTTACGACAATTATCCAAAACTGAAAATCGTTTACACAGGCTCTGCAATGTTAGCGATTGACCATTCAAAAGCTGATTTGTCGCGCCGTCAATCTCTATATAGTTTGAGTGGATTATCGTTTAGAGAGTATTTGGAATTTGAGTTCCAACTGAAATATAATCCGTTGAGTTTGAGTGAATTGCTTGATAATCACAAAAACATGGCGTTGAGAATTACCGAGAATATCAAGGTGCTAAAATGTTTCAACGATTATTTGCTCCGAGGGTACTATCCATTTTACAAAGAAACTGTCAATTCCTATTATATGCGTCTTGCTGATGTAGCCAAAACGATCATTGACATAGATATACCAGCAGTGGAGGATGTCGCATATATTACCTTGGAGAAACTTAAGAGGCTTTTGATGGTGATTTCGGGTAGCCTGCCGTTTGTGCCAAACATTTCTAAACTTGCTGAGCAACTACAGGTGTCGCGAGAGCACGCACTAAAAATGCTGAACATACTTCATTCTGCAGGTCTTGTTCTATGTGTAAATTCGCCCGCTAATAGTTACAAGCATCTTGCAAGTCCGCAAAAGGTTTATACCGAAAACACCAATCTAATGTACGCATTAACACAGAATATTACTCAGGGTACAGTTAGGGAGACTTTTTTTGCCAATCAAACACGAACTCTTCATACTATCGAAATACCTGTGGCAGGAGATTTTGTTGTAGATGGCAGATACACATTTGAGGTAGGAGGAAACAAAAAAAGTTATCGACAGATAGCCGATATGCCTGATAGTTATTTGGCTGTTGATGATATGGAAGTTGGTTTTGGGAACCGTATTCCACTGTGGATGTTCGGTTTTTTATATTAAAATTATTAGGGTATCCACTTTGTTAGGTGTTACATTATCGAGAACCGAA
The DNA here is from genome assembly GCA_017651345.1 of Bacteroidales bacterium. GTDB lineage: Bacteria > Bacteroidota > Bacteroidia > Bacteroidales > UBA3824 > UBA3824. The sequence continues at coordinate 37,384 of JAGCDD010000460.1, read as the reverse complement.
AAAAAAATTGCCGAGGTTGCAACATTTTTTTTACACCGGCGTTTAAATATTCGGAAACGCGGCAGAGCGGTAACAAAACTTAACAATAATGTAACTCGAAAACTTGCCACCGTATTTCAAACGTTCTTACATTTGCAATACAATTTACAATTAATATTATTATAAACAAACAAAAACTACAAAAAAATGAAAAAATTAGCAAAATTTTCAGCATTTATGGTAGCTGCTATGTTCGCAGCAACATCTTTCACTTCTTGTGGTGAAGAAGACGAGGTAGATCCTTTAAACGTTGACGAAGTAATCGACGTAGCTAACTTCAAAATCAAAGCTAACGCTAACGGTACTATCACATTCATCGGTGACGTTTCTTCTAACGCAAAAATCAAAACTTTCGAACTTCAGGATGCTACTGGTAAGAAAGTTTACGACTTTACCGAGCAGAACGACCAAGTAAAAGAAAAACTCAAAAACATTGCTGAAGACGGCAAAGTTACCAAAGAAAAAGTATTCAGCATGACCAACATTCAAAGCTCTGAAATTCCTGTTGATTTCTACACTTTAGTTATCAAAACAAAGAAAGCTAAAACAGATGCTGCACTTGGTGAAGAATTCAAATACACTATCGGTGCTTCAAAATGTTTAACCGTTGGTTCATACCTCTCTATTGTTGACAACAAACAATATATGTTGGCTGATGCTAAAAGCAACAAAACTGAGGTGATCGCTGAATCTTCAAGTGATGGTTATACAGTTGTTGGTTTGAAAGCTGCTTCTAAAGCTAATAGCGCAGACGTTGCTTCTAAAGCTGGTAAAGTTGCTTTGTTCCAAGGCGGTGCTGCTACTGATTTAGTAAAAGAAGGTGGTGTTGTTATCACCGAAAGCGGTTGCATTGTTAAAATTAACAAATTCAACAATACTTCTGATGGCAACGCTTCTATCGACGCTGTATTGATTAAATCAGTATCTGGTCTTACTGTAGACGTAAGCGGTTACACTTTCTCTAAATAATTTTAGTCGAAAGTTTTAACAAACAAATATAAAAAAGCCCGTGGCAAAACGCTGCGGGCTTTTTTTATTTGGAATTTTGAATTAATTTGCAGAGGGTAATTCTTTATTTCATAAAATTCCCTATATTTGCACATTATAAATAAATCACATATTACAAACAATCAAAATTCACACACAATGAAATCACTAAAAGGCACAAAAACAGAACAGAACCTGATGGAGGCGTTTGCAGGTGAAAGCCAAGCTCGTAACAAATACACATATTATGCTTCTAAGGCAAAAAAAGATGGCTTTGTGCAGATTGGTAACCTTTTTGAAGAAACCGCAAACCAAGAAAAAGAACATGCTAAAATTTGGTTTAAACTGCTCTGTGGAGGTAAAATCCAAGATACTCTTGCTAACCTAAAAGATGCTGCCGAGGGTGAAAATTCTGAATGGACAGATATGTATCCCCGTATGGCAAAAGAAGCTCGCGAAGAGGGTTTCAACGAAATTGCTGACCTATTTGAAGGTGTGGCTGCCATTGAAAAAGAACACGAGGAGCGTTACCGCAAACTGCTGAAAAATATCGAAGACAAAATAGTTTTCTCGCGCGATGGCGATTGCATTTGGCAATGTAGCAACTGCGGACACATAGTTGTGGGCAAGTCGGCACCCGAAGTTTGTCCCGTGTGCGACCATCCTCAATCATATTTCCAATTAAAAGCCCAAAACTATTAGTAGTCAGTGGTATATTTTTTGCAACGTAAATTAATTGAAAAAAACGAAATTTTTTTTTACAAAATTTATTCAGTGTATTAAAAAACTTCGTATATTTACGCTTGAAAGAAACTAACAATATTTAAACAAAAAACACATTCAGAATGGCAGACATTAATTCAATTTGGCAGTTAGATCACGACACAATTATCAAACTGCAAGAGAAAATAGGTACTAAACCCGATGGAATGATAGGTCAAAACACTATCAAAAAACTTCAAGCATGGCTCAACAGCGAGAACAATGCCGGCTTAACAGAAGACGGTAAACTCGGTCCAAAAACAATAAAAGCGCTTCAAGAGTTTGTAGGCGTAGAAGCCGACGGCTCGTTTGGTCCCGCCACAGCTAATGGTCTTAAGCTCAAACTTATGGAAAATGCACAAGGCGAGCAAATTATTGCCGATGCAGGTGGCTTAGACGATGTAGTTGAGCGTTATATGCGCGAACAAGGTATACAGAAAGCATAATTAGTGATTTTTTAAAATGTGAAACTTGGGCGGCAATCCTTAGGATGCCGCTCTTTTTTTTTGATTATTTGTGTTGTACTGGCTCGTGAAGGGTGAGCATCACGGGCAGATGGTCGGAGAATCCGTCGTTGTATTTCATGCCGATATAAGTGCGCTTGGGCTTAGGTCCTTGTCCGTTGTCTTCGATTATAAAATCGCGGTATACGGTTTGAGCATCGTCTTTGGTGCAGCAAAGTCCGCTGTTGAGCATAAGTCCTCCCGAAACAAATATTTGGTCGAGAATATCGTAGATTCCCTGATAATTGTAAGTCCACATTTTTTTTACGGTTTGCATATAGTGTGCAAGGTGGTAAAGACGGTTTGGCTGTATGGTGTCGAATGTGGTGAGAGAGTTGAGTCCTTCGTTTACCGAGCGGTCGAGCGGAGTGTCGTTAAAGTCGCCAATGCAAACAATTTTGGCAAGAGGGTTGATGGCTGATATAGAGTCGGTGCAGTGGCGGAGGGTTTGAGCTGCCGTCATACGTAGTTCTTCGCTTGCTATACGACCGCTGTAGCGGCTTGGCCAGTGGTTTACAAACACGTGGAGTGTGTCGCCAAACTCTTTTGCAATGCCTTTGATATATACAATATCGCGCGAATTGTAAGTGGGGTCGGTGGGAAAGTATATGTGTATAAATGTGGTGTCGATAATCTGGAAAGTTTCGCTGCGATACATTACAGCCACATCAATACCCCTTCGGTCGAGAGTTTCGTGATAGTAGCAACTATAGCCCAGCGCACCTAAAGGCGTGGTGTTGATGATATCCTGCATAACGCTGTGATTTTCGATTTCGCACACACCTATAATGTCGGGAAAGCGTTTTTCGTTTACCGAGGCAATCACCTGCCAAATGCGTTTTTTCTTGGTTTCGTAGCGGTTGTGAGTCCAGTTTTTAGCTCCTGTGGGTGTAAAATCCGAATCGTTGGTGTCGGGACTATCAATAATGTCAAACATATTTTCAAGATTGTAGAACATTACCACAAACTCGTTTTGATACGAATCGGTGGTTTTTTGTATTGCGGTGCATCCGCATACAAGCAATATGATAGAAGAGATTATAATTTTAGTTTTCATGCTTAAAGATTTAATGCGTAAAAGTATACAAAAAAAACGGAATTCCCAATAGAGAATCCCGTTTTTGAAATATGGATACTTTTAGTTGTTTTAGAAAGTAGAGCCGCCGTGAAGTTTGCGACGGATTTTTTCAGCTTGCCAATTGTGTACCGTCAGCCAACGACACATAGGAATATTGAGGCTTGTGTAGATATAAAGACCACCTTTGATACCTTCAAACGGTTTTTTTGTCATGCCGTTTTCAACAATTTGGCACTCATCGTTGATAAAGTTCATAAACATATAGTTAGCGTTGATGCTAAGCATTCCCACGTTGAATCCAAGTACGCCGCAAACAGAAAACTGGTTTATTTCGTCGCCAGTGAGTTTTTTGCCGTATTTTTGCGAGTTCCAACTTGCTTTCTGCCCCTGCATTACTGAAATATTGTAATGAGCTCTTACTCCGAGAGTTACGTATGTCATATTGCGATAAATGTCGCTTGCGCCAAATTTTAAGAGCAACGGAACCGAAACTGCCATTGCACGAAATGACTCTTTCATGTCGTAAGGGAGGTTGTTGTCGCGTGTTTCGTATTTGGTGCGGCAACCGTAGTTGGTAAATTCAAGACCTGTTTGAATACCCGACTTGTTGTTTTTAAAGTCAATGTTGTAAACAGCACCAATTTGGTAACCGGGAGTATAACTAAAACCACTTGCACGAGTTTTGTACATGTCGCCTTTGGCGGTGTGGAGCATAACGTTTTCGTTGGTGTTTTCGGGAGCGCTAAAACCGTGATTGAGACCAATAATAATGCCCCAATAGCGGTATTCGCCCTTGCTTCCCTCTTCTATCTGCGCTGAGGCTACTGCTACGCATCCGAGGCAGAATAGTAATATTAAAGTCAGATGTTTCATCTTGTTATATTTTTTCGGTTTAATATTCAGTTAATTAATTACGGTAAGTATTCCCAAACATCGTTGCGGACAGTGTAGCCACCATCGCCACCAATTTGTGTACCTTTGCCAAAAGCTACAATTCCACGTTGTTGAGGTTCTGCGCCTTTGTTTACAAGGTCGTCGATACGCATAATAGAGAATCCTACCGCACCTTGACGTAGAATATTGCTGCAATCTCTGATTTGATTCCATGTGCCGTTGGCTAAATCGTATGCCCAGAAATCGTTGAGCAGATTGCCGTCTTTGTCAACACCTGTGCCTACGTAGAATTTACTGTAAGAGCCACCTAAGTGATTGTATTCAAGATAGAATGCAGTAGCGTTTTTGCGAGCTTTAAAATCCTCAGGAGGAAGCGGCAATTGTTTGCTTTCTATTTCGGAAGCCTTGTTGCTCTTTATTTCATAGAATACTCTGCCAAAATTTCCATCAGAGTCTTCTCCAGAGCCAACAATAACGGTGCTTTTGTTAATTTTAACCGCAATTGAATGGTGGAAACCAATAGCAGCCTTGTCGCCAAGAACACCTTCTTTGGATACGCTACCAAAAGTTTTCCATGTGTAAATGTGAGTTCCGTCGTCTTCGTTGGTTTCGGGATTTGGAGTTAATTTGTCTTTAACTACATCGTAGTAGAATAACTTAGGTTCTACTGCTTCGATAGATGACATTTCGTCTTTAAACATGCCCATACCAACTACATGAACTGTTTCGCCAGAGGGAGATTCTACGTTGAAAGCTATCATACCTGTGCGAGGATTGTCTAACGGTTCTACATATTGGCGACCGTTGGGATGGTCGGCATGGTATCCAAAACGGTTGTTTTTGATACTATAAATGAAGTTGTATTTAGTAGCAGCTCCTGTAGCGTCTTCACCTCCTATTATGTATATCAAAGTGTCGTTTGTTGTTGTATTGTAATACGTAAAAGCTGCGCCGTAGCAACGTTCTACAGGTGAAGAATATGTGTGTGCATCAGTGGGATTAAATGTACATTTCTGTTCCCAAGTATCGGTTGTTGCAATGTATACCCACATATCGGAATAACAGTCGATTGTGCCACGACCACCGTAAAAATAAGTTGTACCTTTGTCGGTAGTGGCGGTTATTATGCCTTCGCGGGCAGGGAAAAGTCCCGGAGCATCGTTTCTCTGATACCAAACGTCGCTCGGCATGCTTGTTTTGTGTGTTAATACTTGAGGATTGTAGCAAGTGTCGCCTTTTTGGTTAACAACAAATGAGCGGATATGAACATCTGTATGGAATTGGAGTTTGTGTTGCTCGCCTTCAAAAGATATTGAATCGTGATTGTTGTCTTGATTCCAATTGATAGTTTCAAACACCTCGCAATCCTTCTTTTTTATGGTTGGCATAGTGTCGGAATATGAATAGACATATCCGCATTGAATAATGCGCGAAGTGTCGTAAACATAAAATTTTGATTTAACTCCGAGGTAAACGTCCAAATCTTGAATATTTCTGTTGTTGAAGAAAAGTTCAAAGGTGTCTTTGGTTATAACATCGGTGCTAGCATTTCCGTACATATATCCTTTGAGCGAAGATACTAAGGTTGTTTGGTCAATCTGTCTCTCAATGGTATACGGTTCGCCATCTTCCTTGATGCAGCCTGTAACTACCGCTATGGTCATCAAATATGGGATAAGGTGAGATGTTTTCATAGGTTTTAGTTATTATATTTTATTTAATCTTTAATTCGCTATTGCCAAAATCGTTCCAATTCGTTGCAAAGGTAAGAAAAATCTATTTTTTATTACAATTTTTCTATAAGAAAACGCAAAAACCGCCGAAAAATTTTTTTCGGCGGCTGTTGAATAATTAAAATAACTATGGAGCACAAAAATTATTTGCTAATGATCTTAGCTTCTACGCGGCGGTTGTTCTGACGTCCTTCTGGAGTCTTGTTGGTGTCGCGGGGCTGGCTCGGTCCGTAGCCTTTGGCAATAAGGTGCGATTTTTCTACGCCGATGCTTATCATGTAGTCTACCACGGCTTTGGCACGGTTGAGCGAAAGCTTGTTGTTGGCGGCTTTGCTACCCACATTGTCGGTGTGACCCGAAATCTCGATTACGAGTTTGGGATAGAGTTTGAATACGTCAGCAAGACGGTTGAGCTCGCCGTACGATTCGGGACGGAGGGTTGCTTTTCCAGTGTCGAAGAATACGTTGTTGAGCACAACTTTGCTTCCAGGGTCCATCGAGAGGAGACGGATATTCTTTGTGATTTCTTGATATTTGGTGGCGGCAGGAATGTTGAAGTTTTCGGAATGGAACATATATCCTTCGCTACTAACTGTCATAGCGTAGTTTTTGCCCGAAGGAAGCATTACTGTGTATTTGCCGTCGCCTTCTATTGTGGTGATGGTTTCGATTACAGCGTTTGTAGCGTTGTCGGTGATTTCGATTTTTGCTTTGAGGAATTTGGTTGAATCCCAATCGGTTACAACACCTTTAACGATTGTCATACGCATAGTTTTGATAACCACGGGGTCTTCGAGGGGAAGGGCGGGTTCTTTTGCAGCGTTAACAGCCACAAGCGGGGGCAATGCAGGCAATTGACGTGCAGGTTTGTTGATAACCATAATGCGGTAGATGTCGAAGTTGCCTTGTCCGCCGGCGCGTTTAGATGCGTAGAAACCAATGCGGTCGTTACCGGGAATAAGAGAGAAATATTGGTCGTCGTCGCCTGAGTTTACTTGGAGACCAAGGTTGATGGGTTCTTGCCAAGCACCGTCGCGATACGAGCTTACCATAAGGTCGTATCCACCAACGCTTTTTTCGTTGTTAGATGCAAAATATAATAAGGTGTCGCCTGCGCCAAAGCAAGCCGAAACCTCGTTGTATTGCGAGTTGATGGGGGCTCCAAAATTTTGAGGTTTGCTCCATTTGCCTTTGGCGTTGCGTGTGCTGTAATAGAGGTCGAATCCGCCTTGACTGTCTTTTTTGCGGTCGGATGCAAATACGCAACGTGTGCTATCGTTTGAGAATGCAAGTGCAATCTCTTTTGAGTTGTTTTTGTTGAATTTAACGTTTTTGCTCGGATGTTTCCATTTACCATTTTGTTTGCGTTGGGTGCTGTAGAGCGAGCCGTTGCCTTTTTTGCCACGATAAATAATCATTTCGGTGCCGGTGATGTCCATTGCGCAGGTGGCATCGTTGCGTCTTTTGTTGATGGGTTTTGAAAGACGCTGACCATCGCTCCAAACGCCGTTGGTGGGCGACGATGTGTAGATGTCTTCAAAAAACTCAAAGTTGAGCGAGTTGCGGCGGTTGCGGTGGCCTTCGTAACGGCGCGATGTAAAATACAATAGCGAATCAACATTACCAAAAATAGGTGCATATTCGGCAAAGATGGTGTTGATTGTTCCATCCATTTTGCGGCTAATAGCACGAGGACGTTCTTTAGTGAGTTTTATACCTGTTTCGCATTGCTGTTTGCGGAGAGCAACATCTGATGAGTATTTTTTAAGATAGCGTGGAGTCATGGTTTCGGTGCAAGACTCAAAGCTTGATAACGCCTTGTCGAACTGATTGTTGCGCTGTTGGGCAATTGCAAGATAGTATTCGCAATCTTGAGCTATGGAATTGCCATTAGAAGAAAAAACATTATCTAAATGTTTGAGAGCTTCAGCATTATGCGAAACCCAAATTTCGCTAACACCAGTACGGTAAAGAAGAGCAGCGTTGTCTTCGTTGTATTCAAGAGCCAAGTTGTAGTAGTTGGCGGCAATTTTCATGTGTCCCGATTCCATGTGGCGATAGTGACGGTTGCCAATGCGGACGTTTTTCCAAGCCTCTTTTGAGCCTTCGGGCGATGTCAAAAATTCGCTTTTAGAGATTTTTGGCTTAAACTGCGAAAATGCAGGCATTTGTATGCCGAGCAATATGGCAGAGATGATTAACAGTGACTTTTTCATGTTTTGCATCGTTATATTTGTTTTCTGTTTTGTTATTCTAATTAATTTATTTATAGGATTTTCATTTCAACGCGACGGTTAATTTTTCTTCCTTCTTCGGTAGCATTGTCGGCGGCGGGTTCCGAATCGCCTGCACCACGAGCTGTAAGGCGCGATTTGTTGATTCCGTGAGCCGCAAGCCATTCAATTACCGAGTTGGCGCGTTTTTGTGAGAGGGTTTTGTTGTGGTCTTTTGAACCGCTACTGTCGGTATGTCCCGAAATCTCGAGTTTGATACTGGCGTTTTGATTCAAAAGTGCAACAATTTGAGTTAGTTCGCTTTCTGATTCGGGTTTAATATCCCATTTGTCGGTATCGAAAAACAGGTTGTTGAGCACGGTTTTGCTGCCTTCTTCAATTTTTTGAAGGTTAACGTTAATCTCTTTTTTAGAGAATGTGCTGTCGTTTTTGAGGTTGAAGTTTTCGGAATGAAACAAGAATCCATCGGCTTTGATCGACATACCATAATTAGGTCCTGCGGGCAACGAAACTACGTAACGACTTGTTGCACTGTTGGTTGATGTGCTGTAAACAAGTTCGTTTTTGTCGTTGTCGTAGATTTCTACCTCGGCGGCTATTGCGTTGCCCTTAGAGTCGGTAACAGAGCCAGTGACGAGGGTCATCTGCGTTACAATGGCGGGTTCTTCGTCTTTGGGTTTGTCGGCAATTACTGGTTGTTGGGTTTGGTTGTAAGTTACCATATAAATATCGGTATAACCCTTAGAATCAGAGCGTTCTGCCGAATAATAACCTGTTTTGCCGTCGGCAGAAAGCACATAGTAAACATTGTCGGCAGGAGTGTTGATTGGGTAGCCGAGGTTTACGGGGTCGGTCCAAGTGCCGTCGGATTTAAGTGTGGTTTTAAAAATATCGTATCCGCCCATGCTGTTGTGTCCTTTCGACGAAAAAATCAAAGTTTTGCCGTCGGGAAGCATGTACACGCCGTCTTCATCGTATTTTGTGTTGATGTTAGGAGGCAGTTTTACAGCACGTCCCCAAGTTTTGCCGGTGCGTTTTGAAACGTAGATGTCGCCGTTGCTTTTGGCTGGGTCTTGGTTTCGTCCGCGGATAAAATATATAGTGTTGCCGTCGTAAGAGAAACAAGCCGAGTTTTCAATCAGTTCTGAATTGATGGTGGAGGGCAGTTTTTCGGGTTTGGTCCAACCTTCTTTTTTGAGGTAACTGATGTAGAGGTCGCCCATGGTGTAGGTGAGAAGTGTAAGACCGTCGGCAGATAGAGCCACAGTGGCATCGTGAGCGTCGGTGTTGAGACTTTTTCCGGCGTTGACAGGTGCTTGCCATTGTCCGTTTTTAAAATACGAAATGTAGATGTCCTCGTTGTAAATGCCGTCTACCTTATCGGTATTGTTGTTTGACGAACCTTCGCGACGCGATGTAAACAACATCATGCTACCGTCGGCAGAGATAATCGGGCTGTAGTCTGGCCATTCAGAATTGATTGACGTGATGTTGGTGATGGTAACGTCAACGGGATTTTTCATCAACTGACGACCAGTGCTGCATTGCTCCTTATATTGTCTAACGGTGGCTGTACCCACTTTTGCAAGCAATGCTTTGTTTTTAGAAAACTCGTTGAAATGCACCTCAGCCGAATCGAACATGAGGTTGAGCATTTCGGCACGGGCAAGGTAATAAGGAAGCATTGGAGCAAGGGTATGGTCGTGGCGATATGCAGTCTGCAAATATTTGAGCGCAGATTCGCGATCGTTGCCCGAAAGTTGACACACGCCAATTCGGTAGTTGAGTTCGGGGTTTGCGCTGTTGTATTTGTAGGCTTCGAGGTAGTAGGGTAGGGCATCGCTAAACATGGCGGGGTTGTTGGTATCGAAAAATTTGTTGCCGTTTTTTACAGCTTTCCAAGCCTCCGAAAAACCTTCTGGCTTGATTTTAAATTCAAATTGATCGATAGCCGCCACTTGACCCTGCGCTGCAACTACCTGTGCTGCAATCATTAATGCTAATATTGCAAATAGTTTTTTCATATTTACAACTTGGGATTAAGAAAACTTTCGGCCTTTTTGCGGTCGCTGTCGGCATTCTTAGTTTCAAATAGCATTTCAGAGGCGTTTGCTCTATTGTTGTATGCAATATAGTTGTAGGGGTCTTTTTCGATAGCTTTGGTAAAATATTCTTTTGCCTTTTCAAACTGTTGACGGTCGAAATACATATTGCCGTAGCTTATGTAAGCCGAAGGTTCATCGGGATATTTTTCGATAAGAGCGTCAAAATCGGCAGCAGCTTTGTCGTATTTTTTGTTTTTGGCTTGAAGCTGACCGCGAGTGTTGATGAGGTCGTAATCGTCGGGATTGATTTCGAGAGCTGAATTAATGTCGGCAATTGCAGCGGTGAGATTGCCCGATTCTGCCTTAGCTTGAGCACGAAAAACGTAGGCGTATGTGGCTGAATGGTCAATTTCGATGGCTGTATTGTAATCGTCGATGGCGGCTTTGTAATTGCCACGGAGATAATGTGCAGTGCCGCGGTCGCAATAAGCTTTGGCTAAACGGTTGTTGGCACTAACGGCAAAATTGTATTGCTTTTCGGCTTCGGCGTAATTACCTGCAAGAAGGTAAACCATTCCGCGGAAATATGAAATTTCGGCATTGTCGTAGCCAAGATTTTGAGCCTTGTCGATGTCTTGCAAAGCCTCTTTGAAATTGCGCAAACGGGCATTGCTAACCGAGCGGGCAAGGTAGTAACGGGGATTTTCGTTGAGCGAAACGGCTTGGTTAAAATCGTTTTGAGCGTCTCCGTTTTTGTTTTGGCTGAGTTCTGCAAGACCTCGGTTGTAGAGAGCCTGATAAAATTGTTGATTGGTTTGCAGTGCTTTGGTGTAGTTGTCGTTGGCAACTGCAAAGTTTTTGTTGTTGTGGTCTTTGATGCCTTGATTGTAGGCGAGGGCGCTTTCTTGTCCTGCTACTACCACTAAAGTTTTGTCTTCGGATTGCGCAAAAACACACTGGGCTGAAATTAATAGTGCTGCGCTGAGTAATGTTGTTTTATTCATAGTTTTGTAATTGTATTGTTGTCTGTATTTCTGCAAAGGTACAAAATTACAGAAAATAGGATACAATCCAAATAAATAATTTGAAATTATGGTTAAAAAAAAGTAGAGACGCACCATGGCACGTCTCTACAACAAATATGCGTATGAAAAATGATGATTAGTCGTTGATCATCATGGGCATAATGAGCATCAAAAGGTCTTCTTGTTCTGATTCGTTTTCTAACGGGAAAACAAGACATGCACGAGAAGGATCCGACATTGCTACCACAACGTTTTCTGATTCGATAGCCTGAAGAATGTCGAACATAAATGCTGATTTAAAGCCGATTCCCATTTCTTCGCCGTCGTATTGAGCGTTGATGTGCTCGTAAGCCGAAATCGAAAAGTCGATATCTTGTGCTGAAACTGTTACTTGGCTTGAAGTGAGTTCTAATTTAATAAGGTTGCTTGCCTGATTTGCAAACACCGAAACACGTTTTAATGTGGTGGCAAGGTCGGCGCGGTTGATAGTTAGTTTGTTAGGATTATCTTTGGGGATAACCGATTCGTATTTGGGATACTGACCTTCCAAAAGGCGGCAAATCATTTCGTAATCGCTAAGAGTAAAATGAGCGTTTTTGTCGTCGAACTGCAATTTTATAACGCCAGATTCTTTTGCAAGAATGTTTTTAAGCATTGTTGCAGGTTTTTTGGGCAGGATAAACGCTGCTTCGCTTTCGGCGTTAACGTCTTTGCGTTTGTAGCGTACCAATTTGTGAGCGTCGGATGCCACAAATGTGGTTCCTTCGCCACTAAACTGCATAAAAATACCGGTCATAACAGGACGGAGTTCGTCGTCGGATGTGGCAAAGAGAGTTTTGTTGATGCCTTTGAGCAATACTTCGCCAGGAATATTTACGGTAAGTGTCTGAGATTCGTCTAATTGCGGCATATTGGGATACTCGTCGGCGTTTTGACCTACAACAGAGTATTTACCGTTTTCTGAAAGGATGTCAACGCCCAAGGTTTCGAGGTTGATTTCAAAAATAAGGGGTTGTTCGGGAAACTCTTTGAGAATGTCGGTCAAACGTTTAGCCTCGATAGCAATTTTACCTTCGCCGTCAACATTGTCGAGGGTAATTTGTGTGCGCATAGTGGTTTCGATGTCGGAGGCAGTAACGGTAAGAATGTTTTCGTTTATCTCAAACAAGAAATTATCTAAAATGGGCAGCGTATTTTTGCTACTGATTACCCTATTGATTGATTGCAAGCGGGTAAGAAGTTCTGAACTTGATACTACGAATTTCATGTTGTGTGTTTTTTAATGTTTATGCAAATGTACGAATGTTTTTACAATTCCAATATTAATTTTTAGGTTAAAGATCGTAACCGAATCCGCGCAAACGACCGGCATTGTCGCGCCAATCTTTGCAGACCTTTACAAATATCTCTAAGTAGATTTTTTTGCCAAAAAATGCTTCAATTTCTTTGCGGGCAGCACTTCCGAGACGTTTTAGTGCCGTGCCGCCTTTGCCAATGATAATGCCTTTTTGCGAATCGCGTATTACATTGATTACCGTTTGAATACGGATAATGGATTCTTCTTCTTTAAAGGTTTCTACCACCACTTCTACCGAGTATGGAATCTCTTTTTCGTAGAGTTCGAGCACTTTTTCGCGGATAATTTCGCTAACAAAAAAACGTTCGGGCTTGTCGGTAAGGCGGTCTTTTTCAAAATAGGGTGGATTTTCGGGCAAAAGCTCAACAATGCGTTTTAAAATGTTTTCGGTGTTGAATTTGTGCAATGCCGAAACGGTGTGAATTTCTGCCTTGGGTATCAGGCTGTGCCATTGCTGAATAAGTTCCTCCACTTTGGCTTGGTCGGCAAGGTCAATTTTGTTGATTAACAGCACAATAGGCACATCCAAACGGTTAACCATATCCAAAAAGAACTGGTTTTTGGTTTTGGATTCAAGCACGTCGGTGATATATAGTATTACGTCGGCATCTTCGAGAGCGTCTTCTGAATACTTTAACATACTCTCTTGCAATTTGTACACGGGTTTTAGCACACCCGGGGTATCGGAATATACAATTTGATAATCGTCGCCAGTAACGATGCCCATAATGCGGTGGCGAGTGGTTTGACTCTTGGAGGTAATGATAGAGAGCCGTTCGCCTACCAGTATGTTCATCAACGTGGACTTGCCTACGTTAGGATTGCCTACAATATTTACAAAGCCTGATTTAAAAGCCATTTTGTTTTCGTTTTTTAACAATGCAAAGGTAAAAATTTTTTTGCGGCAGACAAGACTCGTGGGTAAATTCATTATTAAATTAATATCTTTGTACCGAAATAATGACGCAATGAAAATTTGGATTACAGTCATATTATTGATATTAACGATATTGCCATGCTCAGGTATTCCGGGCGACACACTCAGTTGCGACACCGTGTTGAATACTCCCGCCATCGGGGTAATGTTTAAAGGCGGTACCAACGTGGTGCTCAACCACAAAGGCGAGGTGATTGAGGGCGTACTTGCTGTTGACACCGATTTGTGGACAACCGGTCCGCTTGTGCTTTTTCAAGGTGGCACTCGAATTATGATAAACGAAGACGGCAAGGTGTTCGAAGGTTTTCCGGCGGTAAACTTTATCGGCGAGGCAAGCAACGGAAAGTTTTACGAATTTAAGGCAATGGCTGTAACGTTTTTTGACAAACTGGGACGTGTGTCGGCGGGTTCGGCGGCGCAAGGTATTGAATATGTTTGTCGCGATGGAACGGTGATTTTTTCAGACCCGGGTGCAGAGATAAGGTTTTATCCCTCAGGTACTATCCGGCAAATAACACCCGTTGACAACGTTAAACTGAATATCAATGACAACGAAAAAATATCATTTATGGCACATCGTCCGATAGTTTTTAACCGCGACGGATACGTTATGCAAGGTATTTCTGCCAAAAAAGCTACATTTGTAGACCAAAACGGCAACACCGTTACCAAACATCCGGGCGATATTATAAAATTTAATCCCGAAGGTATGCTTATTAATTAATAACCGACTAAAAATTAATTACTTATGAAGATAAAGACTCTTACACAAAAAACTACTATTAAAGAATCAGGCACAATTTACACCAATGCCTATTCTGAATACGACCAAAATGGCAATGAAACTCTTGCTGTTGATTACGATTACGATGGTTCCGAAACCTCAAAAACAGTAACCAAGTTTAACGACCGCAACCAAAAAACCGAAATGCAGATATTTTGCGGCGAGGACGAACCCAACGAAACACACTTTTACGAATACACATCCGAAGGTCGTATCGCCAAAGAAACCATTGAATATCAAGGCGGTTTTAAATCAATCAAAACCTACGAACATAATCCTAATAGCTTAATAATTACCACAGTAGACGAAGATGGTAATGTAGAAGAAAAAGAGGAGTTCACTACCGATGCTGATGGCAATGTTACCGAGCATCTTATCACCGACTACAATGGTGATATTTCGCTGCATCAAGTTTCGCAATTTGAAAACGGTAAGGTAATAATCGCTAAGAACTTAGATAAAGACGGTCGCGAAACCGACCACCGCATTTACAAATATCAAGACGATGGCAAACTGTCGTTTATGGGCATTCTCAATCCTAAGAAGGAACTCCTTGATAGTTACGCTTATCAGTACGACGAAAAGGGTCGCGAAACACTTCAAACCATAGGTTCACGCGGAAAAATCACCACCGAATACGACGACGAAGCTCGCACCGTTACCACCACCACCGCTACTGGCACTGGACGAATTGTAAATCAAACCATTACCACTAATAACGAAGACGGCGCAACTATCCGCGAAGAGGATTTTAACACGATAAGGGAGTTTGAATACACCTTATATATATAGAATCAAGGGATAGGAAATTTATTTTCCTATTCCTTTGTAATAGAATCCAAGATTTTTCATCTCGCTGGCGTTGAGCAAGTTGCGACCATCAAAGAGGAATGCTGGCTTCATCATACCGTCGTGGATGCGTTTCCAATCGAGGTCTTTGAACATATCCCACTCTGTTAGTATTACCACAGCGTGAGCGTTTTTGCAAGCCTCGTAAGGGTCGTTAACGAACGAAAGTTGCTTTTGATTTTCTTCGTCGCTCTTGCCGTTTACGTGGTTGATGTCGGTAAATATCTGATTTGGCGATACTTTTGGGTCAAACACCGCAATATTAGCAAGGTCGTTCATCAGAATGTCTGCCACGTACATAGCGGGAGTTTCGCGGGTGTCGTTGGTATTCTTTTTAAATGCCCATCCGAGAAATGCTATCTTCTTGCCCGACACGGTGTTGTACAATGTGGTGATGATATTGTCGGCAAAACGGTGCTTTTGATAGTCGTTCATTTTTATAACCCAATCCCAATATTCGGCAACCTCTTCTAAGTCAAGAGTTTTGCAGATGTACACGAGATTGAGCACGTCTTTTTGAAAGCACGAGCCGCCAAAACCAACCGATGCTGTGAGAAACTTGTTGCCAATACGGCTGTCGGAACCAATGGCTTTGGCTATTTCGGTAACGTCGGCACCTGTTTTTTCGCAAAGTGCTGATAATGAGTTTATCGACGAGATGCGCTGTGCCAAAAATGCGTTAGCGGTGAGTTTCGATAGTTCGCTGCTCCACACGTTGGTCTGGATGATTTTTTCACGAGGAATCCAATGAGCGTAAATGGCTGTAAGTTCCTCAATTGCCGCCTTGCCTTCGGGAGTCTGCAATCCGCCGATAAGCACACGGTCGGGATTGAGAAGGTCGTTGATGGCCGTTCCCTCAGCAAGAAATTCGGGGTTTGAAAGTATTTGAAATTTCACGTGGTTGCCGGTGTTATCCAAAATAGAGCGGATAGCCTCAGCTGTGCGCACGGGAAGTGTAGATTTTTCAACAACGATTTTGTCGGATTTTGACACTGCTGCAATTTGACGGGCGCAGAGCTCGATATATTTAAGGTCTGCCGCCATTCCCTTGCCTTTGCCATACTCCTTGGTGGGCGTGTTAACCGACATAAAAATCATATCAGCTTGATCAATAGCTGTTTCCACGTTGGTAGAGAAAAACAGGTTTTTGCCGCGAACCTGCATCACAATCTCGGCTAATCCGGGTTCAAAAATAGGAATATCGTGTGGATTGTCGGAGTTCCACGCGGCAATGCGGTTTTTGTTGAGGTCAACAACCGTAATATTTATTTCGGGACATTTGTAGGCCATCACAGTCATTGTGGGTCCGCCTACGTAACCTGCGCCTATGCAACAGATGTTTTTTATCATTTCTACCTTTTTTCGTAATTCTTGTTTATCCAATTTTTGTATTCGCCCGACTGGACGTTTTTAATCCATTGAGCATTAGATAAATACCATTCAACGGTTTTGCGGATACCTTGTTCAAAGTTAACCGACTGACGCCAACCGAGTTCGCTCTTAATCTTGTCGCAATTGATAGCATAACGGCGGTCGTGACCTGGACGGTCTTTTACAAAGGTAATAAGTTTTTTGTAAAAATCCTTCTCCTTGCCGTGTTTTTCTGCCATAATTTCGCAAACGGTGTTTACGATTTCGATATTTGTGCGTTCGTTTTCGCCGCCGATGTTGTAGGTTTCGCCCACTTTGCCCTTGGTGAGGATGGTATAGATGGCGCTGCAATGGTCTTCAACATATAGCCAATCGCGAACATTAAGACCGTCGCCGTAAACAGGTAGCGGTTTTTCTGCCAAGATATTGAGAATCAACAGCGGAATAAGTTTTTCGGGGAAATGGTAAGGTCCGTAGTTGTTGGAGCAGTTAGATTTGGTAACGGGCAATCCGTAAGTGTGTTTGTATGCCTCCACAAGATGGTCTGACGATGCTTTTGATGCCGAATACGGGCTGCGCGGGTCGTAAGGAGTGGTTTCGTAGAAATATCCTGTTTCGCCGAGACTTCCGTAAACCTCGTCGGTGGAGATATGGTGAAAACGCACATCCTTGCGGTCGCCCCAATAGTTGCGGGCATTTTCCAAAAGGTTGAACGTGCCAACAATATTGGTTTCGATAAAGTCCTTAGGACCGAGAATAGAGCGGTCAACGTGGCTTTCGGCTGCGAAATGTACTACAGTGTCGATGTCGTACTTTTTAAAAATATTGGCGATACCCTCTTTGTCGCAAATGTCGGTTTGCTCAAAAAAGTAGCGGTTGCCAGAGAATTTTGCGGCAATGTCGCTGAGGTTTTCGGGGTTGCCAGCGTATGTCAGTTTGTCAACGTTGATGATTGTGCCTTGAAAATCAGTTTTTTCAAATACATATCTTATAAAGTTGGAGCCGATAAAACCCGCTCCACCTGTTACCATTATTGCTTTCATACGTTTTGAGAATATTGTTGGGTTGTGTAAAAGTCGTTTTTATCTAATACTTTTTGTGCGAGGTCTTTTTCGGATAAAATCATCTGACTTGCAGGAATTTGCCAATCTATACCAATGGTTTTGTCGTTGAAGATAACGCCTTGTTCAGATTCTTTGTTGTAAACATTGTCAACCTTGTATTGAAAAATTGCCTTTTCGCTCAACACTACAAATCCGTGAACAAATCCGCGCGGAATAAAGAAACGGCGGTGATTTTCGTCAGAAAGTTCTACCATTTCGTATTTGCCGAAAGTGGGGGAGTCGGTGCGCACGTCAACTGCTACGTCAAGTACCTTGCCGAGAGCCACGCTAACAAGTTTTGCCTGAGTGTAAGGCGGACGTTGAATATGCAATCCGCGCAAAACTCCATAGCTACTACTCGATTCGTTTTCTTGAATAAAATTTACCTTGCCGATATTCTGTTCAAAAAGTTCTTTCTTAAACGTTTCGCAAAAATATCCGCGTTTATCGCCAAAAACTTTGGGCTCTATTACCCAAAGTCCGGGAATTGATAATTGCTTAAATTCCATAATGTTAATTGTTTCCTTCTTCTGCAAGTTTCAAAAGATACTGTCCATATCCGTTTTTAGCCAACGGTGTGGCAAGTTGTTTTAATTTTTCGGCAGAGATGTAGCCGAGTTTGAATGCAATTTCCTCAACGCACGAAATTTTCAAGCCTTGACGGGTTTCGATGGTTTGGATAAAACTGCCAGCCTCGTTGAGCGATTCGTGAGTGCCGGTGTCGAGCCAAGCAAATCCGCGACCCATAAGTTCTACGCCAATACGGTTTTGCTCTAAGTAGCATTGGTTAACGGTGGTGATTTCTAATTCGCCTCGTGCTGAGGGTTTTATCTCGGATGCAATTTTAACCACATCGTTGGGATAAAAATAGAGACCTACCACGGCATAATTAGATTTTGGATGAGCGGGTTTTTCTTCAATTGAAGTAGCGCGACCCTCTTTGTCGAATGCAATTACACCATAACGTTCGGGGTCGGTAACCTGATAACCGAAAACTGTGGCTATGTTTTTCTCTTCCACATTTTTGCGAGCATCTTTTAAAAGTGCAGGCAACCCGTGTCCGTAGAAAATATTGTCGCCAAGCACAAGACAAACACTATCATCTCCGATAAAATCCTTGCCGAGAATAAAAGCTTGTGCAAGTCCCTCAGGACGTGGCTGTTCTACATACGAAAACTTCAATCCGAGGTCTTCGCCCGAACCGAGAAGCCGCTCAAACATAGGTAAATCTTGTGGCGTAGAAATAATCAAAATATCTCTAATCCCTGCCAGCATAAGTGTTGACAAAGGATAATAAATCATCGGCTTGTCGTATACCGGCAGCAACTGTTTGCTAATTGCTTTGGTAATCGGATATAGCCGTGTACCCGAACCGCCGGCGAGGATTATTCCTTTCATTATTTGTTTTCTTTTTCAGTTTTTTCAGCTTTTTCTAAGAATGATTTTAATCCTTTTAAAACCATAATGATAAAAGCAATTACTGTGCCTAAAAGAAAACCATAAAATGTATAGAGAGCAATGTGCCTTACGCGCGGGAAAATTGGTTTAAAACCAGAAGTGTGGTGCGAAACAATTTCAAATTTGTCGTTTTCGAGTTTGTTTTGTTGCTCTTTGATAAGTTTTTTGTCGTTGGTGAATCGCGAATTAATATTGTAAACGGCATTGAGAATTTTGTCAACTTCTTCTTCTTGGCTAAGAATTATACCTTTCCCGTCCATACCTGTTTCTTTAACAAAAAACTGATCTTTGTTTTGATTAGATATTTTTTTGTTGATAGCGGCGTTGAGCGAATCGTTGGTCTGCTGACCTTTTTCGATTTCTTTCAACTGTTCGTCGATAAGTTCGCGTTCGCTTTTGAGGAGGTTTTCACTATAATTGTTGTTTGCAAAATAGTTGTATGTACCTTTTTCCACCTCGTCCATGATAGAACCATCAGTAACTTCGTAGGTAAGAGTGAAAAATGGGAAATACATTACGTATGCATTGGTAGTGTCGTTTACTTGAACTATCTTTTGTGCTTGATACTGTGTGTAAACCGAAAATTCAATGTTTTTAACTTTTTCTGCCATGTCTTGGCTAATGTTCAATGCTTTGGAAAGGGCAGATGGAGAATATTTGGCTGCATCGCCGAGCACCTCTGAATGACTTTTGTAAAAATCGTTGGTGAGAACTCCAGACGCAAACACAATTTTACTTTCATAAATCTTTTCGCTGGTAACATAGATTGCTATACCTGCGGCAAGACCAAGTAATGTGCATATAATAACCGGTATACGGAAAGAATAAATCAAACGAATAAAACCAACCGCAAAACTATATAAAAAGGATCCAATGGCTTTTAACCATCCGCTTTTATCACTTTTGGGTTTGTTTTTGTCGCGTTTAAATATCGAAAAGATTTTAGAGAATGAGAACTCTTCGCCCATTTCGTCTTTGTCGATTTGAAGTTGACGAATGGTATGACTCTGATTGTTAAGTAATTCGTATTGTTTTAATACGATATCGTGGAGATCTTTCTCCGAAAGGTCTTTTTCCTGATTGTCTAAGGATTGGTTTGTATTTTCTGCCATTTTATTTTAAATTTTTGGTGCAAAGTTATATTTCTTTTTTTATTAAATCAAATGTTGATAGTGTTTTTTCAGGCAATTTGATATTTTTGCAGCATGAAAGTGTTGTTTAACATATTATTATTGTTGTTGGTTGTTAGCGATGTAATGGCGCAAACCGATTCTATGTATGTGGAGATTGATACTGTTACAGTTAAAGGCAGGGGCGGCAACAAAGGACAGATTATTCATCGTGCCGATTTTCAGCATACTGTTTCTTCTGATGGAAATTATATCGAGCAGGTGGTAAAAATGCAGCCCGGAGTAAGCTCTGTGTCAGAATTGTCGTCGCAATACAATGTACGCGGTGGTAGTTTTGATGAAAATCTTGTATATATTAATGGTGTGGAAATTTACCGTCCGCTCTTTGTGCGTAGTGGTGAGCAAGAGGGACTTTCGATTGTCAACAGCGGACTGGCTGGCAAAGTGGAATTCTCGTCGGGAGGTTTTGGGGCAGAATACGGCGATAAAATGTCATCTGTGCTTGATGTGGCTTATCGCAGACCCGATCGAAATGCATTTTCGTTTTCTGCAGGATTGATGGGAGGCTCAATCGAAGGCGAGGTGGTTTCTAAAAATTCTAAATTTACTTTGATTTCGGGGATTAGATACCGCACATCGAAATATATCCTCAATTCTCTTGAAAAAAAAGGCGAATATAATCCTGAGTATGCAGATTTTCAGCTTTTTAGTACTTATAGATTGTCTCAAAAGTTTAATTTGTGGGCTCTCGGGATGGTTTCGTCAAACAGATTTTTGTTTGTGCCTCAAAGTCAGACAACTTCGTTTGGCACTATGCAAGACGCTCTTCAGATGAATATCTATTATGCCGGAAGCGAAAAAGATAATTATTCTAATGCAATTGGAGCGATGGCAATAGAGTTTTCCGACCGTAAAAATATCAAAATGACTGCCACAGCAGCGGTTTACGCACTTAAAGAGAATGTGGGGTACGATATTGCTGCTGCATATCTTCTTCGTAGTCTCGACCGTCGTATGGGACAGCCCGATGAAGAATTTGCCTCAACCGATATGGGTGTAGGAGAGAGCCTTAGCCATGCCCGCAATTCGGTTATTGCTCATATTACATCTTTGAAATACAGTGGGGTTTATTATGGCATTGGCAACAAGATTGGTTGGGGTTTCCAAACTATGTTGTATGATGTGGAAGGCTCTGTTAACGAGTGGCAAACAATGGATTCGGCAGGCTTTTTTGTCAATGCTGATAAATCGTTGACTATGTTTCGGAGCAAATATGGAACTACTGCTTTAGCCCGTCCCGATTTTGCAGCATATCTTTACGATAAATACGATTTTGATACTGAATTTGCTGATATTTCGATAAATGTGGGAGCAAGGGGTTGTTATTCTGATTATTCGCAAAAAGTGTCAGTTAGTCCGCGAGGCTCTGTGATGATAACACCCAAAGCATTAAGTGATTACACTTTTCGGCTTTCGGCAGGACGCTATGTGCAGCCGCTTACATTCCGCGAATTGATGAATACCGACGGCTCACCATTGATTTCGCGCAATCCTCAAAAATCATTGCATTTAGTGGCTGGTGTTTATCACGATTTTTTGATGTGGAACCGTCCCTTTAAAATTACAGCCGAGGCTTATTACAAAAAACTCTCCGACATTGTGCCTTACACCGTTGATAATGTAAAAATTACATATTATGCAAGTGAGCGTGCCGATGGTTATGCAGCAGGAACCGATTTTAAAATTTATGGCGAATTTGTAAAAGGAATGGATTCGTGGTTGAGTATGTCGTTTCTTAAAACCGAAGAGGATATCAAAGACGATGGTCACGGTTATATTCCTCGACCCGACGATCGTAGGTTTACATCAAGTGTTTTTTTTCGCGATTATTTTCCTCGTTTTGATTTTTTGGGAATGAATATTACATTGGTGTATGCCACACCACTGCCATTCGGACCTGAAAATATGCCAAGGTATACAGCGGTTTTGCGCAGCAAACACTATTTGCGAACAGATTTTGGGTTGGAGGCAGCACTTTTTAGAGATCGTCTCAAAAACGGACGTTCTGTAAAAATTGGTTTTGATATTTTCAATCTTTTTGATATAAAAAACACAGTATCATATAGTTGGGTAACAGTAGTGCCGTCGCAATCTAATGCATCCGAAGGTAACTTTGCCCAATATGCCGTGCCCGATCGACTAACTTCTCGACGTTTTAATGTAAAAATATCCGTAAAAATGTAGAAATTGGCTGCATATTTGTATTAAATTTTGTATATTTGTAACCCCAAACATACAATAATACAACAGATATAAATAATTATTGATTCGGAAATGATTGAAGCAGAAGAAATTAAAGAACGTCGTCGCAAGATAATAACTCAAATTCGCGATTATTATACACAGCGACTCGGTAGATATACCCATCAACGCATAAGCGAGGAGTGGCATTTTTATGGTCTTGGATTTGTCCGCGACGAAATGCAGTATGTGTTCGGTTTCAACGCCGGATTCTTCCGCAAACAGGACGTTCCCGGACAGGCGTATAGTCATGCCGGTGTTAACGTTTTGTTGCGTACCAATGGCTCTAATCCTCAACTGAGAACTCAATATCTGAAATTTTTCCGTCATCAACTTGCTAATTGGATTACTAATCAAGAATCTAATTTTTCATCGTTTAGAGGTGGAGTAGGAGTGGAGTTCCCTCGTTACAAAGCCATTTCTTCGTTTTCTTCGGATGATGAAATAGTGCAGTATGTAAAAGACGGAATCGACGGAATTGCAGAACTTTACCACGTGATTGCCAAAAATCCTGATGGAATTTTCGACAATGTTGTGTGTATGATTGCTCCGTGGGATGAGTCAATTATCGAACTTGCCCAAAAACAGATAGAAAAACAATAAGACATTGATTAACAAATGTTTTTCTTAAATCCGATGTTTCTGTGGGCGGGATTCGCCGTGCTTATTCCGCCTATAATACATCTGTTTAATTTTCGAAAATACAAAACTGTATATTTCAGCGATATACGGTTTATCGACAATATTAGGCAGACAACCCGACGAAAATCTGTGATCAAGCATATCATCATTATGATTTTGCGTATGCTTGCTATCGCCGCCATCGTGATTGCGTTTGCACAGCCGGTAAAAGTGTCGTCGACAATGCCTGTAGGTCAACAGCAATCTGCTCCGCCGGTGATTTATCTCGACAATTCGTTTAGTATGCAAACAGGCGATGGTGTGGTGTCGGCTGTCGAAACGGCTAAAAATCATGTTTTGAAAATTGTGGATGCATATCCGTCTGAAACCAAGTTTCTTTTTCTCACTAATGATTTTTCGCAAGAGCATTTTCGTTTTGTAAATGCGCTTACTATCAGAGATTTTTTGCAAAATGTGAAAATCTCGCCTTCGGTGCGCACTTTGTCGGAGGTGATAAACAAGGCTGAGCAAAATCTTAACCTTCTTGATGTTTCTGCCGACGTGTCGAAATCTATGTATTTAATATCTGATTTTCAAAATAATATATGCGATTTCGACAATATTCAAACCGATTCGCTTACTCAGATTAATATTGTGCCTATTCAGCCACAGAGTATAGCAAACTTGGCAGTGGATACCTGTATTTTTAATACTCCTTTGCGTCGCGCCGGCGGTCAGGAAAATATTTCGGTGTTTGTAAAAAACTATGGCGAAAACACTTATAATAATGTGCCGCTTGCCCTTGTAATCAATGGCAAGCAAAAAAGCGTTCAGAATTTTTCGATTGCCCCGGGCGAGAGCAAACAGCTTGAAATTAAATATGTCAACGAAACTCAAGAGTTTGTCAATGGCGTTATTACCATTGCCGATTCGCCAGTAGATTTCGACAATTCGCTTTATTTTTCGTATCGGTTGGATACTGTAACTAATATTTTATTGATTGGTAATCAGCAAGTTAATAAATATTTTACAGCTCTTTTCGATGGCGATGAGGCATTCAAAATTGATGTTGCAACAGATTTAAGCAAAGTTCCCGTTGATTTGCAGCGTTACAAAACTGTGATACTCAACCAACCCGATGCGCTTCCTCATAATTTGGCCACTGCGCTTCATACATTTGTGTCGTCGGGTGGAAATCTGATTTTTGTGCCGTCGTTTTTGGGTAGTATTTCTGATTACAATTATCTGCTGAATCTTTTGCAGTGTAATGCCATAATCTCCAAAGATACAATACGTTGCAATGTTTCAAAAGTTGATATTACATCTTCTTTGCTGCGTTCGGCTATTAAGGAGATAAAAGAAAATACCGACTTGCCCTATATAAGCCGTTATTTCAATTCGATGAGCAATGCCTACGCTCAAGAAGATGTGGTGCTCGAAACCGACTCTTACAAAAAAATACTCACACAGAGTCAATACCGTTCGGGCCGTGTGTTTGTTTTTTATTGTCCTTTAGACGAAAAATCGGGCAATATGGTAACTCACCGTATTTTTGTTCCGCTTGTCTACAATGCTGCTACTATGGGTGGACAGATGGATACACCTTATATTATAGTAGGGCGCAACGACGGAGTTCCTCAAAAAATCGACAACTTTGCTGAAGGTTCAAAAGTATTTCTGAGATACCGCGACAGTGGGTATGAGTTTATTCCAAGAATTTCAGGTCCTGATGCAGGACAAAACTATATGATATTTGCCGAAAATGGTGCACAGCAAGCAGGATTTTACGACCTCACAGTGGACGGAAAACCGATAGCCACGCTATCATTCAACTACAACCGCAACGAATCGCAATTAAATTATCTAGAAGCCGATAATGTGGTTGACAAATTAGAAGCAAAAATCTTAAAAAAGGTTAAAATTGTTGACACATCTGGCATATCATTTGTTGATTCTATAATGCAAAATGCCAATACTGAGCCCTTGTGGCGATGGTTTGTGTTTTTAGCACTACTTTTTTTAATAGTAGAAATATTTTTTGAAAGATTTTTTTAAAAACTATTGACACGTAATAAAAAATATCGTACATTTACACTCGAAATTTATTAACAATTTAATTCATATTATTATGGCAGAAGAAAACGTACCCCAAGGAGCTGCTAAAGAGCCCCAATCGAAAATTATGATGGCATTAATTTGCTGGTTTGTAGGTGTTTTAGGTATTCACCGTCTTATGATGGGTTATAGCAACTGGTGGATTCAGTTGATTACCTGTGGCGGATGTGGTATCTGGACTCTTTACGACTTGATTATGATTCTTACCGACAAAATGCCTATGGCCGACGGTACACCTTTGAAAAAAGACTAATAATCTTTTTGGTCATTAAAAAAATTGGCTTCGGTTTTATCTCCGAAGCCTTTTTTGTGTTATGGAAAAAATCAAGTTGTTTTTTAAGGCAATGTTTTCGCTTACGCGGACAACTACGCCTGTGGTGTATAGATATGCGGCTGTATTGTTTTTGGATGTGGCTGCTATGCTGTGGTTTATATTGAGTGATATTCCGCGAGGAACTCCTCATTTTATTGTTTGTATTTTTAAAAATTTGACAGGCTATCCGTGTCCTGCTTGCGGCACTACGCGTGGATTGAAATTTTTTTTTCACCTTATGCCTTGCGAGGCTTTTATGATGAATCCGATAGCTGTGCTTGTGGGTACGGCTATGGTGGTGGTGTTGATATGGTCGATACGCGATTTGGTGGTTGGGCAGCCATCGATGTTTAATGTAGCACGAAAAAAAATTCCGTGGTATCTTATCGTTTTAATTGTAATTTTCTTGATATTCAACGAGATATGGAATATCAACAAGGGTGTGTAAAGATTGTTGCATTTTTCGCATAATAATGTTACATTTGCGGTATTATCATTTTGTTTCTCGTTATGCAGACCTTTTTACAAGAGACCGCAAAAGATATTTTGCAGAAATATGGCAACCAAGATTCGGTGTGCGTGGTGTTTCCTAACAAACGCTCGCTGAGTTTTTTCCGTAAGGCTTACGCAGAGGCGGTGGGTGCTACGTCGTTTTCGGGCAATTTCTTTACTATCAATAAGATAATAAAACAACTTTCGGGTTATTTCCCGTTGGAGGAGAATAGTGTAAAACTGCTTTTCACTCTCTACGATGCTTTTTACGAGGTGTTTAAAGATAGTGATTACAATGCTTCGTTGGCGTCGGGGTTCGATAAATTTTTTGATACTGGCAACAAACTGCTAAAAGATTTCAACGAAATCGACAACTATCTAATTGATATCGACCAACTTTGCACCAACTTTGCCGATATTGCTGAAATCGACGCTTTTTATGCCAACGAAAGTTTCTCGCAAGAGCAGATTGAGGCTATCAAGACCTTTTGGGCAAACTTTTCGCCCGACCGTCTTAGCAAAGAAAAACTCCGCTATCAAGAACTTTGGATCAATTTGCCACGAGTTCACAACCTATTTGCGCAGAAACTCACCGATAATCGCACTGGATATTCGGGAATGATTAACCGAATGATTTGTCAAAAAATCGACAACGGCTCTATCACTCCAAAATATAAAACATATATCTTTGTGGGTTTCAATGCGTTGAATAAGGCAGAACGAAAAATTTTCTCGTGGTTTAGACAAAACGGCTCGGGTCATTTTTATTGGGATTCCGACGAATATTATATCAACGACCACGCTCAGGAGGCGGGACTTTTTATGCGCCGCTATCTTATTGATTATCCCGACGATAGAAATCCAAAACCGCCAAGTAATATTTTAACTCAGCCCAAAAATGTAGAATACATCGGTGTGCCGCTATCTGTGGCGCAGGCAAAGGCTGTGTATGGTATTCTTGATGATTTTGCCCACCAAGAAGGTTTTGTGCCAGAGAAAACTGCCGTTATCCTTGGCGACGAACATCTCTTGTTTCCTGTGCTTAATAGTCTGCCCGAAAGTATTGGTTCTGTGAATGTTACAATGGGGTATCCATTTAAGGAGACTCCCGTTTATTCGTTACTTAGCAATTGTATCGCATTGCGCAAAAATCTCAGGGGTAAGGGCGAAAAGTCCACTTTTTATTACAAAGATGTAACGGCTATTCTTCAACATCCCCTTATCTGCAACCTTCCGGGGGTAAATTCTAAAATTATTACAGATACTATTGTAAACAACAGAATGATAAGAGTTTATGCAAAATTATTTGAACCCGAGTGTCAGTTGCTGAAACTTATCTTCTGTTTTCCTCTTACCGAAAATGCGCCTACCGACATACTTTTTCAATTGATGAATGTGCTTTCGGAATATTTCTTTATCAAGAATCCGAACCCAAAACCCGAAAAAAATGTTGAAAATGAGTACATTTACAACGCCTATCTAAAAATCAAGTCGCTCTACAATGTGCTTATCGAAAACTGCGAAAAGTACCAACTTTCCGACGAATTGGTTTTAAATCTTTTGCGGCAAAATCTTGATTCTGTGTCGGTTGCGTTTGATTCCGAGTCGGTTGGCAACAGCGTGCAAATTATGGGTATGATTGAGAGCCGAAATATCGATTTCGACAACATAATTATGCTTGGAATTAATGAGGGAGTATTCCCCAAAACCTCTGAAAATGACTCGTTTATAACCGAGGGAATGCGTATGGCGTTTGATATGCCAGTGCTTAAATACAAGGATGCTATTTTTGCGTATTTCTTCTACCGTCTGTTTCAGCGTGCCAAAAATATCAAAGTGCTGTACAACAATGTTTTCGGGCAAAGCACTTCGGGCGAGTTGAGCCGTTTTGCCACACAGATTCAAAAAGAGGCTTCAAATACCTATCGTGCTGATTCTAAGTTGTCTATAACCGAACGCGAGTTTATGCGTCAGATAAAACCGTCGCATACCAACAATGTGAATGTGGAAAACAACGAGGACAGCAGGAATATCTTAAAGCGTTATCTTGCAAACGATTACCACAATTCAAAACTCTCGCCGTCGGCTCTGAGCACCTATTTGGATTGTCCGCTCAAATTTTATTTTCAATACATTGCGCGGCTTACTCCCGAGGCTGAGGTGGAGGAGGATATTTCGCCCGCCGATTTTGGAACTATTCTTCACGCATCTGTGGAAACGCTTTACACTCAGATAAAAGGTGCCGACGGACTTATCACCGCACAAGCCCTCAACATATCGGAACCCATTGCCGAACAGCATATTCTCAACGCTTACAATCAGAATTTCAAGCAGAAACTCAAAGACAAAGAGAGTCTTGAAGGTTTTCACAAGATATTTTTTGAGATTGTAAAGCAGTATCTCGGCAGAATTATCGAGTACGACAAGAGTGTTGCGCCGTTTAAATTTCTTGCCGCCGAGCAAAATGCCTATTGCCCTATCGATGTTACTATCAACGGTTTACCCGAAAAAGTTTGGATTGGCGGCAAACTCGACCGTTTGGATATCGACCGCAGCGGCAATCTCCGTATTGTGGACTACAAAACGGGCAACACAGCCAAAAAGATGAAATTCAGCAACTTGGCAGACCTTTTTGACGATTCGCAAAAACTGCGTCGTCCAATTGCGTTCCAACTTCTGTTTTATTCTTACGTCTATATGCGCAAGCACCCCGACGAGCGTCCCACACCCGCCGTCTACGCTGTTAGAAACACCATTAGCGAAAAAGACACTTATCTCTCTGCTGATGTAGTACCTGTTAACGGTGCAAATATCAAGCAGTTGACCGATGAATTTGCCGATCATCTGCAACAGTTGGTCAACGAGATTTTTAACTGCGAAAAATTTGAACCAAAGCCAAACGACTATTGCAAATATTGCGATTTTTACGAACTTTGCAATGCTGAAAAATAAACAACTAAAAATGTATAATATGAAATATTTTGAAAACGCCCGCGAAGGCAAGAACCATTGGCTACTATATGTGGCACTATTAGCAATCGGATATGTGGTGGCACAGATACCGAGTGTGGTATATATGCCTATTTTGTATGTCCGCAAGGCTATCAACGGTGAAATGCCCGGACTTCAAAACGGAGATTTTTCTGAGGCTATAAAAACTTCAATGAATATGCTTAACGACCTGCCCGGATTTGTGGTGCTGATGCTCTCGTTTGTATTTTGGATTGGTGTTACTTGGCTGCTATTCAAGCCGTTCCATAAGCGCGACCGTATGACTTTGATTTCGGGCGAAAAACGTTTCCGTCTTGGTCGTTTCTTTGTTGGTGTAGCAGGTTATTTTGTTATAATGGGCTTGGTAACTGTGGTTGCCCTGTTGATTTCTCCCGAAACTAATATTACTTTTCAATTTGACGGTAGCAAATACATTGTATTTGTGATACTTGCCATTATTCTTGTGCCTTTTCAAACAGGTTGCGAAGAGTTGATTTTTCGCGGCTACATTATGCAAGGTTTGGGACTTTGCACCAAAAGCAAGATTTGGGCTTTGGTAATTACATCTGTTACTTTTGGACTAATGCATAGCATCAATCCTGAGGTGTTTGAGTATGGATTTTTTAAGGCGATACCCGTCTTTATTTTAATGGGAGCGATGCTCGGATTCTTTACCATTGTTGACGATGGATTAGAGTTTTCGTGGGGCATACACTTTATTAATAATTTTGTGGCGTTTGCAATTTTTGGTAATGAAGGTAGCACCTTTGGAGCCTCGCCGCTGTTTGTTCAAGCCAAAGAGGAGTTTTCTATCGCTATGTGGCTCACCCCGATATTGGTAACAGTAGTGATGTATGCGCTGCTACACAAAAAGTTAGGGTGGAATTTAAAAGAGGCATTTGAAATGCAGTAGGGTTTTTATTCCATTCCGTCCACCATTATAAATGCAGCCCAATACAGCGGATTGGGATATTTTTGGCGCACTATTTTTTGTGCGTTGAGAAAGGCGGCACGTTTTGATTGACCTCCTGTAAGGTTTTTAAAAAACTCTATCATAAGTAGTTGTGTTGCTTCGTCGCTCACCTCCCAAAGACTCATAACAATGGTCTGGGCTCCTGCTTTTTTAAAACCTCGCTGCAATCCGAAAACTCCTTCGCTTGTTATCTTTCCCAATCCTGTTTGGCACGCCGACAGCACCACCAAATCTAATCCGCTAAAATCGAGTCGCGATATTTCTTTGGCAGTTAGAATTCCGTCTTCGGTGCCATCGGGAATTTCGATGTGGCGAAGCGGGTCTAACGCTGAATTTGCCCCTGCAAATAGCAATCCGCTGCAACTGAGCGAACGGTCTTCGTCGTTTTGTGTCTCTTTAAAAAAACTATAACCTGAGCTAATCAAATCGTTTTCAGTTTGATAAAAACCGTGAGTGCCAATGTGCAGTATTTTTATGTTAGAGCCCGAAAGCCGTTTAAAAGATTCTTCGGTAGCATCGGCGTCGGTAAGTGCGTCAATATCGTAATGCGCTGCAAATAAGAGTTTTGCAATAGACACTGATTCTATTTTAGTGCCGGCGAGGTAGCCAAAGTCGTTGCCTCTAAAATCGTTGTTTATCTGCGGAATGTCGCGAAATTGACGGCGGATAGAATCATTTTCGTTTTTAAGGTTTTGCCATTCTTCTTCCGAAAAGTCGTATTGAATGCCGCCGTAGGTGGTTGCTTTTCTCTCTGGGTTTACTGGGTGAGTTAAAGTAAGTTCGCGAGTTGACGACAGACGATAAGTATCAAATTGTTCGGCAAAAATGTTGCCTTTGTCGTCGGGAAGATACTCGATGCCTATTTTGTGAAAATGTCCTGCGGGCGAAAAATACACTGTTTTAACATTTTTGAGATACGGCTCCAACGGTTGCCAAACAAGGTTGTAGAGTAGGGGGGAGGTGTAATAATCTTTGGTTCGGATACACCAAAAGTCGTCGGTAGAAAACAGTTTTACGAGTTTAGGATGTTGCATTTGGTTGTTGAGCACAAGGGCTACATAAAAAATCTGTTTGTTGACGGAGTCTTTTACAATAGTAAATTCTATTGCTAAATCGTTGTTTTTTAGATTCTTCTGTATATCTTTCCAACTAATGGAGAGGTTTTTTGTATAATCACCAAGAGCCTTCGACGATGCCACAAGCAAGCGTTCTTCGTTGTCGATTATTATTTGAAGCGAATCTGTGTTTATCTTTCTATTTTCCACCGCTTTTTGGTAAAGATTGTCGAGCCTCGCGCGGTCTTGCTTTATTTTGTAGTATCGATTTGAGAATGTGGAGTCGCCGCTCTGTTCTATGAGTTTTTGAATTTCGAGTTCGGTGTTGAGCAGCAGACCTTTGGCAAAAATCTGACTGTCGTATGCGAGCGAACATAACGCAGAATCGGGATGAACGTAAGCTGCGTAAGGCAAGTTTTTGTTGAAAAATTGAGAGTTTTTGTTCCAAAAGTCAGCACGTTCTTTGTTTGTCATCGACGAAAAATTTTTTAATATAAACGAGGTGATGCTTTTGTAACATTCTAAATAATAATTAGCTGCGCTGTCGTATTTGCCCACAATAAGGTAAATGTCGGCAAGTTGTTTTAGCGATTCGGCAATGCGGAAATGTCCTGCTCCCAAAACTTTTTTGCGGATAGACAATGCATTTGTGCCCACTCTGATAGCCTCGTTGTAATTACCCAAATTGCAATAT
Organism: Bacteroidales bacterium; assembly: GCA_017651345.1. GTDB lineage: Bacteria > Bacteroidota > Bacteroidia > Bacteroidales > UBA3824 > UBA3824. The sequence continues at coordinate 5,540 of JAGCDD010000460.1, read as the reverse complement.
AATTCAGCAAGATTGTTGAGCGACAAAGCGTACGAAGGATGTTGATTACCCAAAATATCTTTTTTTATTTGTATCGATTCGGATAAAAAATTTTTAGCCTCATTGTAATTGTCTGTTTCACTGTAATATCCGGCAAGATTGTTGAGCCCGATGGCATAATAAGAGTGTCGGTTTCCTAATACTTTTTTGTATGTTTCTACTGCCAAAGTACCAAGCCTAATGGCCTCTTTATGGTTGCCTTTGTAGTTGTTGTACCACGCAAGATTGTTGAGCGAAGTGGCATAGTCGAAATGATTTTCACCGACAGATTTTTTGAAAATCTCTAATGCGGCGGTCTCTTTGCTAATCGCCTCGTCAACGTTGCCAAGGTTGAAATAATATCTTGCAATATTGCTTACGGCGATGGCATAGTTGCGATGTGCGTTACCTAAACACTTGTTCCACACCTCAATAGCCGCAGTGCCAAGCCTGATAGCTTCGGGAGTATCGCCGTTGTAATCGTTGTATAAAGCCAAGTCGTTGAGCGATTCGGCATATTCGGCATCGTCGTTGCCAATCCTCTTTAAAATATTCATCGCATTGGTTACAAGCCTTATAGCCTCGGTATCGTTACCTTTTTTGTGATAAAATCTGCCAAGAATTATTAAGGCAGCGGCATAGTCGTGATGGTTTTCACCCAAAATTTTCTTTCTTATCTCAATCGTTAAGTTTTCAAGCCTGATAGCATCGTCGTAGTTGAGACGTTCGTAACAATTATCTGCCAAACCGTTGTAACAGTCGGCCATTTTTAATTCTGCGCGAAAATAGTTGTAATCATTTGATTTGAGTTTTTTCTTATCGAGAGCATCGCATTTTTTGAAACACAACAAAGCCTCTTCGTATTTTTGTGAGTTGAAAAGTTCTATACCCTGCTGAAACCTTTGTTCCGATTGTTTGCTCTGCGGCATCGACACCAAAGGTATTAACATAAGTATAATAATAACAGTGAGTTGCTTCATCAATTTTAAACACCAAATATTAATGTTTTTTTAGTTGATACAAATATAACTATATTTTTCTGAACGTAGAATTATTTTTGTTTTTTTTTATTATCTTTACAGCGCTAAAAAATAAACACCTAAAAATGTATAATATGAAATATACGGTTGCTTAATACACCAACCCACACATCCACAGCGGAATCCTATTTCCGTATCCTATCTCGGTGTCGTCAACGGCAAGGTAACTATCTTCTATATCTTTGATTTGGTCAAAAGAGTTGCCCATATTGAGCATTTTTTACATTCCCAAATGCAAATTTCTGGCTATTTTTACATTTCAAAATGTAATAATTTTATCCATAAATACATTTCTATCTGTAAAATTCTATCCAAAAAACTTCACCTTTCCAGCCACTTTAAACACCAAATCTCCCTGACATTCAACGGTTTCGCCATCGAGATTGATGTAGCCGCTGGTGCTGCCTTTGATGGTGATGGAGGGGCATCTTACTATGTCGATGTATTTTGAGCGATGGGCACGTCCAAGCATTATGCCGGCGGCGGTGTAGGGTATGCGCCATAGGGGAGGACGGCGGACAATGGCAACGTCCAACAATCCATCGTCTAAAACGGCTTGCGGGGCTATTCTAAAATTGTATCCGTATTGAGTTGAATTGCAGGCTGTTATCAAAAATGCCCGTTCTTTGCGCTCAATGCCGTTATATAATAATGTGTATTCGTCTTGTTGGTATTTAAAAAAACTGCCGAACCCAGCCTTAAAATATGTTTTAAAGCCGCGTCCGGGCATCTGTTCGTATTTGGCTGCCACCACCGAATCAAATCCAGTTCCGGCTATGCTTATAAAAAACTTATCATTGACGGTGCAGGTGTCGATGGTTTTAAAATCGGCTGTGTTTAAATGTGTTACGGCATCTTCGGGTTTCAGCGGAATGTTTAATGTGCGTGCAAAACCGTTGCCCGATCCGCAAGGGATTACTGCCAAAGCGGTTTCTGTTCCTACTAATTGCGATGCGGTTTCGTTGATAGAGCCGTCGCCGCCAATTGCGGTTACAATGTGGTAATTATCAACGGCTTGGCGGGCAATTTCTATGGCATGTCCCGCATACTGGGTATAGCAAATTTCGGGCATGAACCGCTCTTTGTTTAAATTGAGGTCGATCAACTGCTCAATTTTTTTTTGCCGTCCAATGCCCGAAATTGGGTTTACTATAAATAGAATCTTTAATTTATTGTCCATTAATATTTTATGTTATCTGTGGCTGCTGCCGGAATGACTACTTCCTGAATGGCTGCTTCCACTGTGAGAACTTCCGCTATGAGATGATGAGCTTCCACTGTGTGAACTTCCGCTGTGTGAAGAAGAACTACCGCTATGGCTTGAAGAACTACCGCTACGGCTTGAAGAACTACCGCTATGGCTTGACGAGCTTCCGCTGTGTGAAGAAGAACTGCCTGAGCGTGTGCTACTTCCGCTGTGGCTCGAAGAACTTCCGCTATGGCTTGAAGAACTTCCAGAACGGCTGTATGAACTTCCACTGTGGCTCGAAGAACTTCCGCTATGGCTTGAAGAACTGCCTGAACGGTTGTATGAACTTCCGCTATGGCTTGAAGAACTTCCACTGTGGCTGCTACCTGAGTGGCTGCCGTTGCTGTATCCGTTTGAGCGGTTTGATGATCCGCTGTGGCTGTTGGCACTTCCTGAATGGCTGCTTCCCGAATGACTGTTGCTGTAACCGTTTGAACGATTGGTAGAACCCGAATGTGAATTGCGGTTTGATGTGCCCGAATGCGAGTTGTAATGGTCGCTACGGTTTACATTGTTGCTGCGGTTGTAGTCGTTGCTGCGGTTTGAATACGAGTGGCTGCGTTGGTACGACGGGCTGTAATGGCGGTTGTAGCCGTGGTAATAGTTGTAGCGGTTGGCGTTCCAGCGGGCGTGATTGTAGGCATAGCGGTCGTAGTAGCGCGGGGTGTAGTGATAATAGTGGTAAGTGGTATGATACACAGGACGATAGTAGTAATCGTAATGATAAACTGTGTGCACTGGACGGTATCCGTAATCGTGCCAAACCACCACTCCCGGACGGTAATACGAATAGCGGTAGTAACTGTGTCTTACGCAGTTAGTGTAATAGCGGTGATAAACCACGGGACGGTACCACGAATAGTAGAGCGGATGCCAATAATAAGGTGTGGCTGCCACGGTGATGATGGCGGCGGCGGCACCGATGGTAAACAATCCGTCGTAGTAGGTTTTGCGGATAACGGTCTTGGGGTGATGGAAACGTTTGATTCTCACCTCGTACGAGTCGTAAACATCGTCTTCGATTTCGTAAACGCCGGTGTTTTCGTAGCCGTCGTTGTCGTCGTACTCGTAATAGTCGCTTTGAGCGCGGCCTGTAACTGCGAAAGCCGCCAAAAGCATTATTAAAAATAATTTCTTTATCATAGTCTTAAATTTTTATCGGGTTAGACATCTTTTAATCATTATATCGAAATGTTTGCTATAATTGTTGGCGAATAAAAATTAAAATGAACTCGCATCTTGCTAAAAAAAGTTAACAAGCATAATCCAAATGTCAAAAATATTGTTTTTCTTTGTAATCTGAAAATTTATTTAAGAAAATTGTTTATACAATGGCAGATTTTGTTACAAAACGCGCTGACGACTATTCCAAATGGTACACCGATTTGGTAATCAACGCTGACTTGGCGGAAAACTCCGCTGTTAGGGGCTGTATGGTAATCAAGCCCTACGGTTATTCTATTTGGGAAAAAATGCACGATGCTCTCGACGCTATGTTTAAGGCAACGGGTCACAAAAACGCTTATTTCCCCATTTTTATTCCAAAATCGTTTTTTAGCCGTGAGGCCGAACACGTAAAAGGCTTTGCCAAAGAGTGCGCAGTGGTAACTCACTATCGCTTAAAGAATTCCGACGATGGTAAAGACATTGTGGTAGATGAAAACGCAAAACTCGAAGAAGAACTTATTGTTCGCCCAACTTCCGAAACCATTATTTGGAACACATACAAAAATTGGATACGTTCGTATCGCGACCTCCCGATTCTCGTTAACCAATGGGCCAACGTAGTACGTTGGGAGATGCGCACACGTCTTTTCCTCCGTACCGCCGAATTTCTTTGGCAGGAGGGACACACCGCACACGCCACCAAAGAAGAGGCTTTGGAAGAGGCTACACGTATGCTCAACGTTTATGCCGATTTTTGCGAAAATTTCCTCGCCATTCCTGTACTCAAAGGTGTAAAAACTCCCACCGAGCGTTTTGCAGGCGCGTTGGAGACCTTCTGTATAGAGGCTATGATGCAAGACGGAAAGGCATTGCAGGCAGGTACATCGCACTTCCTCGGACAGAATTTTGCCAAGGCTTTCGACGTTAAATTCCTCAACAAGGAGGGCAAGCAAGAAACCGTTTGGGCTACATCGTGGGGCGTTTCTACACGTCTTATGGGTGCGTTGATAATGACTCACAGCGACGACAATGGTCTTGTGCTTCCTCCGAAACTTGCTCCTATTCACGTGGTTATAGTTCCGATTTTCAAAAAAGCCGAAGACCTCGCCGCTATCAGCCAAAAGGTTGACCCCATAATCAATGCCCTCAAAGCCAAAGGTTTAGAGGTAAAATTCGACGACAGCGACCAAAACAAACCCGGATGGAAGTTTGCTCAATACGAACTCCAAGGCATTCCCGTACGTCTTGCCATCGGTATGCGCGACGTGGAGAATGGCACAATTGAGGTTTTCCGCCGCGATACATTAGAAAAATCGTCGGTATCTATCAATGGCATTGAGGATTACATCGTAAATCTTTTGGACGATATTCAGAAAAATATGTTCCAAAAAGCCCTCAAATTCCGCGAGGAGCACACCTACAAAGCCGACACTTACGATGAGTTTAAAGCCATTATCGAAAAAGGCGGCTTTGTATACGCACCTTGGGACGGCACCGAAGAAACCGAGGCTCGCATCAAAGAGGAAACCAAAGCCACAATACGCTGCATTCCGTTAAACAACCCCTTGGAAGACGGCGTGGATATGATTTCAGGCAAGCCCTCAAAACAGCGTGTGGTTTTTGCCCGTTCGTACTAAAAAAAAGTTTAGGTATTAGCACCTGAAAATAAAAATGTTAAAGATTTTTTGGATAAATTTTTCAAAAAAACAGCTGCAAAAGTTTGTAGATACGAAAATGAGTTCTATCTTTGCACCGCGTTTGAGAAAACCAAGTTCTTTAACATAATGCGGGAATAGCTCAGTTGGTAGAGCACAACCTTGCCAAGGTTGGGGTCGCGAGTCCGAGTCTCGTTTCCCGCTCTTTTTCAGATAAATAACGTTTATCGTGGATAGCCCGGGTGGCGGAATTGGTAGACGCGCGGGACTTAAAATCCCGTTGCCAGAAATGGCAGTACCGGTTCGATGCCGGTCTCGGGTACAAAAGTTTTTTGAAATATTTATTTTGCGGGAATAGCTCAGTTGGTAGAGCACAACCTTGCCAAGGTTGGGGTCGCGAGTCCGAGTCTC
>JAGCDD010000459.1 GCA_017651345.1 Bacteroidales bacterium | reverse complement strand
TTTGTTTTAAGTTGATTACAAACGCCTTAGGACGGCCCGTTGAGATAAATATTTTTACACCTCGACGGTTGGCCTCTTCCAACGCCATCACGGTTGAGTCTGGAATCCTGTGGGTTTTAAAACTCACCAATGTGCCGTCGATATCAAAGAATAAAGATTTAATCATTGTATAAATATATCATTTTACACCTCTCAAATATCGAGCGCGAAGGTAGTGATTATTGCTGATAATGCAAAATCAAATATTTTTTGGAAACTGAAAATTGCTGAAATGGGTAAAATTATTCTCGTTTCAGCAATTTTCGTTAATTAAATTTGCTGAAATAAAAATATTTTGTATCTTTACAGCAAATTTCAAATTAATTATTATGGAAGAAATACTCGTAGGAAGGGATGCTGAAACCCGTTTGATGGAAAAATATATTGCCTCACAAAGGTCGGAGTTTATAGCCGTATATGGTAGACGAAGGGTGGGGAAGACCTTTTTTGTGAGAAAGGTATTGGGCAAACGGATATGTTTTGCTGTTTCAGGCGTGGCAAATTTGGGGATAAAGGAGCAACTGACAAATTTCTATCTGTCTATGAAACAGTATTTTCCGAATGCAGAATACAAAAAATCGTGGCTTGAAATTTTCGATGAGTTGAGGCAGCAATTGGAAAAACTTAATTCAAAAACCAAAATATTGTTTATCGACGAAATGCCCTGGCTCGACACTGCCCGCTCCGGTTTCATTTCTGCCTTAGAACATTTTTGGAATTCGTGGGCATCGGTGCAAAGTAATATAAAATTGATAGTTTGTGGAAGCGCAACTTCCTGGATGATAAACAATTTGATTAATAATCGAGGGGGATTGCACAACAGGGTTACGCACCAAATCTGCATTGAGCCATTCACAATAGGTCAGTGCAACGAATATTTTAAGGCGTATAAATTTGCATACAGCATACGCGAACTTGCTGACTGTTATATGGTTTTCGGTGGAGTACCATACTACCTTTCGCTGATGGATAAAGATCTTAGTGTGGCACAAAACATCGACCGCCTGTTTTTTGCCAATAATGCCGAACTGCGCAACGAAGCCGACAATTTGTTTCGTTCCCTTTTTCTCCATTCCAATGATTATGTGAACATTGTGTCGTCGCTCGGCAAAAAAATGAAGGGTTTAACACGGGCTCAAATTCTTGAAGATACAAAACTGCAAAACAATGCGCGTTTTACCACTATACTAAAAGAACTCGAACAATGCGGATTTATACGCAGTTATATTCCATTTGATGGTGCTAAACGTAGTTTAATGTATCAATTGGTTGATTCTTTTGTAAATTTTACAATACATTTTGCATCACACAATAATTATCACGACGAGGAATATTGGACACATTCGCTCAACAGTGGCAAATACAATGCGTGGAGCGGATTTGCATTTGAAATACTCTGCCTTAACCATACCAACCAAATAAAAAAAGCACTTAGTATTGCAGGTATGCAAAGCAATGTATGCTCGTGGCTGAGCAAGGCAGACAGCGGTGCACAAATAGACCTTTTGATTGACAGAGCAGACCAAACCATAAACCTCTGTGAATTAAAATATTACCGTACAGAATACGAATTCACCAAAGCCGACGAGACAAACATCAATAATAAAATCCAACAATTTATCTCACAAACTCATACAAAAAAATCAGTCCGCTTAACTATGATAACATCATTTGGTATCAAACCCAACAAATACAGCGGATATATTCAAAACTCCCTGACTTTAAGCGATTTAATCATATAAAAAAACTACCGTCCTGTTTTGGGCGGTAGTTTTATCATCATTTAATTACGAAAATTATTTCTGCGATTTGAGCCATTCATCGCAGCCGGCTGCGGCTTTACGGCCATCGCCCATTGCGAGAATTACAGTTGCACCGCCGCGAACAATGTCGCCGCCGGCAAAGATGTCGGGAATGTTGCTTTGGTTGTTTTCGGGATTTACTATGATGGTGCGGCGTTTGGGGTCAACGTCTAATCCATCAATTGCCGAAGTAATTATAGGATTGGGAGATACGCCTACTGCTACAACCACAGCATCGGTGTCGAGAGTGTATTCGCTACCTTCAACGGGAACAGGACTGCGGCGACCTGATGCATCGGGTTCGCCAAGTTCCATCTTTTGCAAACGTGTCTGTTTTACAAGACCTTTCTCGTCGGCAAGATATTCCACAGGGTTGTTGAGGGTAAAGAACTCAACGCCCTCTTGCTTAGCGTGATGAACCTCTTCGAGACGTGCGGGCATTTCGGCTTCGCTACGGCGGTAAACAATCATAGCACGCTCAGCACCAAGACGTTTTGCAGTACGAACCGAGTCCATAGCGGTGTTTCCGCCACCCACAACCATTACATTTTTGCCTTTGATAACGGGTGTATCGTACTCAGGATCAGCGGCGTGCATTAAGTTAACACGTGTGAGGTACTCGTTAGACGAGAAAATGCCGTTTGAATTTTCGCCCGGAATATTCATAAAGCGGGGGAGACCTGCGCCTGCGGCAATGAAGAATGCCTTGAAACCACGTTCACGGAGGGTTTCGATGCTGATTGTGCGACCGATAATGGTGTTGGTAACAAACTTAACGCCCATTTTTTCGAGGTTGGAGATTTCAGCGTCAACAATCTTCTTAGGCAGACGGAACTCAGGAATACCGTATTTTAATACGCCGCCGATTTCGTGAAGTGCCTCGTAAACAGTTACATCGTAACCCTTGCGAGCCATATCGGCTGCCCAAGCCAACGAAGCAGGACCCGAACCGATAGCGGCAACCTTGATTCCATTGGGTTTGTCAACCTGAGGAACAGCCATCTTGCCCGACTCGCGTTCGTAGTCGGCAGCAAAACGCTCCAAGTAACCGATTGCCACGGCTTTCTTCTTCAATTTTTCAACGTAGAAACACTTAGCCTCGCACTGTTTTTCCTGAGGACAAACGCGTCCACAAACAGCGGGAAGTGTGCTTGTTTCTTTTATAGTAGCGGCTGCGCCAAGATAGTCTTTTCCTTCAATTTTTTTAATAAATTTAGGAATGTTAACACCTACGGGACAGCCAGTTACGCATTGTGGATTAGCGCAGTCCAAGCAGCGGCGGCTCTCTTGCAGAGCCATCTCCTCGGTAAGTCCGAGGTTAACCTCCTTGTTGTTGCTACGGCGTTCAACAGCGTCTTGCATAGGCATTTCAACGCGTTCGATATTAGTCCTGTCCTTTGCGGGCATCGACTTGCGAAGGGTTACACGCCACTCTTCTTCGCGTTCTTTTTTATAATCTGTCATTTTGTTTTCAATTTTAGTAGTTATTAATGTAAAAATCGCCGTCAATTACGAAAAACTCTTTTTTACCATAACGCTCTGAAACTAAGACGTTTTTTGGTTTTAGATCCTGCATTAAGTATTTGTCGGTCTTATACGAATTTCCACCCAAAACTGAATCATCTTTTACCGCTCCAAATCGTTGGTTTACAAACTTTTCAATCTCATCTTTTGTAGCAAAATTTCCGTTAACATTGTTTTGCTCCAAAACTGCGGTAAACTCGCCGAAACTTCTGCCCAAGGCAACAATTTTCAACGATGTTTCGGGAAAAAGTATGTTGTGAATCTTAATCGACACAAGTGCCTGAATTACTGATTCATACCCAATAAAACTTCTCGTTTTAACTACCAAATTTTTGCTTTTTCGGTACACGTACGATTCGCTTCCGTGGGCAAAATACTTTCCGTATAATTTTTCCAAATACTCGTCGGCATTTTCTATCCAAACGCCACGGCTCTTTGCGAAATATTCAAGAGTTTCCTCGTCTTTACGGTTTCGGTCGTCTCCTGTTTCCTCAAACTGTACTCCTTCTCGCGAAGTTTCTCGCGCAACACCATTTCCTCCAATGATTCGAATGAGTGTGTCTGCAAGTATTTCGCCATTAGTTCGCGGTTGTTCGAGTTCAAAATTTCGACAACTTCTTCGATTTTCGCTTTCATTACAATGCATTTTTATATTTTTCAAACGCCTCTTTTTCTTGCTCTTTATAGCAGCCCATACGTTGAAGCATCTCGTTGAAATCTACCTTGTGGGCGTCGAATTCGGGACCGTCAACGCATACAAAACGGGTTTTGCCGTCTACTTTTACGCGGCAAGCACCACACATTCCCGTGCCGTCTACCATAATGGTGTTGAGACTTACAACGGTGGGAATCTGATATTTAAGGGTTGTGAGCGAACAGAATTTCATCATAATGGCAGGACCAATAGCAATCGCCAAGTCAACCTTTTCGCGGGCGATAACTTCCTCCATACCAACGGTTACCACGCCTTTTTTGCCGTAACTTCCGTCGTCGGTCATAATAATTACCTCGTCGCTGTATTTGCGAATTTCGTCTTCGAGGATAATGAGGTCTTTGTTGCGTGCTGCAAGAACCGAAACCACGCGGTTGCCAGCCTCTTTAAACGCCTTTACGATAGGCAACAAAGGTGCAACTCCCACGCCGCCGCCACAAGCAAGCACTGTACCGGCTTTGTAGATGTGTGTGGGGTGTCCAAGCGGACCTACAACGTCGTGGATATAGTCGCCAACATTCATTGCGGCAAGTTTGTACGACGAAACGCCAATACGCTGAACCACAAGCGTTATTGTGCCTTTGTCGGTGTCGGCGGCAGATATTGTGAGAGGAATACGCTCGCCTTTGTCGTCGAGCCTGACAATCACAAAGTTGCCGGGTTTGCGGCTAAGGGCTATTTCGGGCGCCTCTACCACAATTTTAACAACGTTTTCGGAGAAGAACTCCTTTTCTACGATTTTGTTCATTTTTGATATGTCTGTTTAATTATTTTCGTAAATATCTGTAAGTGATTATCTTATCTGTGCGCCGAGGTTCTTTTCAAATGCAGTGCGGAGGTTTTCCATAATTTTGTCGATTTGCTTATCGGTGAATGTCGCCTCGGGGTTTTGGAATGTGAACGAAACCGCATAACTCTTCTTGCCTGCGCCGAGTTTCTCATTCTGATAAACGTCGAATATCGAAACCTCTTTAAGATATTGTTTTTCAGTTTTTTGTGCAAGACGTTTAATCTCCTCAAAACGTACTTTGGTATCCAAAAGCAATGCAAAATCGCGTTTTACTTCGGGATATTTGCTTACAGGTTTGTATTTAATCTCTTTGGGAATGAATTTCAATACGTTAGCCCAATTTATCTCGGCGTAGAATACCTCTTTGTCGATATCAAATTGTTTGCGGAGTTTGTAACTTACACTACCAAAATCGGCTATTAACTCTTTGCCCATCAAATATTTAAGTCCGTAAGCAAATACATCGGTCTTGTCGGTTTCTTCGGTGCGGAAACTGTCAACGTTGTAGCCAAGACTCTCTAAGATGTTGTTAACGTACGATTTAAGGTAATAGAATGTGGATTTTTGCTCCTTGGCAGCCCAGTTTGCTGTTTGAACATTGCCGCTGAGTACGAGCATAATGTGAGTTTCGTCGTAATAGTTGGCGAGATTTGCCTTGTTGTCGCTCTTTTTCAAGCCCTTAGTCCAAACATTGCCAAATTCGTAAAGGCGGATGTCCTCGTTTTTCTGATTGAGGTTGAATGCCACCGATTCCAACGCACCAAAAAGCAATGTCTGACGCATACAGTTCATTGCGGTGCTTAACGGATTGAGCACAAGTACAAGATTTTCAGGCTTATACGAAGTCATATCTTTGTAATAATCGCTCTGGCTGAGGCTGTTGCACATTGCCTCGCAAAAACCGTTGGCACTGAGGTAATCCGACACCTTATTAGTAAGTTTGGTTTTGTCGGGACGCGGCATATACGAGAGCACCGAGTGAACCTCAGTAGGAATCTCCACATTATCATAACCATAGATACGGAGAATCTCTTCGGCAACGTCGCAATTTTGTGTAACGTCAACGCGGTAAGTAGGAGCGGCAACCAACAGATAATCAGCGGTTTGTTCCAATATATCAAAGTCGAGACTCTTCAATATTTCCACTGCCTGATTTTGAGGAATTACCTTGCCCACAATGCGGTTGAGGTAAGCAAATTCTAACTTAATTTGCTTTTTCTCAACGGGTTGAGGATAAATATCAACCACATCGCTCGAAATTTCGCCACCAGCAACTTCTTTAATCAGCATTGCGGCACGTTTGAGCACGTAAACTGTTTGCGACGGGTCGCAACCACGCTCAAAGTGGAATGCTGCGTCGGTATGAAGATTGTGCCTTTTGGCTGATTTTCTTACACTTACGGGCGAGAAACAATCACTTTCGAGAAATACGTTTTTGGTATTTTCCGAAATTCCCGAATCCAAACCGCCAAACACACCGGCGATACACATCGGTTTTTCTGCGTCGCAAATCATTAAGTCTTCGGCACTTAACTTGCGGGTTTGACCATCGAGGGTAACAAACTCGGTGCCTTCGGGCATAGTTTTTACCACTACCTTGCCACCTGCAATCTTGTCGGCATCGAACGAGTGGAGCGGTTGACCAATTTCAAAAAGAATATAATTGGTAACGTCTACCACATTGTTGATGCTGCGGATGCCGATTGATTCAAGGTCGCGTTTTAGCCAAGCGGGTGATTCTTTGATAGTTATGCCGCTGATGGTGATGCCGCTGTATCGGATGCAACGGTCTTGCGAAACCACCTCAACAGGAATATTGCGGTTTTTGTTGTCAATCTTAAATCCCGAAACGTCAGGCAATTGCAATTTTACATCCTGACCTTGGTTCTTTAAATATGCGTAAATATCACGAGCACAGCCGATATGACTTGCACCGTCAACGCGGTTTGGAGTAATGCCAATACCTAAAACGGTGTCGCTCTGTACGTTGTATATTTCTGCTGCGGGAGTTCCAACCTTGGTGTCGAGGGGAAGAACAATAATTCCCTCGTGGCTTGTTCCTACGCCGATTTCGTCTTCGGCGCAAATCATACCTTCGGAAACCACGCCGCGAAGTTTGCTCTTTTTGATAGTAAACGATTTGTCGCCATCGTAAAGCACTGTGCCTATTGTGGCAACTATAACTTTTTGACCAGCAGCCACATTGGGAGCGCCGCAAACGATATTCAAAAGTTCAGGTGCGCCCACGTCAACTGTGGTAACGTGCATATGGTCGCTGTCGGGGTGGGGTACGCAGGTTTTTACTTCGCCTACTACCAAGCCTTTCAAACCGCCTTTGATAGATTCTGATGTTTCTGCGCCTTCAACCTCTAAACCTGTGCTAGTGAGGATTTTAGATACTGTTTCAGCATCCAAGTCGCAGTTTATGTATTGCTTCAACCAAGAGTATGAAATGTTCATTTCGTTGATGTTTATTTATTTAAATCTGTGTTTTTAACTGAAAGGCAAAATTAAAAAACTTTTCTATATATATAAAGGTGTACCCGATGACAAAACGTTTTTTTAACATAAAAAAAATATTTTACGTAAAACACTGAATTTTGAAAAAAATAACATCTATCTAATAATCAATAAATTAGCCAAAATAACAAAAATTATAAAAATAAATACACCAAACAAAAAAATGCTTATATTTGCAATAGAATATTATAGAGAAAAAATTTTGATATGAAGATACTGTACGCACAAACCGAAATTTTATCGGGCAAACCTGCTCAAAACTTTGCCCGTTGCGCTGAAATTGTTGCCAAGGCTAAGGCTCAATCTGCCGACCTTTTGATTTTTCCCGAACTTGTGATTCCGGGCAAACTTTTGGGCGACATTCTCGACGAAGACGACTTTATATCTGATTGCGAATTTTACAACGCAAAACTTGCCGCCCTCAGCGACCAAAAACTTTCGATAGTGTTCGGAACAATAGCGTTTTACGAAACCGTTTTTGGCAAAAGTTTTATTTTGCCCACGGGTCGCCGAGCCAAACTCAACGTGGCTTGCATTGCCCAAAACGGACGCACAAACTACCGTATCAAAACTTCGCTCTCTTACGACGAATGTCGGCATTTTGCCGCACCCGTACAGTATGCTGGTGTAACCACCGAACCAATTGAAATTCACAACGTTAACTTTGCTATCAATCTCGGAAACGAAATACTGAAACTGCGTCACGAAGTAAGTCCTGCTGCCGAAATAATTGTAAATATCTCATCCACACCGTTTTATAATGGCAAAAAAGATGAAATTTACCAACGTATCGAAACCAAGGCTTGTGTATACGCAATGCCGTTGATTTACTGCGGCGGAATTGGCGTGGCTAATACTGGTAAAAATGTTTATGTTTTAGACGGAATATCAGCAGTTTACGACCAACAAGGAAACGTTATCCGCCAGTCGCCCGCTTTTGAAGAAGATTTGGTGGCTATCAACTACGTAAACGGTCAGATAAAAGGCGAAGAAACAGAAAACCAAGCAATTGCCGAACCGCAATCAGAAATGGCACAACTGCACGCCGCGCTCATTTACGGCATACGTAAATTCCTGAACCAATGCGGATTACAGCACGTAGTGATAGGAGCAAGCGGAGGTGTGGATTCAACCCTTGCAGCCGCCCTCTATGCCGAGGCAATTGGTCCAGAAAATCTTCTTTTGGTAAATATGCCTACCAAATTTAACTCGCAGACTACCATACAGATAGCAGAAAATTTAGCCAAAAATATCGGCTGTTGGTACACATCTGTGCCAATTGGCGAAAGTGTGGAACTATCTAAACGTCAAATAGATGGTTTAAAACCCAAAAATGCGGCAGGGGAGGAGATTGAGTTAAAACTCTCATCGTTTAACATCGAAAACGTTCAGGCTCGCGACCGTGGTAGCCGTGTGCTTGCCGCCATTGCAAGTGCGTGGAACGGCGTTTTTACCAACAACGGCAACAAAACCGAATGTACAGTGGGCTATGCAACCCTCTACGGTGATGTTTCGGGATTTTTTGGCGCAATTGGCGACCTTTGGAAACACCAAGTTTACGATCTTTGCCGCTATATCAACGAAAAATCAACTCACGGAGAAATTGTTCCGCAGCGTGTTTTGGAGATTGTGCCATCTGCCGAACTCAGCGATAATCAGAACGTTGACCAAGATAAAGGCGACCCCATAATCTATCCCTATCACGACCGTCTGTTTGCCGCTTGGCGCGAACGCAATACGCCGCTTGCACTCCACACCGCCCTCAAACTATATTCTGAGGGCAAACTTGCTGCCGAACTCAATGGTAACAAGCCATCGCCGCTCACCGAAAAATTTATCAAAGAGAAATTCCCCACGGCAAAAGACTTTTGCGACGACCTTGAAAATTGGTACAAAAAATACAAAGGACTATCGGTTGCCAAACGTATCCAAGCGCCGCCGATATTGCGCGTTACCCACAATCCTTACGGTTCGGAATATCGCGAACCCGCTGTGGGAGCGTACTTTACACACGAATATTTAGAACTGAAACAGTCGCTTATATAGCGATATTTTCGATAACGGCATAGTCGGGTTGGTCGCCGTCGCCTTTGATAGGCACGATGGTTCGCTTAAAACCGAAAACCTTGCCGTAGGTATCCTTGATACGCACGTGGAAACTTGAAGGAACGGTAGATTTTGAAACCGAATTGCGGTCAAAGGCGGCATCCGTACCCGAAAACAGGTCGAACTCACCTGAATTGCGCCCGTAGAAAGTAGAAAAAGCCTCGTTGCACCACGAAATTTTGCCCTCGGCATTTACAAGGCAGCACGGAAACTGAGCCGCATTAAGCACATAGCCAAACATATCGCTCTGATGCTTAATACGTTGCAACTCTTGATTCTGCAACACCACCACCTTAGAATACTGTTTAGATTTAAGGTTTTGCAGATACCAAATAGCCACAGCGATAATCACCAGCACGATTATCGACACTATATATAATATGTTTAAACTCTGCGTGTGCTCAAATTCAGCCATAGCCGACTGACTATTAATAAAATCGTTGGTGGAATAATACTCCACATTGCGAATAGAATCTCCGTAGGGGAGGGTATTAAGTAAAGTCATCATAAAATATTTTTTGGCAAATATAAAAAAAGCCGGAATAAATCCGGCAAAAAAAATATAAGTTTGATGAGTTATGCAAAAAGTTCGGTGTTAAAACCTTTGGTTGCTATTATATCTGTGAGTGTTACATTAGCATATACGCCGCAATAAAAAAAAAGGTCTTATTCATTATGTTCATTTTTATGAATGAAAAAAAAATTAAAAAAACTCACAGAAAATTTGCACTTTAAAAAATAAACCTCTACTTTTGCACCCGAAAATTTTTTAAACAACAATAATTAATTAAAATTTATGCAAAAACAGTACGAAGCCGTTTTCATTATGACTCCCGTTTTGTCTGACCAACAGATGAAGGAAACGGTTGACAAATTCAAAGCAATCCTCACAAACGGTGGTGCAGAGATTGTACACGAAGAAAATTGGGGCTTGAAAAAATTGGCCTACCCGGTACAGCACAAGAGCACCGGTTTTTACCAACTTCTCCAATTCCAAGCAGATCCTGCTCTTATCGAAAAGTTTGACGTAGAACTCAAACGCGACGAGCGAGTAATCCGTTGGCTTACCACAGCCCTCGACAAACACGCTGTTGAATACGCAGCAAAACGCGCTCAAAAACGCTCGGGACAGGCAACAGAACAGGCTGCCGCACCCGCACAGGAAACACAAAGTGAAACCACAGAAAACAAGGAGGAATAATCATGGCAACAGATCAAGGCGAAATCAGATACCTCACCCCCCCGTCGGTAGAAATCCGCAAGAAAAAATACTGCCGCTTTAAAAAGAACGGTATCAAATATATCGATTACAAAGACCCCGAGTTCTTGAAAAAATTCCTTAACGAGCAGGGCAAAATTCTTCCCCGCCGTATCACAGGAACTTCGCTGAAATTTCAGCGCAAACTTTCGGTAGCAATCAAACGTGCTCGTCACCTCGCTTTGCTGCCCTACGTAACCGATTTGTTGAAATAATAAAAACCGATTAGAACAATGGAAGTAATATTGAAAAAGGACTACGCTAAACTCGGGTCCAAAGACGATATAGTTAAGGTTAAAGACGGATTTGGAAACAATTTCCTTATCCCTCAGGGCATTGCCACTGTTGCCACCGAATCGGCTAAGAAAATTCTTGCCGAAAACAAGAAACAGCAGGCTCACAAAGAAGAAAAACTCCGCAACGAGGCTACTGCCAAAGTTGCTGAAATCGAAGCAAAAGAGATCAAAATCGGCGCTAAAACTTCTACCACTGGCAAAATCTTCGGCTCGGTTAACACCATCCAGATTGCCGAGGCTCTCGCTAAAAAAGGTATCGAAGTTGACCGCAAATCGATCACTATCGCCGACGAAGCCAATATCAAAGAGGTGGGCAAATACAAAGCCACCATCAAACTCTACAAAGATATCAAGGCTAATATCGAATTCGAAGTTGTTTCGGAGTAATTTCAAAAGCAATTTAACGCTCTACATAAAAAGAGAAACCCAATTTCGGGTTTCTCTTTTTTTTTGCTTTTACCTCAAAAATTCTCAAAAAAAATTGACATTTTCAAAAAAACACCATATATTTACAAAACATTTTAAAGCATAAAAATGGTAAAATAACTCATTCGTAACAAATTAACTTTTAAAACAATTATGGCAGTAGATGCAGAAATAATTGCAAGGGCCAAAGAGTGGCTCAGCGACAAGTTTGACGATGAAACCAAAGACAAGGTGAAAGACCTTATGGAAAACAACGAAAAAGAACTTGTTGAATGTTTTTACAAAAGTTTGGAATTCGGAACCGGCGGAATGCGCGGCATTATGGGCGTAGGTACCAACAGAATGAACATCTACACCGTAGGAATGGCTACTCAGGGTTTGGCCAACTACCTTTTGAAGGCTTTCCCGGGTCAGCAAGTTAAGGTGGCTATCGCTCACGATTCGCGAAACAACTCGCCACTTTTTGCCAAAACCTGCGCCGACATTTTCTCAGCCAATGGCATTAAAGCATATCTATTTGATTCTCTTAGACCTACACCCGAACTTAGTTTCGCCGTTCGTCAACTCGGCTGCAAAAGCGGCGTAATGATTACCGCAAGCCACAACCCCAAGGAGTACAACGGTTACAAGGCATATTGGGAAGACGGCGGTCAAGTAATTGCACCTCACGATATTAACATCGTAAACGAGGCAGCCAAAGTTAAGGTTGAGGATGTAAAATTCAAAGGCAATCCTGCACTTATCGAAACCCTCGGCGAAGAGTTTGACAAGATATATTTAGAAAAGGTCAACTCATTGACTCTCAGTCCCGAAGAAATCAAAAAGCACAAAGATATCAAGATTGTTTACACCCCGATACACGGCACAGGCGTAAGGCTCGTGCCCGAAATCTTAAAAATGAAGGGTTTTGAAAACATC
The DNA here is from genome assembly GCA_017651345.1 of Bacteroidales bacterium. GTDB lineage: Bacteria > Bacteroidota > Bacteroidia > Bacteroidales > UBA3824 > UBA3824. Next base: position 693 of record JAGCDD010000459.1, on the reverse strand, counting down.
TTTACCGTAAAAGAGCAGTGCGTACCCGACGGAAATTTCCCAACGGTGATTTCGCCAAACCCCGAAAACGCTGAGGCATTGACACTTGCAATACGTCTTGCAGAAAAGAAAGGTGCCGACCTTGTGATGGCTTCCGACCCCGACGCCGACCGCGTGGGCATAGCCGTACGCAACAACAAGGGCGAAATGGTGCTTCTCAACGGCAACCAAACTGCCGCAATTCTTACCTATTATCTGCTCACCAAGTGGAAAGAAAACGGCAAGTTGAACGGCAAACAATACATAGTTAAAACCATTGTTACCACCGAGTTGCTCAAAGCCATTGCCGACAAGTTTGGTGTTAAATGCTACGATGTTCTCACTGGATTCAAGTTCATAGCCGACACCATCAAGAGCAACGAAGGCCGCACCACATTTATCGGTGGCGGCGAAGAGAGTTACGGTTATCTTGCAGGCGAATTTGTACGCGACAAAGATGCCGTTATCGCTTGTTCGCTCATAGCCGAAGCTGCTGCTTGGGCAGCCGACAAGGGTAAAACTATGTTCCAACTTTTGGCAGACATTTACTCGGAATTTGGATATTACCGCGAATCGCTCGTCAACGTTGTAAAAGAGGGAAAATCTGGCGCAGAAGAGATTCAGGCTATGATGGAAAACTATCGCAAAGATTCGCCCGCCATTATCAACGGCAGC
>JAGCDD010000458.1 GCA_017651345.1 Bacteroidales bacterium | reverse complement strand
TGTGATACTCCTCAGCATACCCTTAATTGACGAACCAGGAACATAATACCTGTTGTTGACATTTGTATGATGTTCACCGCTACCGAGAACACAAAACTTGGTCATTGACTCGAACTCAACTTGGATTTTGCCAGAATAACCATTCTCGAAAGGAATATCGTGGACAAAATCTAAGTCTTTCTCTTCATCAGAATCCAAAGACATTACATAATTGTCATTGTTGAGTTCAACAAATGTGTACGGATTGTAAAAGTCCGTATTGACCGTATTTGCAGGTCTATTGTTAAAGTTCTTTGCCATAATAAGTCCTCCTTAATTATCAAATCCGACAAATACTAATTCAGCCGGTTGCAAGACATTAAAACCGCAACAATTGTCATCAGGAACTGATACCCAATTCTGCATAAATTTCAAAATCCTATTGTCCATACGGTTTGAATGGTATTTACGAACGTTGTCGTTGTCAATAGCGAGGTTGCAATACTCTTTTACAAGGTATTTTCCTCCGGCATATTTTATGGTTATCGAAGAATTGCCTTTTGCGTTGAACAAAAATCCTTCAACGATGAACGGATTTTCTTTGAAATCAGGGATTTCGTTTTCATTGTAGAAATCCGAAATCGCATCCTTCAAAGTTTTGTTGCCTCCGCAAACAATCGGCTCGTTTTGGTCGCTTGGCCAAAGATAGCCTTGATATTTTTCATCTTGCGGGATCTCGGTCATATCTAAATCTTTTACTTCCATAGTTTCACGTTTTTAATTAATTGCTTCTACAAAAACACCATTACCACGGCTTGAACCGCCGCCTAATGGCAACATTCCTTTTTTCAAATCGCAGATAGCGGCATCTAACGCTTTGTTTGTGGTATCAAGAAATGCAGATTCTGAGCCAATGTGCATTTTCAATTCGTCAGGTAACGAGTCAAAAACTGCTTTCGCTTCGTTTTGTATGCTTGTATTGTCTCTAAAAATCTCGATAGGGAATATAATACCTTCACCGAAAACATTTTTTTCGGTGAACAACGCTCCCGATTTTGATTTTGCACCGCCGGTAAATCTGTCGATTGATACGTGAACCTGAGTGTTTTCATTTTCTGGGTTAATCTCGTTTTGGATAACGTCGGAAAAAATCAAGTTTCCGCGTGTCTGAATAGTAACTTGTTTGCCATTCTCCATTCGGTTTTCTTCGTAGCCGAAAAGTACTTTGACTGCGGGATTTGTGATTTTGTCACCGGCAATATATTTGTAAACATCATTTTTGCCGCCGATGAAAATTCTATTCAATCGGTTCCAATGGTACGCAACTCTGTGTGCCAATGCACCTTTGAGAGATGTCGCAGGCATAAGCACGAGTTTTTCTTTGAGCTCGCCCGTTTTTGTTTTTTTGTCCCATTCCACTTTGGCATCGCTGACTGGTGTCATATCTACGTCTTCGTCGCCGAATCCGCTACCAAACAAGAAAAAGTCTTTTGCTTTGATTTCGAAGTAGATTCGATCCCAACCATCAGGCAAATCCTTGTCTTTGCCTTTGGGTGAATAATTCTTGTTCCAAAAATCAGAATCAAGATTGGACGCCTTGCGAAGATAATCTTTAAGACCTCCGTTTGCCAAATCCAATGTCTGTGTCTGCAAATCAACAATTTTGATGTCGCCTAATCCGTTGCGAGTGCCGCTACCTATACGGAATGTTTGGTTTTTAAGGGTGTTTAAGACCTTGTCGAAGTTGGAGGTATCCTTATCAGTGGCAACCATCTCTATTTCAAAACAAAAACGAGTACCAGCATAGCAAACTTGATTATCGAATTTGCCGTGATTTTCTGTATCTGCTGAGCCTTTTGTATTGATTCTTACGTGCTGACGGATTGGCAAAGATTTGTAATGTTTCAACAAAGGATCGTCAAAAACCTTTAAATTAAGACCATCAATCACTTTACATTTAGAGTCTAAAATTTTGGCATCGGTAAAGATGATTTCAGAACCGTGTCCTTTATCATCTTTTTGCCAACCAAAGAATTTTTCAGCATTAGGTTCGCCTATCATGTGCCTGATGACACCGGCTATTGCAGTGCCAGGAATATAAGGCAGACCGTTCACATCGGTAGCAACGAGGGCATCTGAGGTGATGTCCTTTTCGCCCGAGCCAACGGCAAGCGGTGTTTTGGCTTCAATTATCAACCGCGCCAAAAAACGGTATGTGTATTTAGTTGTCGTCATACTGTCAATTATTTTTGTTTAGCCATTTGTGCAGCCAAGTTGATAATTACCAATTGTGCAAAATCGCCTTCATAACCGGAAAGACCGTAGAAGAATTTCTTGAAAATGTCGAACCTACCACCTTTTTTCCATTTGTCTTTGGCGACACCGTGGGTCAGGTATGCGTGAGGTTCTTTTTTGCCGTTTTTGTCTATAGTGTGTTCAAACAACTCTTCTTTCAACTCGTCGAAAGTCGGGTGTTTCATTGCAATAGAGCGTATAGAACCCCACTGCGAAGCAAACTTTTCGCCTGAGAATTTGTTTTTGTTAGCAATGACAAATTCACTTACTTTTTCAAAAACGTTCTCCTCTTTCAGTTCTTCCGCTTTTTGCGCAGCAAGATAAGAAAGCAACTGATTGTTTTGCGATTGAAGATTGTCTATTTCCACTTTGATGCGCTGTTTGCGAACTTCCGAGGCTTCTGATTCGGGTTTGGGCTTTTCGTTGTCATCCAAAGCATATTGGTAAAGACCATTTACAGGTTTTGCCCGTAAAAGGAAGTCAGGATTGTACAAGACCTTGCCGAAACCTTCGTTCTGATAATCACCAATATATTGTGACTCGAAAGACTTTCGGGTAGTCTTGACAACAAACACACTTCCTTTTTCAAAACCACAACGGTCGGCATCGAAACATTGACGATGATAATTCCACGGTGCATATTGGAATGTACGAACTTGCGACCTATCCCAAATGATAGTGCCGTCCAAACCTAATTTGTCGGCAGTGATGTTGAATGTAGGTTGAGCGTTGTCGTCCAAGAATATCAAACGCCCGTCAGCATACACAATGGCACAATCGTCTGTAACTTCGGTGTCGCCGTCTTTATGTTTAACTTTACACAAGTTGTTGGTAGATTCGATTTCCTTATATTCTTTGTCTGTTTTACCCAAAAACTGAATGTTGACTAATCCGTATTGTGCAGTGCGTGAACGACCTACTCGTTTATTGCCTTGTAGATAGTCGATGATGACCTGCTTGTATTTGTCATCGTTGACTATGACCTCAAAATACATTTTCAGTCCACTGTTCAATGATTCATAACCGTACATCTGTTCATCTTCTGAGCGGCGTTGGCTCCTATTATAAGCCGACTTAATCACCATAGAATTGTCAGTATGAACCCTTTTTGCCGTTTTGACATTGTTCCAGCCGACAAACGAAAAGTCGAAAAAGCCACTTTTCTCTTGTGTCAACTGCAATTTTTTAATGTAATCAGACGACAAGTCCGGTACAAGATGGAATAGATAGGCGTTTTTTTTGTCCGTTTTTGGCTTGTGTACGGCAGCGGGTATTTTCAGAGAACGGCAATTTGAGATTTTTGGATTCTCATAATCGTCCTCGACATAATATTCGCATACGGGATGTGCGTCACCAAAAATCACTGTGCCGTTATGAAACAAGTTTAATGCCTCAATACCCGATTTGTCGCTATATATCTTGTCAGCGACTATGCCGAGAAAGCAACTGCCGGGAATAAAGTCCAACGTTCTGTTCTGTCCTTCACTTGCGGCTTTCTGATTAAGAATTACGTCAGAAAGCAAAGTGCATTTAAATTTCAGTGTCGTCATTCTTAACCTCCTTTGTTTGAATGTGTGTGAACTTACATCTGCCAAGACCACGGTTGCGGTTTTGACCGAGACGTTTTATGTAGTTGAAAGCCGTTATGATGATGTTTTCTATGTCTGAATCAATTTTGTCTGCGACAATTTTGCCTTGTAGCGTACACGGAACTGTTACTTGTATTTTCCTTAAACTATGTTCGTCTGCTGTTCCGTCTTTGCCAATCGCCGTACTCGCAATGCTGCGATAAAAGAATTTTTGAGCGTTGTTTTTTACTATCGTGTCCCGCTCGTTTTTTGGTAATTTTGCATTTGCAAAAAAGAGATAGCCTTGTTCTTTGTTGTCTTTATCGCTGTCTTTATCGAAAAAGCCGAAAGCCTTTTTTAAGTCGGGTTCACTAACCTTATCTTCTTTTTTTGAAAAC
>JAGCDD010000457.1 GCA_017651345.1 Bacteroidales bacterium | reverse complement strand
TTATGATAATAAGGAGTATGATATTGTGCTGCGTAGAAATTCGCGACACCATACTTTTAACGTTGGCATCTTGTTTCAAGAGTTTTTCGTCGAGCTCTTTTGAACTATTGAGTTGTTTGTAGAGTCCGAATGCATTAATGGTGTCGATAGGGAGGGTGGCAAGTTGGATATTGCGTTCGTAAGGTTGACCGTGCAAAATTTTCATTGCAGTTTCAATTGCCTCGTCGCTGCCGTTGGGGTAGAGGATAGTGGCGTCCATTTCGCGGTTGTATACGGCAAGGATTCCGCCTTCTTCGGATGGTACAGCATCAATACCTATGATAAAAATCTTGTGTTGGATTCCTTTTTCGCGGATAGCGCGGCTTGCGCCTATTGCCATATCGTCGTTGTGCGAGTAGATGAGGTTGAAGTTGGTGTCGGTCTCCAACAGTTTTTTCATCTTGTCGTAACCTTCAGTAGCACTGAAATTGCAATAAAGTTCGTGCACTTTATTGAATTTTTTGTTGATAAATTGTCGGTATTGTATTGCCTCGTTGAATCCTCGGCTACGTTCGATTGTGGCAGATGCGGTTTTTGTTCCGTAAAGTTCTACAAAATCAACTACTTTGGGACACATATTGTCGGCTAATTTGGCAGCCTCGATACCTATGTGAAAGTTGTTGGCACCAATGAAGCACGAAAAAGAAGCTGAGTCGGAAGTTTGACGGTCGATTTCGATTACGGGAATGCCCTTGTTGTGTATTCGGCGGATAGCGTCGGTGATGGAATCTACGTCGTTTGGCGAAACAAGCAGAAGGTCGATACCAATCGACGAAAGCGAATCAATATCTCTCACCTGTTTTGCGCTACTATTTTCGGCGTTGGTAACAATGAGTTCGATGTTGCCTTCTTGCACGGCGTTGGCTCTTAGTCGGCGGGTCATTTGCTTGCGCCATTGGGTATCGTCGGCACATTGCGAAAGTCCAATTCGGTACACTTTCTCGTCGTTACCCGAATTGCACATCACCGCTGTAAACGCCACCATAAGCAGCAAAATAGTAGTTGTAAGTATTATAACGCTTTGTCTCTTCATCACTTAGGTATTGTTAAAAACTCTTCTATCCCTCGTACTGATATACGCACAAAGGGTCAATTTTCCAAGTGCTAAATATATGGAAACATTTTGGAATATGCAAATTTTTTTGAGAAAATTTTTTAATCCTCCGACAATTGTTTGCTCATTCGCCTATACGTTGAGAATACTTTTGCACGGGATACAAAGCCGATATACTTGTTGTTCCCGTCGAGAACGGCAATGTTGAACTTGTCGGAGGTGGTGAATTTGGTGGCTACCGAATCCATACTCTCGTCGATGCGCACGGTGTATTCGGGTCGGAAACAGAGGTCTTTTACAAATATTTGGTCATATTTTTCGGGATGAAACATCAGTTTGCGAATGTCGTCCATTTTGATAATACCAATAAATGTGTTGTCGGTGCGGCTGACAACGGCAAAAATGTTTCGGGTGGTGTCTTCAACTGCCTTCACAAGCACGCGCAAAGTATCTTCGGGGAAAACAACGGCAAAATTGGTCTCAATAAGTTTGTCTAACTTCATCAGATTGAGCACATTCTTGTCGGTGTGGTGGGTGAGAAGTTCGTTGCGGCGGGCAAGTTGATAAGTGTATATCGAATTGGTAATGAATTTCTTAGTGAAAATATACGACAGCACGCTCACCATCATCAGCGGCACAAAAAGTTTGTAACCTCCTGTGAGTTCGGCAATTAGGAAAACTGCTGTGAGAGGCGCGTGAAGCACTCCGGCAATTGTTCCTGCCATTCCCACAAGGGCAAAGTTGGCTGCGTGAATATCCTGAAATCCAAGACGTGTGAGCACGGTAGAGAGCAGTAGTCCCGTGGTTGCGCCCACAAACAACGAAGGTGCAAATATGCCTCCCACGCCTCCTGCGGCAAATGTGGCTGATGTGGCAATGGGTTTGGCAAGAGTGAGGGCGGTGAGCAAGAGAACTGTTCCCCATCCGCTGTGCCACGATGAAAAAATGCTGTTGCGGTAGATGGGTTTGATGTCGCCGTTGAGACTATTGGAGATTATGTCGTAACCTTCGCCAAAGAGCGACGGAAATAGATAAATCATTCCTGTGAGCAGAAGCGCACCCCAAACAAGTTTCCAAACTGTGGAGTTGATTTTGCGGAATTGTTGCGATAGCCAAATGTAACTTCTTGTAAAATAGATAGATGTAAAGGCGCAAACCAATCCAAGGAGTATAAAGTAAGGCACATCGTTGCTTGTGAATGCGTCGGTCATACGGAAAAAATAGACGGGACTGCTGCCCGATAGCATATACGAAATCAAAACGCCTGTTACTGAGGAAATTAGCAAAGGTACGAGCGAACTCATTGTAAGGTCGAGCATAAAAACCTCCATCACAAAAACCACTCCTGTAATCGGGGCTTTGAATATGGCAGCCAACGCCGCAGCAGTGGCACATCCAAGCATCAAAAGTCGCTGTTTGAAATTGAGATGCAGAAACTTACCGATGTTTGAGCCAATTGCCGCGCCTGTTACCACGGTAGGTCCCTCCAATCCCGCGCTTCCGCCGAAACCTACTGTTATTGCGGAAGTTATCACCGACGAATACATATTGTGAGGCTTTATCACCGCCTCCTCTTTTGATATGGAGTAAAGCACTCGGGGAATTCCGCCGCTGATGTTTTGTCTTAATATTAACTTAATAAACACCACCGTGATTGTGATTCCTATAAAAGGATATAACACATAACCGTCGAATCCGAGGGCGGGACTGATGGTGTTTGACAAAAAACCGCTGATAATGTGGGTCAAAGTTTTGAGCACCGCAGCAGTAACGCCAGCAATAGCACCCACCACTATGCTCAGCATTGTAAGATACTGAGTAGTGCCTATGTGCCTGATACGCCATTCGTAAAAACGTCCGAAGGCGCGGCGCATTCTCCACCGCCGTTTTGTGCTTTTGTCGATACTCATTAATATAACTTTTACCGTCTGCAAATTAAAACTTATTGCGCCAACATTATATTAACAAAAAATTATTTTTACAAAAATTGATTATACAAACCTAAATGTTTAAATTTGCCGCATTGTTTAAAACATTCATATCAATATTATGGCACAAGACAACGCAGTATTCGACATTATCGAGAAAGAATACGGCCGTCAGAAAAACGGCATCGAGCTTATTGCTTCCGAAAACTTTGTAAGCGCCAACGTAATGCGTGCAATGGGTTCGGTACTAACCAACAAATACGCCGAGGGATATCCTGGTCACCGCTATTACGGCGGCTGCCACTTCGTTGACGAAATGGAGACTCTCGCTATCGAACGTCTTAAAAAACTTTACGACGCCGAATGGGTAAACGTTCAACCCCACTCAGGTGCGCAGGCTAATATGGCTGTGCTCTTGACCGTTTTGAAACCCGGCGACACATTTATGGGCTTAGACCTCGATCACGGCGGTCACCTCAGCCACGGTTCGCCCGTTAACTCATCTGGTTTGCTCTACAACCACGTTTCGTACAATATCAACAAAGAAACCGGTCTTATCGACTACGACCAAATGGAGAAAGTTGCCCTCGAAACCAAACCGAAACTTATCATCGGTGGTGCTTCGGCTTACTCTCGCGACTGGGACTACGAACGTATGCGCGCTATCGCCGACAAGGTGGGAGCATTGATGATGATCGATATGGCTCACCCCGCAGGTCTTATCGCTGCCGGCATCCTCAAAAACCCATTGAAATACGCTCACATCGTAACATCTACCACACATAAAACCCTCCGCGGACCTCGTGGTGGTATCATCCTCCTCGGCAAAGATTTCGACAATCCGTGGGGCAAAACCACTACCAAAGGCGTTATCCGCAAAATGTCGTCGCTGTTGGATTCAGCAGTGTTCCCCGGCGTTCAGGGCGGACCTTTAGAGCACGTTATCGCTGCCAAGGCTGTGGCATTCGGCGAGGCTCTTACACCCGAATTCAAAGAGTACGCTAAACAGGTTCAAACCAACGCTCGTGTAATGGCAAACGAACTTATGAACCGTGGTTACAAGATTCTTTCCGACGGTACCGACAACCACTCTATGCTTGTTGACCTCCGCAAAAACTTCCCCGACATCACTGGTAAGGAAGTTCAGTTGGCACTCGAAAAAGCCGACATCACAGCCAACAAGAATATGGTTCCGTGGGATACTCGTTCGGCATTCCAAACATCGGGTGTACGTCTTGGTACAGCTGCCATCACCACTCGCGGACTCAAAGAGGCTGAAATTCTTCGTGTTGTAGATTTTATCGACACCGTAATCAGCCACATCAACGACGACGCTACCATTGCCAAAGTAAAGGCTCAGGTAAACGAACTTATGGCAGGTTTCCCCTTGGATAAGTAAATTTGAAAACTATATGGATTAAAGTGGCGGCAATCTTAATTGGTTGCCGCTATTTTTTTTGAGAGGGTTAAAATAGCCATTACCTTGATGACAATTTACGACAAAAGTGAAATTAGCAATGTTTTTGATAGTTACCTCAAAAGCCTTGTAAAACAAGTTGTTGGGGAATAAATTAACGGGCTTTTTTTATTCTTGTGAAAGAATAGGGGGTGGATTCGTGCAGAAAAATAATAATTTTAAGAATAATTGAAGGCTCGAAAAAATCTTTGAAATGACAATTAGGCACCCTCGTTTTTTTATTATCTTTGCCCTAAATTTTATCAAACCGACAAATGGACATAGTTTCTTTTATATGGAATATTGCTGACGACTGCCTGCGCGATGTGTTTCAACGCGGACAGTATAGGGACGTAATTCTCCCAATGGTGGTTTTGCGCCGTTTTGACGCGTTGCTCGAAGATACCAAAACCGCCGTACTTGACGAAGTAAAAAGCCAAAAACAGACTTTCGGCGACGGCACATTAGACGAGGAGGCTCTCACCGAAATCACCGGCTATTCATTCTTCAATACAAGTAAATGGACGCTTTCGCGCATCAAAAACACTGCCACCGACAACAATAAAATACTATGCGACAATTTTGTAGAATACATCAACGCTTTCAGCAGCAATGTGAAAGAAGTGCTGAAAAAATTTGAGTTTGAAGCCAAAGCAAAACGCCTCGCCGACAGCGACAGGCTTCTCTCCGTAATCGAAAAAATCACCGACCGGCATATCAATCTCACCAACGCCGAGGCTCTCGACCCCGACGGACTGCCACTGCCGCCGGTTTCCAATATCGAGATGGGACGTATATTTGAGGAACTCCTGCGCCGTTTCAACGAGGAAAACAACGAGGAGGCGGGCGAACACTTCACTCCTCGCGACGCCATCCACTTGCTTGCACGGTTGGTGTTTGAGCCGGTGCTTGGCAACCTGCCCAAAATCATCTCAATATACGACCCCGCAGAAGGTTCGGGCGGTATGCTCACCGAAAGTTTCAGTTTCTTGGAGCAGCACGGCATCGACACCTCCGCAATCCAACTTTTCGGCACTGAAATCAACCCCGAAACATACGCCATCTGCAAGAGCGACCTCATCATCAAGGGCGTGCCCGACAAAGGTATGCACAATGGCAACACCATCAGCGAAGACCATTTCGGCTCGCAGACTTTCGGATATATGATTACAAACCCGCCATACGGCAAATCGTGGAAAACCGAAAAAGAACGCCTCTATCACGACGGCAACCTCTTGGACAAACGATTTGAACTAACACTCGCCGACTTTGCGGGCGAAGAACAACAAGTGGACTGCACCCCACGCTCGTCCGACGGTCAGTTGCTATTCATTTTGGAAGAAGTCAACAAGATGAAACCGCTCGACCGTCAGCCGCAAGGCTCGCGTGTGGCATCCATCCACAACGGCTCGTCGCTTTTCACCGGCGACGCGGGCAGTGGCGAAAGCAACACACGCCGATACCTTATCGAAAACGACCTCGTGGAGGCTATCATCCAACTGCCAAACAATATCTTCTACAACACCGGCATATCCACATACGTATGGCTGATGACCAACCACAAGGCAGAAAAACGCCGTGGCAAAGTGCAACTCATCGACGCCTCGCAGGCATACGAAAAACTGCGCAAAAACCAAGGCAACCGCAACTGTACTATCACCGACCGCCATAGCGACAAAATCGTAAAAACTTTTATGGACTTTGTGGAGAGCGACGACCCCGAAGTACGTTCCAAGATTTTCCTTGGCGACGATTTCCGCTATTACAACACCACAATAGAGCGTCCGCTGAGATTGCGCAGCCAGTTTACAGCCCTCAAATGCGACGAACTCCTCTTTGAGCAAGGCTCCAACCGCGACCTTTACGTTTGGCTCTATCAGACCTACGGCGACAAGGTTTTTGAAGGATTGTCCGACAAAGTGTCGGAAGTGAAAGCCTATTTTGAGGAAAACGAACTCAAAGTAACCGACAAACAGCGCGAAACACTCCTCAAAACCGACAAGTGGAAAGAACGCCGCCTACTCAAAGATACAGCCACAGCACTGATGCACAAGATTGGCACAGAGGTATTTATGGACTACAACATCTTTATCAAAAAGGTAAAGGCAACAGCCAAAGCAATCGACGCCAAAATCTCCGACGCCGCCCTCAAAAAGATAGCCCGCGCAATGTCGGAGACCGACCCCGAAGCCGCGCCCGTTGTCAAGAAAACCCACAAGGCCAACTCCAAAGACATCGACCACATCGTAAGCACATTTGGCGTAAAACCCGAAAACATAGCCGACTACGGATTCATCCTTAGCGGCAAAAACCTCTTTGTGGAATACGAGCCGGACACCAACCTTCGCGACACCGAAAAAATCCCTGTCAAAGAAGACATCTACGAATACTTCCTGCGCGAAGTGCGACCCTACGTTGCCGACGCTTGGATCGACATCGCATCCACCAAAATCGGCTGCGAAATTTCGTTCAACAAGTATTTCTACAAGCCCGCCCCGCTGCGCACCCTCGAAGAAAACGAGCGCGACATCATCGCCCTCGACAAAGAGAGCCAAGGGTTCATACAGTCGTTGTTTGACAATTTGTAAAAACCAGCAGAAATGAAGAAGAAAGAAATTGACAATGACGAATCCAGAAAGGGAATAAAACCGAAAGAAAAAGGTGTTTTCTTCCCTGTTGCCATATCTGATGCGGAATTGCCTGTGTGGTATGGAGATTTCTTTAATGCTATTAAAGCAGAAATTTCATATTCACGTCGCAAAGTGATGATAAGTGCCAATTCTCAGATGATGATGATGTACTACCGAATTGGCAAAAACATATTACAGCAACAAGCAGCCGAAGGATGGGGTGCCAAAATCATAGACAGACTTTCGGCTGATATTAAAACAGCATATCCCGAGTTGAAGGGTTTTTCGCCTCGTAATCTGAAATATATGCGCAAATTTGCAGAAATATGGCCTGATGAGGAAATTGTGCAACGGTGCGTTGCACAATTATCGTGGCGGCACAACATCTGTCTGATGGAAAAAATAAAAGAGCCAAACAGACGGCTTTTATATGCGATGGCGGCATTGAAATACGGTTGGAGTCATAATATTTTGGATTTGCAACAGCAGGCATACACGTTAGAACGGGAGGGCAAACTTCCGAACAATTTTGACGAAACGTTGCCCGATATTGATTCGGATATGATGCGCTACCTTTTCAAAGATCCTTTTTTATTGGATTTTACGGGGGCAGACGCCAACAGCAGGGAAAAAGATATTGAAGACGGATTATCTTCTCATATTGAAAAATTCTTGCTTGAACTTGGTCAAGGTTTTTCGTATGTCGGCAGGCAAATTCATTTGGAATTAGGAGGAGATGATTTTTACATCGATATGCTTTTTTATCATCTCAAATTACGTTGCTTTGTGGTGGTGGAATTAAAAGCGGTTGACTTTGAACCGGGTATGATGGGACAGTTGGTGATGTATCAGAATATTGTTGATGCTGTATTAAAACATCCTTCCGATGCCCCAACAATCGGTTTACTATTAGTAAAAAGCAAAAACGAGGTTATAGTCAGATATTCTTTGGATTCGGTCAACAAGCCTATCGGTGTGGCTTCGTGGGAAACAGGATTGAACGCAGAGATGACAGGAAAATGGAAATCTGCATTGCCAACAATCGAAGAAATTGAATGTGAATTGAAAAAACAGGAATAATCAATGCAAAAATACTCTTCATATAAAGACAGCGGCGTCAAATGGCTCGGACAAATCCCTGAACATTGGGAAGTGCGGAAAATGAAATATGCTTTTGAAGAACGAAGCGAAAAAGGTTTCCCGTCATTGCCACTATTGGCTGCAACGCAAAATCACGGTGTAATAAAAAAAGAAAATTATGAAAACAGAACTGTTGAGGCAACTAAGTCTTTGGATTCTCTGAAATTGGTAGAAGTAGGAGATTTTGTTATTAGTTTGCGGTCATTTCAGGGTGGTATTGAAATCAGTTACGATAGAGGAATCATAAGTCCCGCCTATACTGTTTTACGACCAACTCATATTGGAGATTGTTATTTTAAATATTTAGGCAAATCTCCAATATTTATTCAATTGTTAAAATCAATGGTAACAGGAATTAGAGAAGGTCAAAATATCGATTATAGT
>JAGCDD010000456.1 GCA_017651345.1 Bacteroidales bacterium | reverse complement strand
GGAAAACGGTCTTTCGGTTCATATTGTTTAGGAACTTCCCGAAGACCTTAAAGCCACTTTCCACGCTGTGGTAGATGCCGAAAAACGTGCTGCTATCGAACGTAACCACAGTGCAACTCACCTTTTGGACGAGGCTCTCCGTTCAATACTTGGTACACACGTAGAACAGAAAGGTTCGATGGTTTGCAGCGATTATCTCCGTTTCGACTTCAGCCATTTCAGCAAAATGACCGACGAGGAGATTGCCCGCACCGAGCAGTTCGTCAACGAAAAAATCCGCGAAGGCATCGCCCTTGAAGAACATCGCGATATGCCTATCAAAGATGCTCAGGCTCTCGGAGCTATTGCGCTTTTCGGCGAGAAATACGGCGACAAGGTGCGTGTGGTAAAATTTGGCGACAGCATCGAGCTCTGCGGCGGTACGCACATCAGCAACACTGGCCGCATCGGCTATTTCAAGATTATCACCGAAACAGCAGTGGCAGCAGGTATTCGCCGTATTGAGGCTCTCACAGGCAAGGCTGCCGAAGAATACGCTGCTAAACAGTGCGCTATTACATCGGCTCTCAAACTTATGTTCAAGGCTAAGACCGAAGATGATATCATCAAGTCGGTAGAGGCTCTCGTTGCCGACAACGCCGCTCTCAAGAAACAGATCGATGTGCTCGAACACGAGAAACTCGCAGGCGTTAAGGATTCCCTCATTGCCAAAGCGCAGAATATCAACGGTGTAAACGTAATTGCAGAACGAGTAAGCGTTGGCAGTAAAGATTTGTTGAAAGACCTCTCGTTCCAGATTCGTCAGCAATTAGACAACTCTTTCATTGTTCTTGGTGCATTGTTCGACGGCAAACCGTTGCTCTCTGTAATTATGAGCGAGAATCTTGTAAAAGAGCGCAATCTCAACGCTGGCGCCATTGTGAAAGAGGCAGGTAAAGCCATACTCGGCGGAGGCGGCGGACAGCCATTCTACGCCACAGCAGGCGGCAAAAATCCCGACGGATTAGATAAGGCTATTGCTGATGCGAAGTCTGTAATTAAGTAATCAATAACATTTTATATACAAATAAAAAAGGGAGCGGAAACGCCCCCTTTTTTATTACAAATAATTATAATATTAAAATTTAAGAACAAGAAAAATCTTATTAATCATCTTCTTTCTTTTTGTGCATTTTGGTTTCGTCTAAAGCCAAAATCACAAATTCTACACGTCGGTTGATTTCGCGCATTTCGTCGGTAGAGTTGTCGTTGAGCGGACGGCTTTCGCCATAACCTACAGCCACAACGCGTTCGGGTTCAACACCTTGTTTTATAAGGTAATTAACCACGGTGCGGGCACGACGTTTAGAAAGGTCGAGGTTGTAAGCATCAGAACCAATATTGTCGGTGTGCGCCGAAACCTCCATTTTTATAACGTCGGGATTCTTTTTTAAGAAAACCACAACGGTATCCATAAGAGTGTGCGAAGTGTCGGCAAGCTGGTCGCTATTGAGCGCAAAATGGATAGGCA
This sequence comes from Bacteroidales bacterium, assembly GCA_017651345.1. Classification (GTDB taxonomy): domain Bacteria; phylum Bacteroidota; class Bacteroidia; order Bacteroidales; family UBA3824; genus UBA3824. The sequence continues at coordinate 4,970 of JAGCDD010000456.1, read as the reverse complement.
CACCAATGGGGTCGCCCACTTGCTTGCGTTCCAGCTGCTTGGTCATTTCAAGTCCCGAGTTAACAAACGTGTAACCCATAGGCATAATGTTTACGCCAAAATCGTCGGCATTACGGTTGTACCAATTGTCGAAAGTGTCAACCTCTACCACAACGTTGTTTTCGATAATTGGCGGCAAAACACGCTCGATAATCTGCGGCTGCGGTTTCTTAGCAAAACGGTAGCGGAGACCAATGGTTGCGCCCACGTTAACAAGGTTGACATTTTTGCTTAATTGTGTTTGCGTTAGTCCGGCATACGCAGTGGTGGTATATCCTGTATCGAGGTCGTTCCAAAGTTTTTCTTCATTGCGATTTTTGAGATCTCCTAGTCGGTATGAGCCACTGAGATTGAACGTTAGGTCAAGTTGGCTTGTGATGGCATAGTGTAGCGATACTTCGCCTCCAAGACCTATGCTGGTGGTTTTTAAATCGGAAGTACCTTTGAGATTTGAATAAGAAAAAATACCATATTCCTCCAAATCTTCAATCGTAAGGTTGTAGGCAGGATAGTAACTTATATTTTTAGCTGAACCAGAAGCTGTTTTGTATTTCTTAGTGAGTAGCTGCGTAAAGTTGACATTAACGCCTGCACCAATACGGAATCTTGAACCTAAGGCCTGTTGGTAATACAATCCGATAGGAAGGTCTATTGCCGATACTGTGGTCCGTTCTTTTAGATTGAATACGGTTTTAAATTCGCGTTCTACTTTGTCGGCTATAACAGTCAGAGTGTCCCAAGTTTTGCCAAGATGTTTTGCAAAATCAAGATTGGCGATGCCTTGGTAGGTGTTGTAATTAATACCAAAACCTATTCCCCAGTTGGGTGTAAAATAGTATCGGTAGCCAAAACGTGCCGATATACCTAATCCGGGGGCTTTCTTGCCGCATGTATCTTCTAATTGATAAGCCACATTATTCATACCTCCGCCCACGTCGAAGAATACGAAATGACCTTTGCGGGCTGCGTTGATGGCGAGCGTGTCGGGCATAGGGGGAAGCGTATCGTAGGTGATACGAGGAGCAGGGTCGCCTGTTTGTGCCCAAGTGTTTGCCGCTATTAGAATTGCTATGGTTGCTGTCAGAAATTTTTTCATAATAGTCTGATGTTCTTTTAAAATTATGAAACTCTTTTATAAAATATTGTTATTCGCGATAGTTGTAACGTGTAACTTCTACGGTTTGACCCTTGTTGATAGAGCCACGATAATCTTTACGTCCGTATTTGTCTACGATTGATACGTTGAAATTCAAACTTTGTGCAGTTTTTTCGCGGTATTTAAAGCATACAACCTTTACGGTGTAATTTCCTGCCTTGGGTTTCAACCAATAGATATTTTCTTGCGGACGGTTGGTAGTACCGATAATAGCGTTGGCATCGAGGTCGAGGTTGCCTGTACCGCTGCCGCAACTTGCTTTACGACGGCTGAAGAATATCTCATTGCCGCAGGGGTCGATAACGTGAAGGTCGAGGTCGGTTTTTGAATACCATTGAAGGTTGATACGGAGGTCGCCGCTCTGTCCTTTAAGGTCGTTTTGAGGCGGAACATTGGGTGTAGGAGTGGGCGATGGGGTAGGAGCGGGAGGAGGTGTAGGCTTAACATTCAACGGTATAGTACGGCTCTCTTTGGTGTTGAGCTGCGATAATAAAGCGTTTTTAACCTTGGTGCTGTTGGTAATATAGCCTGTTTTAGAAGCTGTGATAGAAATCTTGTCGTTTTCGCCAATGCCCAAAACGGTAAACTCGCCTTGTGCGTTGCTGTATTCGGTAGCTTTGAGACTGCCGTTGATGCGGATTTCGTTTTTAACACCCGACAATGGTTTGCTGCCGTCGGTATTGTAGAATACAAGCGAGGTGGTAAGCGGACGAAGATACATTGTGCGCTCCTCTTCGGGAAGTTCCATAAATTTCTGCACTGTGCCACCGTCTAAAGTGGTGTCGGCATATCCGGCTTTTGATGCTTTGAAAGTAAGCGTGTTAGAAATACGGAGCGAATCAAACAATCCCACGCCCACACCGTTGGTATTGGTTTGCAACGACGATGATGCACCGTTGATAGTAAGCGTAACAGTAGCATCGGGCAAAAGGCTCTTGGTCTTGAGGTTCTTGACAATCACCTTTACGCTGCCTTTGATGGGCGATAGTTTGAGACTTTTTTCAAAGTCAGACATATTGGCAAGGTCAAAGAGCGAAGCCTCGAGAGTGTCGTTTAGGTATCCCTCTTTCGACGCTACGCATTTAACGCTTCCACATTTGGGCATATTGAGATTGAATCCGCCAGAAGGGTCGGTGGTAGCTGAAGAACCGTCTTGCGAATTGTTGACAATGGAAATAATCTCTACACCTGCGCCGGGGAGGGGTTCGTTGTTGTCTACGTCGATAACTTTCATATCAACGCTTGTAAACAACGGTGGAATTTGCACCTCTTTGAAATCAGATTTTGGGAAAGAGCTGTAAAGGTCGCCAATGCCGTCGGCGTTGTAACACTCGTTTCCAGCGGTTACGTATGCCGAATCGTTAAACATACCACCAAAAAGCACGTACCAAAGAGGTTCTTTAATGCCGTCGAACTCCACTTTGCCATCGTTGTCGGTGGTGCCTGTTTTGGTTTCGTGAGTGTGCCCGCCAAATAGTCCAATGGCAGGATACGAAAACTTGGTTTCGGCTGCGGCTATTGAAAGTCCGGTTTGCTTTTCGCTGAGGTGAATCCTTACGGTGCGTCCTATTGGAAGTATAAAAACAAAAAGGAGCAAGAATAGGAAAATCCACCACGGAAATTTCTTTTTCTTTAATACGAGTGTTATTTCGGAATCTTCTTCGCCCGAAACAACGGTTGCTTTGTTAGTACTACCCATTATTTATTGTTTTTAAGTTGGTTATTCTACTGTGTATGTTGTAACTGTAACGGTTTGGCGGTGCTTAACCTTGCCCGAAAAGTCCTGTCGATGACCTTTGCGATCAATAATTGTAACGTTAAACTCCTCTTCGGCGAGAGTGTTGCCGCGTTTTTCAAAGCACATTACCTTAACCTTGTATGCGCCTTTTGACGGAGCCACAAAGAAAATGTTTTCTTGCGGTTCGGTGGTAAATGTGTAAGGACGGTTGTTGTATTTTGCATTGGCATCCACGTCGAGAGTGCCTTCACCGTCGCCACATGTAAATTGACGGCGTTCGTAGAAAATCTCGTGTCCACATGGGTCAACTACGTGGAGGTCGAGGTCGGTTTTGGAGTACCATTGCAAGTTGAAACGCAAGTCACCGCCTTCGCCTTGGAAAATTGGTTTTAAACGCAATACGCGCGATGTGTCGTTTAGCTGCGCAATAGCGTCGGCACCTCCTTCGAGAGTATCGTTTTCGTAACCCTCTTTGTAACCTATAAGTTTGATTTGAGCACAAAGCGATGAGTTGAGCATTATGATGCCGGTGCTATCGGTAAATAGCGAATCAACTGTGGTGTTGCCTTCGATAGTTTTGATAATCTCTACCTTGGCGTTGTCGATAGGTTCTTTGGTGTCGGCATCAATTACTGTAACAGGCACGGAAATCTCCTGTTCGGGAATCTCTATCTGCTTGAAAGTGAAGCGGGGAAACTCGTGATACGGATATTCCATACCGTCGCCCGAAAGACAGCCTCCGTGAACCGTAACTTTGGCAGTGTGTCCGATAAACTTGTCGAACAAAAAATACCACAAAGGTTCTGAAATACCTTCGTAAATTACCTTGCCTTCGTTGTCGGTGTCTTTTTTTTGTGTAACGTACACTTTGGTACCAAATGAGCCAATTTCGGGATAGTAGAATTCTGTAGTAGTGTTGGTTACTGGTTTAAGAGTGTTTTGTTGAACAATCTGTAAACGCACCGTGCGGCTTATGGGGATAAGTAGCAAAAGTGGCAGCAGCAGCAATAAAATCCACCACGGAAATTTCTTCTTTTTTAGCACGAGGACGGTTTCGTCGCCCTCTTGTCCCGATACTACGGTTACTTTGTCTGCTTTCATGTGGGTTAGGTTTTTTAGGTGTTACAATATTAAGGTGTTAATGCACGAGAGCGGCTGCACCCAGCACAGCAATATTGGTGCCGAGCAATGCCGACGGAAGTACCTTGATTTTGCCACGGTATACAGGCAGAAGATTCTGTTCCATATACTTTTGAGTGGGTTCTACAATAAGGTCTTTGGCAAGTGCGAGTCCTCCAAAAAGGAACACTGCCTCGGGACTAAGAATTGTAGCAAGGTCGGCGAGTTTTTTGCCGAGTATTTCTGCCGTAAAGTCAAAAGCCTTTAAAGCAATTTTGTCGCCTTGTTTTGCAAAATCGTAAATATCTTTACTTGTGAGAGTTTCAAAAGGTATCGAACGCATTTTTGATTCGTCGCGCTCAGAAGCAAGCAATTCGTAAACTGTGCGTTTGATGCCGGTAGCTGAGCAGTAGGTTTCTAAGCATCCTCGACGACCACAACCACATTGACGGCCGTTTTCGATGGCAATGCTGTGTCCGTATTCGCCAGCAAAACCGTCAGCACCATATATTAATTGTCCGTTGGCAACAATACCGCTGCCAAGACCTGTGCCGAGGGTGATCATCACAAAGTTTTTCATTCCTTTTGCACCGCCGTAAACCATCTCGCCGATAGTGGCAGCTTTGGCATCGTTGGTAACCACCACCTTGCACGAAAAATATTTTTGAATTTCGCGAGCTAAATATACAGTGTCTTTCCAAGGAAGATTGGGAGCTTTTTCGATAGTGCCCTCGTAATAGTTGCCGTTGGGAGCGCCTACGCCAATACCACGAAGTTCTAATCCGCTACCAGCCTTAGACAAAAGGTCTTTTATAGTGTTGCTGATATTTGAAACGTATTCTTCAAATACTGGATAGCCAGAAGTGGGGAACGAAATTTCAGCTAATATGTTAGCGTTGTCGTCTACAATTCCTATAG
>JAGCDD010000455.1 GCA_017651345.1 Bacteroidales bacterium | reverse complement strand
GCAGATGGAGGTGCTCGGTCAGATTAAACAATTGAACGAAATTCGCAAAACCATCGCTGCCAATTTGGATAGGATTATTATTGTATAAAAAAAACCGATTGAAAAATTTCAACCGGCTTGTGGACCCACTAGGGCTTGAACCTAGGACCCCCTGATTATGAGTCAGATGCTCTAACCAACTGAGCTATGGGTCCAACGTTTTAACTAACGTTTGCGAGTGCAAAAGTAAATAATAAATACAAGATAAAAAATATTTTTAAACAATTTTTTTATGAGCAACATTAATAATTTGAAAAACATAATGTTCGACCTCGGAGGAGTGCTTTTTCCTCTCTCAATAAGTGCCACAACTGATGCCTACGAGCGCAACGGCGCCAAGGATGCTGCCGAAACTTTTGAAAAGAAACTTTGCGACGAAACCGACATCGCATATCGCTATACCACAGGCACTTGCACTTCGGCTGAGTATCGTGCTTTCTGCAATAATGTTTTCAACACCAATATGGACGACGAAACATTCGACAACTGTTGGAATGCAATGATTCTCTGCTACCCCGACGAAAACAGGATTTTGCTCCAAAAACTAAAAGATAGCGGATACAACCTCTACGTACTCAGCAACATAAACGAAATTCACGTTAATTATGTAGAAAAACTCGCACAATGGCCCGTGGGTTTATTCGTAAAGCGTTATTACTCAAACGAAATACATTTTGCAAAACCATTTGAAAACTGTTTTCAGTATGTTATCAACGATTCGGGAATGAATCCTGCCGAAACACTCTACATCGACGACCGCGACGACAATATCGCTACCGCCAAAAAACTCGGCTTCAACACTATCCATCTTACCGACCCATATTCATTAACCGAACAGTTAAACAAATACATAAAATAATGCGCAAAATATTACTTATAATCATTCTTTTCGCTATGGCGGGAAAAACTTTATGCCAAGAACAAGAAAACCTCGCTTCAACTCTAAAAATAGCCGTTAATCTCTCCGACGAAGGCAAGTTTAAAGAGAGCAACGACAAACTGATTACTCTCTTGCAAAAAGATTATATGAAAGACCTTGTAAGTTACAATCTTTCAGTCAATTATTTTAAACTCAAAGATTACGCCAAAGCACAAAAATATGCTCAAAGCGTGATGGATATGAATTCAGATTATTCGCTCCACGCTTCTGTAATTTTAGGCAAATGCTTGAATATCAGCAAAAAATACGTCGAAGAGCGCAAAGCCTACGACCGAGCTGCCCAAAAATTCCCCAACGAATATCTGCCGCATTATTGCAAGGCAAAGAGTTTCACCGACGAGAAAAAAAATAATGAGGCGTATCTATCTTATATCGAGGCTATTAAGCGATATAATTTTGGTGCAGATCTTCATTTCGACCTTGCCCAAACTCTCTACAACGATGAACTCTACATCCACAGCGCACTTGCATATTGTTTCTTTATGCTCACCGAGCCCAAAAGCGCACGTACAGCATTGGCTATCAATAAATTGACTACAATAATGAATGTCAACGACGCCGACCGCATCATTGCTCAAAAAACCGCCAAACAAGCCGACCCAAAAGATGAAGATTTGATTTCGTCGTTGCTGTTTATCAATGGTTTACAAAAAATACAAATACCTCAAAACCAAATACTTCCGCCAGCCGAACCGTTTATCAAAAATCTAAAATCGCTCCTAAAAGATGTATCGGAGAGCATTACCGAGCGCAATGGTTTTTATGAGGATTTTTACGTCAAGTTTTTCGACAATATGCTCAAAGACAACATGATAGATGAATATCTCTATTTTGTTCTCAATGCACAATACGATGATATTCAGGAATATATCCCCAATATGACCCGTGACCGCCTCATCCACTTCGCCGATTGGCTACAAAAGTACTTTGAAAACAATGAGTTAGAGTAGGGGAGGGGAGGAGTTTTACCACACCTTCAACATCTCTACTTCTCTTCCTTTCACGCATTGCCTCATCAAGTTTACCCAACTGACACAATGGTCTAAGATTATTGAATCTGAGGTTATTACATTGGATTTTGACCATAGGGCGCTGTCAACGGCTTTGAGCAATTGAATGTCCAAAGCAAAGTTGTAATTTTCGGCGATTTCGGCAATTAGCACTTTTAATCGTCCCGAATTGGATACAGGCTCGTCTAAAAGTATGTTTACCTTTGCCACATTCATTGCTCCAAGAGTGTCGAAAAGCATTTTGATTGAGGCAGAAGTTTCGTCGATAATCCGATATGTGCCGCGCAACGATGCGAAATCGCGAATAGTGCCGTCCATACACTCAAAAAGTATTGATTTACTGAGCATTACCTCCAAAGTAATAATCAAATTGAATCCGTCGATCCAAACCTCGCCACCCGCCACATATGATATTTCCTTGTCCTTGCGGAGTTGCAACTGCTCGTCGGTGGCAATGCTGCGGACCACGGCAAGTCTCTGACGTTCCGACAGCGCAAAATGGTTTCCCACAAAAGTAGAAGCCATTTGCAGGTCGTACCCCTCGTTGATAAGATAACATACGTGGCGCGAAGCCGTCCGCATTTTCTCCACCGCCTCGGGAGAAAAACTCTGTTCGTCGGTGGGTATATATCCTCGTTTGGTGTGCATAATTAATTGACTATTTGCAAAATTTGGTTCGTGATTAATACTTAGGACAAAGGTAAGGGATTTTTTTGGGATAATTATCACCAATTCCACGCCTTTTTCCCTATCTTTGTTTCCCAAAACCAAACCATTCATCTTTATGGAATCTGATATTATTAACCTTGGTAACAGGGTGGTGAACAACTACTTAGTGAAAATCGACGATGGGTATGCGCTTATTGATACGGGGTATGATACGGGATTTAAGAGGTTTTTGAAAAAAATTAAAAAATTCGATATCAACCCTCAGGAAATCAAATATATAATGCTTACCCACGCTCACGACGACCACGCAGGATTTATCAACGAGGTGCTGTCGATAACTCCCGCCGAAGTGGTGCTGCATCCGTTGGCGGTGGAGTTTCTCAAAGCGGGAAGCAACAGTGAGGAGGGCGGATACCCAAACAAACGGGCGTACAGGTTTTGTAAAATTTTGTCGCTGTTTGGTGGGGCGAGCAATTTCAAACCGTTGCAAAAGGAGTTTTATAACCGTCTGATTACCACCAACAGCGATAGGTTTGAAGAGATAAAGAACCAACTGCCGTTCTCCATTATCAACACTCCGGGACATACCGCCGACCATATTTCGCTAAAATACAGAAAGATAATGTTTTGCGGTGATGCTGCTATGAACAATTTTCCAAGTATCAATAGGTTTATCATTTGGATAGAGGATGTGGAGGCATACCGACAGTCGTGGCTAAAAATCATCAATACCGACTGCGAAACCATCTATCCTGCTCACGGCAAACCGTTTAAAAAGAGCGATTTAGAGAAATATATATCAAAAATAGACGATATTAAACTAATTAAATAAATTATTTAGAACAACGGAATTACTAAGTATTAGTTATTATCGAATTAATTTCATACCTTTGCCAAAACAATTAATACCTATCAAGCAATGGAAGTAAAAGTAGATCACCAATTTACGCAGGATGTGGCGTTGGCAAAGATGCGCCATTTTTTTGAACAGATGAAGCAAGAACACGGCGACAAGGTTACCGATCTCACAGAGGAATGGAACGGCAACTCGGGCGACTATCAGTGCAAATTTAGCGGTATGCAACTCAGCGGTCATATCGACGTTAACGAGCACGACGTTACCCTCGAAGGCAAAATCCCATTTTTCGCTATGCCTTTCAAAAGCGTTATCGAAAGCACTATTCGCACAGCGGTTACCAATGCGCTGAATGCTGAGGTGGCGTAGAGTTTGCAATTTCGCTATATTATGAAAAGAGTTTGATTGTCAATCATTTATTTTAAAAGGTATACCTTATTGAATCTTTAAAATGTACTTTTTGTCATTTTTTTACCATAAAAAAGTACATTTTCGAGTTATTTTACCAAATTATTTTTATATTTGCGAAAAATAATATTAAATGGACACTCAAACTATCATCGGCAGAGAAAGAGAAAAAGAGCAACTCAG
>JAGCDD010000036.1 GCA_017651345.1 Bacteroidales bacterium | reverse complement strand
TTGATTTGCTGATGTGCGGCGTCGTTGTTGGTGATGCGCTCGCCAATTTCAGCCTCGGTGGTGCAGTCGAATGCAAGGCCCTTCACGCTCTCAATCTTGCCTGTGGGCATGTAGGTTGCGTCCACGGGGGTGTAGTTGTCAGCGTTGACGTAGATGAGGTGGTTGTTGATGGGCTTTGTGGGATCGCCGTTGAGGTTGAAGTAACTGTGGTTGGTCATATTGATGACAGTCTGCTTGTCCGTGGTGGCGGAGTAGTCGATGGTGATGACGTTGTTGTCGTCGAGGGTAAACTTGACGGTGGCCTTCACATTGCCGGGGAAGTTCATATCGCCGTCGGGGCTGTCCATAAGGAGAACGAGTTCCTTGTCGCTGCTCGATACGACGTCATAAACCTTGTACTGCCAACCGTTGGGACCGCCGTGGAGGCAGTGACCAAAGTTGTTGAGAGGGAGTTGGATGGTCTTCTTGTCGCAGACAATCTTGCCCTTGTTGATGCGGTTGGCATAGCGGCCGATGGACGCGCCGAAGTCAGAGGGATGGTTTACGGAGTCGGCGTAGGTGGTCACCTTGTCAAAACCGAGGACGACGTCCTTTGGCTCGCCGTTCTTGTCGTTCAATACGATAGAAACGATGCGTCCACCGAGGTTTGTGATTTGAACCTGAGTACCCTTAGCGTTTTTGAGGGTGTAGAGGCCAGTTTTCTTGCCGTCGATAGTAGCGTCGAAATCAGCGGCCTTGATGCCATTGCAGAACTCTTTTTTACATTGCTCCTTGTTGCATGTGTCCTTTCCAGCGGCTGCATTAGCCTGATTGTTGGAGGTGCCGCCGCCGCACGAGGCAAGCAACGCCGCCGACATCAAACAACCGCTTAACATTAATTTAAATTGCGATTTGTTCATTGCTGTGTGTTTGAATTTTTACTATATAATTTTGAGTGTAAAATTACAATCATTTTTTTTAACAGCCTAATTTTTAGCAACTTTTTTTCAAAAATTTTTTGAATTGGTAATGTATTGAGAATTAACGATTTGTAAATATTGTAAGAAGTACACTCAATATTTTTTGGTGGAGATGAGGCGGATGGAGGGTGGAAAATCGGATAAAAATAGTAAATTTGCAGCCGATATGAGTCTAAAAGAATATATGGAGGGCATCGCCTTTGAACTTGCTAAATTGCATATTTTGCATGGCGCGGAGTTCACGCAACAGTTAGAGAACATAACGTTGCGCAAAGAGTTTGTGCTTGTACCCGGCGAAACTGACATTTACTCCGCCGAGAGCGAAACAGACGATGATTTTGAAGCGTTGCTCAACGCCGCAAGAAAGGCTGTTGAGCGCGGATACCGTGTTTTTATCCTTCCAAATCCGAAACTAATCCGCACAGCCGATGTAATTTTGGAGCGCAAAGGATTGTTCCGTATGTACGACGTCAAAACAATTCAAGGCAAGACATCCGTCCTCAATCGCTTGGTGGAGTCTATCGGACAGACCAACCACGTTTTGCTGAATATGAACACCCAATATAACTCACGACTATTGGCGTTTCAAATAAAAAGATACTTTGAGGTTAATCCTGACGCAGCGGAAGTGTTGATTTTCAAGGGGAAACAGACATTTTCAATCAAAAGGTCATACGCGAAGAAAAAAGCATTTGTTCAATTATTCAGTCAGGAATACGGCAAATAAAAAAACCAACCGTCCCGGGGTTGGTTGGTTTTCAATTTGGAGCAGGGGCGGTTCAGTCTTACTCCCACGCGGCAAGTACCGGATTAGCCGAAACACTAGAAAATGTTTCAACGCTGCAAATATAGATACATTTTTCGTACCATCCAAATTTTTTTGCAACTTTTTTCCATTTTTTTGCAAATATAACGCCGTATTCTTGCAAAAAACTTACTCCAACTCTCGCTCTATTTCGTCCAACAACGCAAATACCTCCTCTATTTTGCTCACTATGCGGGTTTGCTCCGCAAGCGGCGGAAGGGGGACTGACAAAGAAAGCAAATCTTTTGCCGATAGAGATGTTATTCCAACGCCTTTTCCATTCAAATCCCCTTTTATTTTTTTGATCCACAAAACATACAAGTAAAATTTATTGTTGATTTCCGAGGATTTCGGGCGTAATTTTGAAATGTGATTTTGAAGGCAAATATCATAATCACAATTCCAAATGGCGGCTCTACCTACATCTCCACCATTGCAAACAAGCAAATCTCCTTTTTTTGCAGTACATTTATCCAATTCTTCATCTGTAAAATACATCGAACGAACTTCCGACAAGTCAAAACTATTCCAATACAAATTTGAGGTAGTAATATATTTCCTCAGTGTACCATTAGAATTAGATTTTTTTAGTGCTTTGCCGGTTGTGTGGGAAAAAATCTCCCCAAGCGTTACCATTTTCCATTCATCGGTTTTCTTCACCAATTTCCCTTTTATAGCCAAATCCAAGACCTTGCTCTTGGTCTGCTTGATGGCGGCTTGCAACGATTCTTTGTTGGTTTCAATTTCGTCTATCAACGAAAACCATTTTTCGATGGCGGATACGATGCGTTGCTGCTCAGCGAGAGGGGGAAGAGGGATTTGCAAAGAAGACAATTTTGTGCCGTTGCAATTCGGTTGTCCCGTTCCGACAGAATTATCAATGATTTGAGACCAATACATTGGTGATTCAAAAAAATACTTAATGTATTGAGCCTCCACCACATCCAAAAAACGAACTCTAATCAAATAGGATGCATAAATTGTGTTGTCGGGACAATCATTTACCAAATATGATTTACCAACAGTTGCTCCTGTTCTCGCAAACAAAATATCATTTTTTTCTAACAGATATTTTTTTACTTTTTTTTCATCAAAATCCGTATATGGAACATCATCCCAATTAACAGAATTATTTTGTATATCTGTAATTCTGAGTAATTTATATTTCCCATTTGCTTTTGCCGATTCACTAACACCATACGAAATGGATTCCGCAACATCTCCTAACGATACGGTTTTCCATTGCGACAAATTACAACCCGGCACGAGGCGACCGTGGATTGCGAGGTCAAGGATGCGTTGTTTTAGAAGTTTTGTGTTCATAATGATTTTTTTTCGCACGTTATAAAAACTGAAACAACTTGTTTCAGTTTTATAAGTCATTGTTGTTTAGACTCTTGTATTTCTTTTTGCAAAATTCTGATGCGTTCTTCCAATTGTTCTTGCGTTGGAAGTGCGTCCTTGATTTTTACGTTGTTGTATGTTGCAACGCCCATAGGGGTGTTAATTCCTCTGAACGACCACTTGACATCAGCGGTATTCAAGTTTGAACATATCAGGAGTCCGATAGTAGGATTGTCTTCCGGCTGCTTCAATACATCGTCCACAGCATTGACGTAGTAATTGAGTTTGCCGGCAAATTCCGGTTCAAACGGACGTGCCTTCAACTCGCATACGATATAGCAATGCAACCGTATGTGATAAAACAACAAATCAATTTTGCGGGTGCGTCCGCCTACAAGTATTTCTTTTTGTCGTCCCACAAAGGCAAAGCCGGTGCCAAGTTCGAGCAACAGGTCGGCAATGCTTTTGCATAGGGCTTCTTCCAATTCTTTTTCGTCGTATGTTTTTTTGCTTACGGTTGCAAATCCAAAATCGTAGTTTTCTTTTACAACCTCCTGCGCCAACAGCGACTGATTTTCAGTGAGGTGTTCGGGAAAATTGTTTAACGCATCGGGTTGGTTATGGTACAAATCGTCGGACATCAGTCTTGACAAAATGTCGCGGCTCACGCCTTCTTGAATGGTGTAGTTGATGTAAAACAATGCTTCTTCCAAGGTTTTTGAATGTTGCACGATGCGCACTTGATGGCTCCACGACATAAAGGCAAAGGGCAGCGGAAAAACTGAAACTGCCCGTTTCAGTTTTTCGTAATCATCTGAATTTGAGCATATTTGTTGTAGTTTGCCGCTATAATTGTAGCGTGTTTCAATTTCTGAAACGAGTAGTTTCAGTTTTTCGCTTTGCCCGCTATAAAACAGATACCACTGCTTCATATACCAAAGATTCCGCGTGGAAAAATTGGTGCTTTCGGGAAATTCGCGTTGCATATCAAGACTTACTTGCTCCACCACGCCCGCGCCCCATCGTTCTTCGGCTTTCTTTTGCACCAAATCACGTCCAAGTTGCCAATTGTACAGCAATTTGTCAGCATTAACTTTTACAGATGCTTTGATTTGGGCTGCGCGATAGCGGTGTTTCAACTCGGCAATCCATTGGGCGTATGCTTCGTCAAGGTGAATGTCGTGCGATTTTACCATACGAGGCTGTAATATATCGTTTTTTTTCGTCATAACTTCCTGTTATTATGCTTTGTGCAGCAAAGATAACAAAACAAATCAAAATACGCAAATGTTTTTAAACACGGAAAACACAGAAATCACGGAATTAGTAAAATCACGAATTATAAAAAATAACAAGTCATTTTTTATAAACGGAAAACACTGAATTTGATTTCAAAAGGATTTCTGTGTTTTCCTCATCGTAAAAATACTTGTATTTTTGCGATTTTTATTTGACATTTAACTTATAAATGTATTTCTGTGTATTCCGTGTCTTCCGTGTTTCACCCCCAAAAAATGATTCTAAATTAGCACGTTTCTACGACAGTATTTAGGCATTACAAATTCGTCAGCAAGTTGCTGACGAATTTGGTCAACGAGTCGTTGACTTTTTTTATCATTATTCTATCTCCTTTAGCAACTCGCTCAGTTTGTTGGCTGCCTGAGAGATGTTTTGGGATTTTTGCTGTATCTGCTCTAAGAGTTCGGAGAGCGGGGTGTCTTCGCTGTCGCCGCCTTGCTTAATCCACGTGATGTCGAGCGATGTCTTGTCGCGTGATACGATTTCGTCGTAGGTAAACTTGCGCCAACGTCCTTCGGGGTTGGTTTCGGCGTTGTAGGTTTCGGTGCGTTGATGGCGGTTTTTGGGATTGTAGCAATTTATAAAATCCTGTAAGTCGCTCTCTTGCAACGGGTTTTGTTTCAGGGTGTGTTTTATGCCGGTGCGGTAGTCGTAGATCCAAACTTCGGATGTGTGGGGACGCTCGGAGGCTTCTTTTTTCTCAAAAAAGAGTACGTTTGCCTTTACGCCCTGCGCATAAAACAATCCTGTGGGCAGGCGGAGTATTGTATGGAGGTCGCAGGTTTTGAGGATGTTTTTGCGTATGTTTTCGCCCGCGCCGCCTTCAAAGAGCACATTGTCGGGCAATACCACTGCCGCCGTGCCGCCGATTTTGAGCATCGATTTTATGTGCTGCAAAAAGTTGAGTTGCTTGTTGGTGGTTTGCACAATAAAATCTGTGCGGCTATACACTTCGGCTTTGCGGTCTATCTTGGTTTCTTCCTCGCCGGTCTCTTTGTTTGTAACCTTTTTTTCCACGGCTTCTGATGTCTTTTTGCCGAATGGCGGGTTTGTAAGCACAAAGTCGGAGAGTTCGTCGGCTGTGGGAGTGGTGGCAAGCGAATCTTTGCACTTGATGGGACTTTCGCCGCCCATTTCGCCGATGCCGTGCAATAGCAAGTTCATAAGGCAGAGCCGGTATGTGTTGGGCACAATTTCGTTGCCTTTGATGAGTTTGGTTTGCAGTTGTTTTTGTTCGTCGCCCGAAAGGTTGTAATTGTCGGTGATGTATTTTTTTGCCGCCAAAAGAAAACCACCACTGCCGCAACAAGGGTCGGAGATGTATTTCCCGGGTTTTGGGTCGGCACATTTTACTATTACATTGATTAATGCTCGCGGGGTAAAATACTGCCCTGCGCCCGATTTGGTGTCTTGTGCAATTTTGGCAAGTAGGCCTTCGTAGATTTCACCTTTTACGTCTTCGCTCTGCTCGTTCCACGATACGGAGTCTATCATATCAATCACCTTTTTGAGGCGGGCGGGGGTTTGAATCTTGTTTTGAGCCTTGCGGTAGATTTCGCCTAACATTCCTTTTTCTTCGGAGAATGCTGTGAGCATTTCTTGGTAATGCTTGGTAAGCGGTTCGCCCGATTTGGATTTTAGCAAGTCCCACGAATACCCTTCGGGCAGTGGAATGTCGTCGAAGTTGGCAAATGCGCCTGCTTTTTTGTTTTCGTCGATCATTTTGAGAAACAGAAGGAATGTTATCTGCTCTAAATAATCGCTGTTAGACACACCGTCGTCCATAAGCACACCGGCGATGTTCCATATTTTGTTGTTGATGTTTAATGAATTGTCAGCCATTTTGTTATGCCGCTTGTAATGTGTAATTAAGTTCTGTTAAAATAGCGTTGGCCTTAGAGCCGAAAAGTTTAGCAAACTTGGCTCCGCCGCCCATTTCGAGGAATTTGCCGCTTCGCATATCTGCGGGAGTTATTCCGGCGTTGATGGCTATGTAGTCTCTTATGAGTTCAAGCCATTGGTTTTGTTCGGGAGTAAATTTCACCTGCTTGTTGTTGTTTTGCAAAAATATCCAGTTTTTGTAGTTTTTGCGCACAAGGTCGGCAAATGGCGAAATTTCAGAAACCATTCCCCACTCGTATTTGATGATTTGTATGATGTCGGTGAGTTGTTTCAGCACCGATTTTTTCTGTGTCATTTCGCCGTAAGCCGCAAAGAGCATCTCTTTTTTTAGCGACGAGTTGTAGAATGTCATTTTTTCGTAGAGTTCTTTTATCATCGCCTCGGTAAGGCTGCGGTTTTTATAGTCCTGATTGTAAATAATTTGCAGGGCTGTAATTTCGTCTTTTTCCTTGTCGATAAAGTCTTTGAACAGGGTGCGGATTTTTTCTTTGTTTTGTTGTACGTCGGTATCGAACCCTTGGTTTAATATTTTGTCGATTGCGGGGTCGATGGTTTGGTCGTTGGAGTTGGTTATCTTGAAAAGAAATTCGCGCACCTTAGGGTCTGATATTTCGCGGACTGCTTTTTTGGCGCGTTCTTTTATTATTTGACGGCGGATTTTATCTTGCTCGGTTGGCGCAATGAGGTCGAAATCAGGATTTTGCGATTTGCATTGAGTCAAAACTTCGTCTTCGTCGTGCACGTGTTTGAGCGCGGCGGCAATGTCGGAGAGTTTTTTGCCATTGGTAAGTTGCTCAAAGTTTTTGTGCTCGGCGGGCGTCATCACTTTTACAAGGTGTTCGAGCCTTGTGCCGGCGGTAGTGAGGGTTTGATCGGTGTAGTCGCCCTGCGCAATGCCATTCATCAAAGCCTTGAATCCAACTGATGGTTTAGTGTCGCCGCCACATTTTTTGTTGCCGTTGGTCTTTGGCGACTTAGT
This sequence comes from Bacteroidales bacterium, assembly GCA_017651345.1. Taxonomy (GTDB): domain Bacteria; phylum Bacteroidota; class Bacteroidia; order Bacteroidales; family UBA3824; genus UBA3824. The sequence continues at coordinate 4,865 of JAGCDD010000036.1, read as the reverse complement.
AACGCCCACAGCGTCCACCACCACGTATCCGAGTTTGTCGCAAACGGCGTCGGGGGTGCATTTTACAAGTTCGTCGCGGCTCATAGTGCGGCGGGCGCGTCCGAGCATCTGTTCGTAATAGTTTTCGCTGCGGATGTCGCGCATAAATACGAGAATCTCTATTGCCTTAACGTCGGTGCCTGTGGCTATTTTGTTGACGGTGACGGCAATGCGGGGATTGTACTCGTTGCGAAAATCGTAGAGCACCGAGCCGTCTTCTTCCTCGCTTTTGTATGTAACCTTTTTGCAGAAGTCGTTGCCTTTGCCAAATACTAAACGTGTGGTTTTTACAATGTCGTCGGCATGGCTGTCGTCTTTTGCAAAAATAAGGGTCTTGGGAATTTCGGTGCGCATTTTGAAATGCTCCCATTTTTGCCAGTTGTCGCGGAGTGCTTCGATTACCGTTTGAATTTGCGACGGACTTACTACCTTTTTGTCGAGTTCTGCCGGAGTGTAGTCCACGTCTTGGTCGGCGGTTTCCCATCGTTGACGGCGTGTGCGCTTGTCGCGGATTTCGAGTTGCTGTTGAAGGTCGCGCTCCACAGTGCCGCCGTTTTGGGTGATTTGAGTTTCGATATAATAAGTGCCGAGCGCACCCACATTAACTCCGTCGTCAACAGCCTGAGCGTGAGTGTATTCGCTTACAACGTTTTGGTCAAAAAATGCGTAAGTGTATTTGCTTGGCGTGGCTGTAAGACCCACCAAAAATGCGTCGAAATATTCCAATACCTGCCTCCAAACGTTATAAATTGAGCGGTGGCACTCGTCGATGATTATAAAATCAAAAAATTCGGGTGGATAGTCCTTGTTGTACTGCAATTCTTTTTTGGTAGGCGTGGTTTTGTATGATTCTTCGTCGTTGTCGATGCTGTCGGTAGCGTTTTCGATTTCGTTGGAGAGCATCATATAAAGCCTTTGCACCGTACTGATGCAGATTTGAGTATCTTGCGGAATATACGACGATTGGATTCTAACTATATTATAAAGGTCTTTGAGTTTTTCGGCAGAATCGTAAGGTTTGTAGTTTTTGTATTCGGTTTCGGCTTGTTCGCCAAGTTGCCGAGTGTCAACGAGAAAAAGTATACGTTTTGCCTTAGCAAACTTCAACAGACGGTAACAGTTGGTGATGGCAGTAAAAGTTTTGCCTGCGCCTGTTGCCATTTGCACGAGAGCACGGGGACGGTTTTCGCCGAAAGATTTTTCGAGATTGTTTACCGCCGTTATTTGGCATTTCCTAAAACCCTCCTCAGGCAGAACGGGAAAATTTGTGAGCCGTCCCCTTAGGGTCTTGCCCTCGCGTTCGTATTCGTCGATGAGGGCTTTGAGGGTTTCGGGGCGGTGAAATTGGAAAATTTTCCTTACCCTTGGTTCGGGGTCTTTCATATCGGTAAAATGCGTTACCTGACTTGTAGCCTCGTAGATAAAACGCAGTTGGTCTTTCTCGTCTTCGTGGTTTTTGAGACCTGATTTCACATATTCTGCATTTTGTTCGGCGGCTTCGGTAGCGAGTAGATACCCCTTGTTGTCTTCCTTAGCCTCAATGATTCCCACTGGCGTGCTGTCGATAAACAAGGCATAATCCACCTCGTGGCCGTCGGTTGTCTCAAACTCACGCACAGCCACACCCAACGAGGCAAAAAGGTCGATGTCCTTTTTGTCTTGCAGCGTCCAACCCGCCTCGGCGAGTTTTTGGTCGATTACCTGTCTTGCTTTTGCTTCGGGATCCATAGGCGAAAACGAATTTTTCTCAATTTACAAAGTTACAACCATTTTTCAACATCGCCAAATTTTTCGCGCAACTTTTCCTCAAAATTTTGCCATTCAAAAAACAATTGTTACCTTAGCACCCTGAACAAAACTCAAATAAAATTTCACAACCATGAATTTCGCAAAACTCAAAGAAACACGCAACATCATCCTTTTGGTGATATTTTTTTGTTGCATAGGCGGATGCGGAGTCGCCTACATGTATGACCAAAATAAGAACGAAGAACGCTCCGAAATCATCAGGCAACTGCCTCAACTCTATTCGGAAGAGTCAATCCATGAAGCAATCCAAGCCCCTGAAACCAAGGCGTACCTATTTGTCGGACATAAGTTTGAGAGATATGAATCCGTCAAGGACCCAATGAAAAAACGTGACGGAGAATTCCTTTATATCAAGGCCAACAAGTACAAATGGAAACAAGATAAGAAGAAAAATGGCGTAACGAATTATTCATACGAGTGGAAACATGAAAGCGAATTAAAAGAATGTGGCAAAATCTTCATGGACAAGGCCATCGAACTCGAAGGCTTTAGTCGCAGCAGAACTTCATTCTATAACTTCGCCACCGATGAAATAACAGAGGACAAATACAAATACGAATACGAATATGTACAGCCCTCAATGCAATTCACATTCATAGCCGAACTTGGCAAAAACCACGCAAAACTCGGCTACAACGGAACAAATATCCTTGTAGCGGGCAACGACATAGAAACCCTCATCAAACAGACCAATATTTCTTCAGGATTATTCGGCACAAAATCCATACTGTTAATCATTTGCGTTGCAATACTCATATTCCTCTACCAGGACATGAAGAAAAAATAACAGCATCCCGCAATGAATTTTGTAAAAATTTTATTTATCTTTGCCACCGAAAACAAGCTAAAACACAAAAATTAAATGTACAAATCTGCAATATCAATTCTTACGGCGGCGATGCTCATGGCGGGCGTCGTCAGCTGTAACACAAAGCAGTCGGAGGAGCAAGTGAAGGCTACCACGACGTCGCTCATGTCTATAAACAAAGGCATGGACAGCGTTTTTAACCAGCTGAAACAGAGCTATGAAACCTTCCAGCCGATAGAGATGGACCGCGCACTCGAAGGCATGATCGTCTATATCGAAAAGGCGGCGGATAGCCTGCGCTCGATGAAAATCGAAGGCGAATGTAAGGAACTCAGCGATGCACTCATCGAAAAGGCGGGAACAATGCGCAAAATCGCATCCTCGGAAGCCAGGGAGCAGGTCAGAATCTACAAAATCCCAGACTCGGACTTCACTGACGAACTCCGCACACAGTGGGACGCCATTTCAACAAATGTGGACAAAAAGATGGCGGACGCAAACGCTAAAATTTCCGCTGCCATCAATGTAATCAACCAAAAAAGACAAAAGTCAGCAAAATGAAAGCAACAAAATTCCTATCAGCGGCATTGTTGTTGATCATGGCAGCAATGCTTTCCGCCTGCGGGCCTACGTCCAAAGAGGCGGGCATGTACAACGACATGCTCATGGAACAGCAGAAGGCGGTCGTTATCAAATATGACGAGCTCCTCGAATCTTTCGACACATACGTGCCGGAAAAGATGGACGCCGCCCTTATGGCTCTCACAAACCAAATCGACGACAGCAGAACCCAAGTTAACCAAATCACGGCTATCGTCGGCGGCGAAAACCTCAAAAATGAAGTCTTGGAATACCTCACAGTCCTCAATGCCGCAACAACCGACTTTGAGTACCTCGTAAGGCTCTACAAAAAGCCTGAAAACGAGTTCAAGCCCGAAGACCGCATCGACTGGGAATCACGCTACAAGGACGTCGATTCGAGAATAAAGGAAGCCGCAACAAAATTGAAGGACGTACAGCATACATTCGCCGAAACCTTCAATCTCCAAATCATGGAAAGAACCAAATAATTTTGTCAACGACCGCTGACAATTTTCATAAAGTTTTCATACACAGTCTCTTGTAACGATGAGGCTGTGATGCCTTTTATTGTGGCTATTTTTTCAATGACTTCCGCAACATCCGCGCTGCGGTCGCAGTCTGTCTCTGTGAAAAGGCGTTCAGGAGGTATGAGCGGCAGGGACTTCATGCCGGAGGTTTCAGGCATGGAGAACGCCGAAATGGAAAACGAAAAATAGACATTCGGCAACTTCAGGAGTTGAGAAGTTGTTTCGGGGTTTCCATTGTAACCGTGGAAAATGGCGGGGAATTTGAAATTTGTCTTTTTGATGAGGCTCATCACGTCCGAATACAACCTCACACAGTGGATTATGACAGGCTTCATAATACGCTGAGCCAAAAGGAGTTGAGCCATGAAAACTTCCATCTGCAAATCACGCGTAGCTTCCGCATACTTGTCCAAGCCGCACTCCCCCACCCCGACAAATCCTCTCAATGAAGCCAGCCGCTCAATATCAGACAGTTCCTGCTCCCAATCTTGAGCGATGCTTTTAGGATGGAGACCAGCCGTGAAATATTCATGTTCACTCCCCATAAAATCCACGCGCCCGGACACATCGACTACAGACGGTATGCCCGGACGCGGGAAATGTGTATGAATGTCAGTCAAATGCATTTTAATCATTAACGTCAAACAACAACCCAATCAGCGCGGAGTTCCAGTTTATGGCGATTTCGTTTGTGGTGTAGCTGCCGTTTACATCACAATAGCGCATTGCGGGGGCTTTATAGAGATAGAGCGAGTCTGCAATGTCGCCCCTTGCGGTTGCGTTAGGTCCGCCGCAGAGGTAGCCCGGAATTGGGCTTTTTATGCCGTCGGCGACGCAGCGGCGGTCGTGGACATCCTTTACGGAGTTTCCTCCAAATCCCGTCACATAACAATAGTCCAACGGATTGCGCCCGAGGAGGTAATGAAGGTCTGCCTCGGCTGCCTCGATGTATTTAGTGTTGCCGGAGATGCGGTAGGCTGTGAAAAGGACAATGCCCTGGTTTGCAGCCACGGAATTACTGCCCCACGGAAAATCCACAATCGGTGTGGCGTATGAACATTTTTCATAATCTGAAAGGCATTTGTCGGCGAGTTTGATGA